>CAYIUC010000044.1:0-1515 GCA_964366535.1 uncultured Candidatus Saccharibacteria bacterium | reverse complement strand
TAATAGAGGGGTAGTATGGAAAATGGCGCGGCAAAAACGCTTACGCTTTGGGCGGCGCTAATTATCGCCGTAGCGCTCGGCATCTTTTTCTTTCGCGGCGGGGCACCGTCTGTAGGAGGGGCAAGTGGCGGAGGAGAGGACGGCGCTCGCGCTGAGGTTTTGCATCTTGCCGAGCGCGGCAGAGCGCTCGGCGATACGGACAAAAAGCGGCTCTTTGAGTTGCTTTCGGGCGAGCGGTTCCGCGAGTACCGGTTTAGCGACCGCGAACGCGCGCTTATTCTTAAGGCGATAGGAGGGTAGTATTATTAAGTAATATATTTTTAAGCATATGAATCCAGATCAAATGCCAGGTCAAACTACTGTACAAACGCCGCAAGGAGGCGGTATGAAAACGCTCTACGCGATAATTATTTTAGTTATTATTGTCGGCGGCGTGTGGTATGCGTATACGAGCGGAATGTTTAAGCGCGGAGTAGAGAACGCGCCGGAAATAAGCCGCGAACAGCTTGTAGGCGAAGCGCCTCTTTCTACCTCGCAAGAGAGCGCGATAGAGAATCACAAACGCGAGATTCTTGAGCGCGTCGGAACGGGCGTACCGCTCACCGAAAATGAGCGCGAAGCGCTGGGGAAGACGATGCTTATGGAAGCGCATCTCTATAAGTTTACCGATGCGGAAACCAATGCAATCTTTGAAGCACTAAAGGTGCAATAATGATGAATCAAGGAACGAGCAAAAAAACAATCGTGTTTGAAGTGGTGGCACTTGCCGCTCTAGTACTTTTCTTTGGTGTTTCAGTATGGCGGGGCGGGTATTCAGGCGCAGACACAGCGCTGTCCGAACCGGAATTTACGCCGCCAGTATACGAAATGGGCTTTAGCGGGGCCGACATCACGACACCGCTATTTCTTCCGGTTGGTACAGACGGATATGTTGTGCGTGATGTGCGTGAAGAAGAACTCATTGCTATGTTCAAACAAATGGTGCTTTCTAGAGTTGCATCTGAAAAATCACTTGGCGAGCGCGAAAAGAGCGTTTTGCGCGTGAGTTTATCAGTAGAAAGCCCACAGATTCAGGGCGGTGTTGCCATTGCCAATCAGTCGGTATTGCATTTTTCTCCCGACGAGGTCGCGATGCTTGAGACAGCGCTACAACAACAATGAAAAGACATTCTTCCGTATATTTGGTGCTGGTATGCGTGAGCGTTGCAGTTTTAGCATTCTTTACCATTGCGCCGCGCGCATTTGCGCTATCGTACTCGCCGTCCACGATTTACCCAGGTACGCCGTATACGCTTTCCGAGTTTGTGTCAAACAGCAGTGGAAGCACTATTACTATTACCAAAGATTGTTTCTACTGGAAAAATGGTTCATATGGCGGCTCATGGGGGCATGGCACGGCGACCATTCCACCAGGCGGTGCATCGGTTTCGTGTTCCAGTACAGGCGATACTGCAGGAAGCGCGATGTCGTTCCAAATGAACATATGGCGGCCCGATTATAACGGCTCTGTGTCGT
>CAYIUC010000043.1:0-1669 GCA_964366535.1 uncultured Candidatus Saccharibacteria bacterium | reverse complement strand
AGGAGTATTATGAGAACCTAACAGCGTCTGTCCTACTTGAGGGGTAGCGGGAGGTTTCCTTTCTGGGAAATATGGTAGCATACTCGCTATGCCCAGTCAAGCACTCACGAAGAAACGCTTGCCCGATAGCCCTGGCGTATACTTCTTTCTAGGGCGCAATAATAAGATGTTATACATTGGTCGCGCGACTTCTTTACAGAGCCGTGTGCGTAGTTATTTTGCGTCTGACCTTGCAGAAAAGCGTAGTTCGTGGATTGCGAAGATGCTTGCCGATGCACGATCTGTTGATTATAAGAAAACCAATTCCGTGTTGGAGGCGATTCTCTTGGAGGCAGATTTGATACGGAAATTCAAGCCGCCGTACAACACAGAACTTAAAGACGACAAAAGTTTCAACCGCATCGTAATCACTCACGAGGAGTTCCCGCGCGTTTTGCTCGTGCGAGAGAAGAACACACTTCGCGCGTTCCGCTTCGTGTTTGGTCCTTTTCCAAATAGTACTCATCTGCGTACCGCGCTCAAAATAATTCGCAAGATCTTTCCATTCCGCGACACTTGCAATCCTTATGCTGATGTTCTCAAGAACAACAGAACGCCGAAGCCGTGTTTTAATCGGCAAATTGGTTTGTGCCCGGGCGTGTGCACAGGCGAGATATCTGCGAAGGAATATAAGAAACACATCGCGCGTCTCGCACTATTTCTTGCTGGAAAAAAGATAAAAATAGTGAAGGAACTGAAACGGGAGATGGCGCGCGCCGCGCGCGCCGAGGAGTTTGAGCGAGCCGGCGAGCTAAAGCGCCAGCTCTTTTCGCTCCAGCATATTCAGGATGTCGCGCTTATAGGAAGCCACCCCCTCGCCTCGCTACGCTCGGCACTCCCCCTTAATCAAGGGGGAGATCAAAAATGCATTCGCATTGATGCATACGACTTGTCGCACTTTGGCGGAAAGGGAATTGTGGGCGCTATGGCGGTTGTCGAAAATGGAGTAATGCAGCCGAGCGAATATCGTTTATTTAAAATTCGCAGTACGAAAACGCAAAACGAAGTAGCAGGGCTACAAGAAATACTCGCGCGCCGCTTCGCGCACACAGGGTGGCATATGCCGAATCTTGTAGTAGTAGACGGCAACGCGATACAAAAGCGCGCCGCAGAGCGCGCGCTCGCCGTGCACGGACTTTCTATACCTGTAGTCGCAGTAGTGAAAGACGAGCACCACAAGCCGCGCGAGATTCTCGGCTTCCACTCTCCGTACAAACATTCCAACCAGCCTAAGGCTGGTGGAATGTCGTGGCGAGAGGTGGAAAAGGCGATTTTGCTTGCAAACAGCGAAGCGCACCGATTTGCACTTTCCTTTCAAAAACGGAGGCGTTATTTTAAATAAAAACCCCGCGACCATTTTCAGATCGCGGGACGGAGAGATTAGGTTAAATCTCCCAACTGCTCCAGTTGTGTCGAGTGATGTCCTGTCGAGCGATGAATTCTTTAACGGCAAGATTGACCAGGTTAGAAATTGTTCGGTTTTCCCTTTGCGCAACGTACCTGAGCCTTGATTTTTGAGCAGTGCGAAAGGTATAAGCAACTTTCGGTTTTTTGTTTCTTGTGTGCATACAAAGAGCCCCCCGCCACCTTTGAAGTAGGACAGGTTACAATTGCGCGCAATTAGCAATTA
>CAYIUC010000042.1:0-1732 GCA_964366535.1 uncultured Candidatus Saccharibacteria bacterium | reverse complement strand
CGTACTTTGTGCGAAGGTTTTCAACTCCTTCTCACTTGGTAATGCATCAGTGCCGATCTCTCTCGCTTCCTGTCGCGCTTTGCTTATTTGCAGTTCAAGCGACGAGATTGTTTCGCGTATCGGTAGTGTGTATCCCTTCAACTGCTCCATTGAGAAAAGCCCAGCTCCATACGCCTTGGTATATCGCTCTTCTTGTTGTCTCTGGCTTGCGATTTGCTTTTCCATCGTCGCAGTGTCTCCGACTGAAAACTTCGCCGTGGCGTTCCGCGCACTCGTCCACCGCTTGATTTGTCCGGCAAGCAACTCGGGGGAACTCATAAGTGCGGAAAGTTTCTGCCATACGAGTTTATCGGCTATTCGCGCGTTTATTGGATTTTCGTAGCATTTCCTCGGCAAAGGGAAACACAAAATCTTCTCACAGCAATCGTAGTATAGGTATTTACCTTTCTGGCGTCCCGCACCAACTCTTTTCTGACTACAGGCACACCACATTTTGCCGCCGAACAGATATTCGTATTTTTTATTTCTTGGGCAAAGAGTTGAGTGCTCTGTAAGCCGTTCGCGTGTCCTCTCAAATAACTCTTTCTCAATGATGGCTGGTACGGGCACGATAAGCCATTCTTCTTTAGGTCTCGGCTTACGACTGCTTTTCTTGATTTTGCGGTACTTCTCTTTGCTGGTTGGATTTTCAGGCACGACAGCAATAGAACTTCTCCAATGCGCTTCACCCATGTACGCTCCATTGCGAAGCATGGTGGTTAGAGTGCTTGTGTTCCAGACACCTCGTTTGCTCTTTCTTGGTTTGATACCGAGCGATTGTAGTTTGCGGACAACTTGTCGGATAGTCATGCTCTCGTTAGCAACCCACCCGAAAATCATTTTCACAACCCGTGCTTCCTCCGGGTTTATTTCATAATAGCCATGTTGTTTGTCCTTCTTTGGAATATAGGAATATCCGTATAGGGGCTGGCTCACGAGAATATGTCCTTCCTTTATTACGCGAAGTTTCCCTAAACGGAAGCGTTCCGAAATCTTTGCTCGCTCATATTCGGCAAATAGACCACGAACGCCATGTAAGATTTTGTCTTCACTATTCTTGGGAGCAGAGACGGTAACGAACATTACCTCAACGCCTGCCTCCCGCAGTTCGTCCATCACAAGTTCTTGATAGGAGTATCTACGAGCGAGACGGTCTGGGTCGTAGCATAGGACTGCGTCCCAAGGTCTAGATTTAGACTTCGCGTCTTGGCGTAACTCATCAAGAGCAGGACGCACTAACGTATCACCACTCCAGCCGTCATCAAGATATTCTTTGACGATAGTAAAGTTGAGGTTCTTGGCGCATTCATGCACTGGCACGAGTTGAGTTTCAATAGTGCCGTCTTCTTCTTGTTTTGCGGTTGAGACGCGAGCATAGACGGCAATCATTCTTATAGTTTTTTCAAGAGGGTTGTTCATTTTGTTTTCTTACTAGCGTGTTTCTTCAAAAACTTCTTGACCTCGCTTTCCGGTATTCGCCACAATGAGGTCTTGCCGCCTCCCAGTTTGTATCCCTTCAGGTTGCCGTCTTTTATCCAACGGTCTACCGTCCTCGGGTGAACCCGTAGGTACTTCCCCACTTCCTCTCGTGTTAGAAATGTCATTCATAAAGCATATTCTAAATATTAAATAGTTGTCAAAATATTATTTGGAGACGGTTTTGGACATTCTTTTTATCGTTGAGATAGTAAGA
>CAYIUC010000041.1:0-2011 GCA_964366535.1 uncultured Candidatus Saccharibacteria bacterium | reverse complement strand
TAATATACCCCTATGGACATCGGCGCAACCACAATCAGAGCACTCCTCATGGAAACAGAGGGAAGACACCCTACGGTCAGGCAAGTCCGAGCCGTTGTGAACTTGGTGGAAAATGGTGGAAAAAACAAAGGGAAAGCCATACGAGAGGCGGGGTACAGCGAGGCAATGGCGAAGAACCCCGACAGAGTGTTCGGCAGTCCCACGGTTAGGAAAGTGTTGGGGGAGTTGGGAATGGTAGACGAGACTGAACCAGTCAGGACGCTCCGCGATAACTTGAAAGCCAAGACCCCGGTGAACTTCCCCTTTCCTCCATACAGAGAACACGAAGAGTGTCTGACAGACCAGCAAATCCTAGATTATCTAAATGAAGGGGGTATTACGATTTCCAAGATAGTGCATGGTGATACGTCGCGCGTAGCGTACGGGTACGCTGATAACCCAAATGCACAGTTGAGAGCGGCGGATATGATACTCAAAATCTTCGGGTCGTATGCTCCGAAGAGCATACCGAGTAAAAACGTACACGCAGTTGGCGTGATGTCTATGAGCGAACTGCGCGAGCGAATGAGAGGGGCGGGCGTGAGCGTTATTCAGAAAACCCCTATTACTAACCTTTAGCGAATAAACCGAGTGTTTCAGGTAGAAATAAATACGATTTTGTGGCATTATGTTCTTAATAAAGATGAAAACTGGAAACGGAAACGGCAAGGTGGAACGACTGGAAGCGCAACTGTTCAAGGCGGCAGACAAACTGCGCAAGAACATTGACGCCGCCGAATACAAACACATCGTGCTCGGTCTCATTTTCTTGAAGTACATATCAGACGCATTTGAGATACTGCACCAGAAACTTATCAAGGGCGAGGGCGAACACGCAGGGTCAGACCCTGAAGACCAAGATGAATACCGAGCCGAGGGCGTCTTCTATGTGGCAGACATCGCGCGTTGGTCGTATCTCCATGCACGAGCCAAACAACCGTCAATCGGAAAGGATTTGGACGCGGCGATGGAAGCGATAGAAAAGACAAACCCAACTCTCAAAGGGATACTGCCGAAGGAGTACGCGAAGCCGAACCTTGATAAAGCCGCACTCGGCGCACTCGTTGACCTTATCGGCAACATCGCGCTTGGCGATGAAGCCGCGAAGTCAAGAGACATACTCGGGCGCGTTTACGAATACTTCCTCGGCGAGTTCGCCTCTGCCGAAGGAAAGAAAGGAGGGCAGTTCTATACGCCGCGCAGTATCGTTGAGTTGATGGTGGATATGATAGAACCACTGCACGGACGCGTATACGACCCCGCGTGTGGTTCAGGAGGTATGTTCGTCATGAGCGAGAGGTTTGTTCTTGCTCACAAAGGACGCATTGACGACATTTCCATATTCGGACAAGAGAGCAATCACACTACTTACCGGCTGTGCCGAATGAACCTCGCCTTACGCGGCATAGACGGCTCGCAGGTGGCATGGAATAGCGAAGGGTCATTTCTCAAAGACGCACACCCGGATTTGAAGGCGGACTATATTCTGGCAAATCCGCCTTTCAATCAGGGCGACTGGGGCTGGGACATACTGAAGGGCGACCCGCGCTGGCAGTACGGCTTACCGCCCGATGGAAACGCAAACTTCAGTTGGTTACAACACATGGTTTATCACCTAGCGCCAAAAGGGGTTATGGCAATGGTGCTTGCAAACGGTTCTCTATCCTCAAACACTTCTGGAGAGGGCGAAATACGAAAGAAAGTAGTAGAAGCAGATTTGGTGGACTGCATCGTTGCTCTCCCGAAACAACTCTTTTACAACACCGGCATTCCCGCCTGTATTTGGTTCATCTCTCGCAAGCGTCTCGGCAACGGAGACCGTAAGCGCACCGGTGAGATACTTTTCATTGACGCTTCCGAAATGGGACACCTTGTAGACCGTACACACCGCGAGTTTACCGATGAGGACACACAGAAGATAACAAGCACTTATCACGAATGGCGCAAGAAAGACGGAAAATACGAAGACATC
>CAYIUC010000040.1:0-2261 GCA_964366535.1 uncultured Candidatus Saccharibacteria bacterium | reverse complement strand
CATGCGCATTCTTGCAATAGAAACCTCGTGCGACGAGACCGCCGTTTGCATCATAGAGGTATGCGAACCTCTTGAAAGTGCCGAGATTCGTATTCGCGCGAATATAACTCTGTCGCAAGCTGCGCTACACGCACCATACGGCGGCGTGTTCCCTAACCTCGCTAAGCGCGAACATATTAAAAATCTGCCTGTGATTTTAGAAGCGGTATTAAAAGAAGCAAAAATCGAGAAAGCGGATGCAGTTGCAGTTACATACGGGCCAGGGCTGGAGCCATGTCTCTGGGCGGGCATCAATTTTGCACGCACACTTGCAGAAAAGTGGAGCGTACCTCTTGTGCCGGTGAATCATATGGAGGGGCATATATATTCTGCTTTGCTTCGCAACACAAAAATTTACAAACCAACATTTCCTGCGCTCGCATTGCTTATAAGTGGGGGTCATACGGAATTGGATTTGATGGAAGATTACGGAAAATACCGACTTATTGGCGAGACACGCGACGATGCCGTCGGCGAAGCGTTTGACAAAGTGGCGCGGCTTTTGGGGCTCCCCTACCCAGGCGGACCGGAGATTTCGAAGATTGCTGAGATTACACGAACTCCGGCAAGCGCGTTTTGCAAAACTTTCCCCCCCATTCAATCAGAATTGAATGGCCACGCCCCCACCCCAGTTTTGCAAAACGCCTTGCCTCCGTTCGTTTTGCCTAGACCCATGCTCCACTCTCCAGACTTTGATTTCTCTTTTTCTGGGCTAAAAACCGCCGTGCTGTATTTGCTTAAAAAAATCGGCGTACCCGACGAACACACAAAAGCCGCCATTGCGCGCGAATTTGAAGATGCGGTGACGGAAGTATTGGTCACAAAAACGAAGCGAGCTTTGCAAGAATCTGGAGCAAAGACACTCATCGTCGCGGGTGGTGTTATCGCAAATGCGCATATCCGCCGCGAGTTTGCAAAACTCGCGGCGGCGGAGTGTATTCCCTTGTTTATTCCCGAACTCTCTCACACGATCGACAACGCGCTTATGATTGCAGTTGCGTCGTACGCAACTGTCCTGAACGGAGTTGAAGGATTTCCCACTGCCTCATCCATTCGCGCTGACGGCACGGCAAGAATGTCTACTGTATGAACGCACTTTTCCTAGAAAAACTCATTGCCTTTCGGAAAAAACACGCCTTAAACACAGCGAAGGTGTTCTTGTCGCAGAAAATACGCTATCAGTTTTCTATATTAGGAGAGATCCTATTAGCACAACCATTTTTAGAACAAGCGGCTGGCGTGCAAGCGGTGAATGCATTACTTTTGGTAGAGGCGCGCGCCGCAAAAGCATATTGGAATGTTTGCGGTACATATATGGCGACTCATGCCGTATGGAACTCTCGGAAACCCCATGCGGGAGACCCGTGCAATCAACTGTTGGATATCGGATACCACTTTCTTGTCGGCTGGCTTGTAAAATTGTTTTTGGAATTAAATCTACCGACAGAACTGGGGCTCTTTCACCGCGCGCAATCGGCCAACGCACATCCTCTTGTGTACGACTTTATGGAATGGCTTCGCCCTGTTTTGGTAGACAAGACGGCTCTTACATTCTTCAGAAAGAAAAAGAAAGTTGTCTTGCATATTTCTGAACAGGAGATCGGGCATTTTATATTCGCAATTAAAAAAGAACTGGAACGCCGATATTACCATAGAAAACTTGGGTACTGCATAACACTTGCATATTGGATAAAATTGGTTGCTTTAGAACTTGAGAAAAGTATCCACCATACCACACTCTTTCAACCTATCTTTCCCAGTTTGCGGCATGAGACAAGGTGTAAAAAAGCCCCCGCTGAAAGCGGGGGCGTTAAAAAATGACTTTTGGAGGGTCCCTAGGTGTCTCGCCCCGCTTTCCTTTTCCATTTTTTCTTAAGTACCCCACCACCCTCTGAAATTGAGGGTCCCTAGGTGTGGCGGAGGCGATTATTGCAGAACGCAAACGAGTACCCCACCACCCTCTGAAATTGAGGGTCCCTAGGTGTAAGAAGAGGTTGGTTTTCGTGCCTCAAGGACACGCTTCATCCGTGGCTTGCTACAAAGCCACAGCGGCCCGGGTACTGGGCATAGTCCGACCTAGAGTCAGACCTGCTGTTCATTCTGAGAAATATACCGTTCCTGTCCGAAAACAGGGTGTATACTTCTCAAATCCCAAAAAGTCAAAAAACCCCCCGCCACCTTTGAAGTAGGACAGGTTACAATTGCGCGCAATTAGCAATTAA
>CAYIUC010000039.1:0-2332 GCA_964366535.1 uncultured Candidatus Saccharibacteria bacterium | reverse complement strand
ACTTCATGTGGAAGGTGAAGCCGACCCAAACATTTTTGACGGACACATAGAAACCGGCCATGGACACTGAAAGAATTAGTTCTTGACTATCTCCGTCTAGGGTTCACAATGGGGATTATGAAAACACTTCGTCATGAAATCGGGATCATTGTCTTGTGCGCCGTCGCGATTCTTATCGTGTTTATTCTCGGACTTCAGGCATTCGGAAGCTGGTATGATGAACGGAGCGGATACGATGGGAGTTTTTTATTGAGTGATGGCTACTGCAATATTGCCGTGATTCCGATTGTTGGCGATATCATCGCGTATGACGGGGCAAATGGCTATGTAGGCGAAGATGCGCTAATAACAACAAGCGCGGGAGATGTTCGCGCCACGGTTCAGGCGGCGCAAGATGACCCGAATATACGCGGCATTTTCGCGCCTATTGATTCGTATGGCGGAACCCCTGTTGCCTCGGAAGTCATCGCGAATTTATTCAAGGCATCGGCAATGCCCGTTGCCGCACTTATCGGAGAAGCGGGGACTTCGGGCGCGTATCTTGCCGCGACGGGGGCGGATATTATTTTTGCCTCCCCCTTTTCCGATATCGGAAGCATTGGTATAACAATGTCGTATTTAGATAACACGGAGCAGAATGCAGAAAACGGCGTCCGGTATATTTCGCTAGTATCCGCGCAATTCAAGGACTACGGAAACCCAGACAAGCAGCTTACCGCTGACGAGCGCGCCCTGCTTGAGCGCGACTTAAAAATCTATCATGAGCAGTTTGTAAAAGAGGTCGCGGAAAACAGAAATCTGCCGGTTGAACAAGTAGCGAAACTTGCTGACGGTTCATCAATGCCCGCCTCACTTGCCCTTCAAAACAAACTTATTGACGCGCTCGGCGACGAAGAAACCGTCCGCGCATGGTTCGCGGAGCAATTAAAAATGCCGATAGAGGAAGTGGTGTTTTGTGAGTGAGTTTTAATCACATAACTTATTATATGGAAAACAAAAACTACCAATCACCAAACAAATCTATCCTTGGCGACTTTAATA
Source organism: uncultured Candidatus Saccharibacteria bacterium (assembly GCA_964366535.1). Taxonomy (GTDB): domain Bacteria; phylum Patescibacteriota; class Minisyncoccia; order Phycocordibacterales; family UBA10002; genus UBA10002. Next base: position 1,291 of record CAYIUC010000039.1, on the reverse strand, counting down.
TCAAAAGCATTGTGTTGCTATTGATTATTATATTTGTTCTTTCTGTTGCATATAAACTCATACCTTCACGAGATGATCGGCAGGAGTTGGCAGACAGAGAACAACTCGAGCAATGTCTCAATAACGCAGAGGTTGTAATGGAGAGAGGGATTGCGCTTGTGCGCGATCTTGTTATGGAGACAAGAGACCCCGACTTTAAATCTAAATGCGAGTCCTTTAATATGCAGTATTCCGATAGAAAAGATAATTGTTCGCCTGTACCCCTTGATGAGGGTAATACACTAATGCAGGAAGAGCGTGATAAGGCGGAGATAGAAAAACAAGAATGTTATAGGATGTATAAATGAAAACAATACGAAACCGTCGGCAAGATTGTGTGAAAGTCGTATGCCTTCACATTAGTAATGGTAGTAATATATAGTATAGAAAATTGGAAAATGGGAACAAAAAATACGCCCCTAGATGTACTAATTGAATCAATGGTGTGTCAATCGGACGATAACTTATATACACCACTCATATATAAACTGCGATATACAAATATCGCATATAAAAATTTTGATTCGTTTTCTCGCTCGTACTTTTATCGTTTATCTAACCTAGCAAAAGCAATCTCTACTCAAGACGCCCCCATGCGTCTTAACGAAAACACAGACCCTTTCTTTCAATTACTTTTACTCTTGTGCACGCTTTATTCTCAAATATCACAATTAATTAGATTTTTGGAAAAGCGCAGTGATGAAATCATGCTTGATTCCCTTGTGGGGTCTGAGATGTTTCGCAACAAAAGTCGCTTTCTTTATTTTCGCAATAAAGTTGAGCACTGGAACGATTATATTACTTTAATCCATCCCAATTTAGCAATGTACAGAGAGACCGAAACGGTAGTGCCGTATATCGGCTTATTAAGTACTCCTGACAAATCAATTAAAAACTATAAAAAGTTATTAGACATTTTCTCACAATACATGTCTCCGGATACTATTTTTCTGCCAAATGCCCCATTTTATACTTCGCAGTTTGGAGATGGTTCAAACGAAAGTTATATTGAGTTTATATATACAAATCTTGAAAATATAGATAATAGGCTTGGGAAGAAAATTCCAGAAGAGATCACCCGTGCGTTATTTGTGTATGGTTTTCCCCTACCAACCCCAAATATCCATAATCTATTCGAGGATTTTGCGCAACATTTTCTAACGAGGAGCAATCGAATCCTTTCTTGACTATCTCCGCCTAGGGTTCACAATGGGGGTATTATGAGCCGTTTATTTTTAATGCGTAAGCGTAA
>CAYIUC010000038.1:0-2367 GCA_964366535.1 uncultured Candidatus Saccharibacteria bacterium | reverse complement strand
CGCTATACTACTGCGAATGCGACAATTCCTCAATCCGCTGGCGATTCTTCTCGCGGGGGTCCTGCGCGAAGTAAATCTCGGGCAGGCGGCGCATCCGCGCCGCCTGCCCCAAAAATCTACGGAACGCTCTAGCGCGGCGGTTTGCAAACGCAATCGCTTTTTCTTCTTCCGATTCGGGGAGTATAGAGAGTAACACCGTCGCTCTATTGTTTTTGTCTGAAAGCACTGCGCTTGTTACTGTAATTAGCGCGAGGCGGTTGGACTCTTGCTCCAAAAAGCGCGCCGCTTCGCGCACTATCTCTTCGGCAAGCCGCGATTTTTTCTTTTCGTTTTGCATGGCTACACTTCAATAATCTTCACCACCTCAATAGTATCTCCCTGTGCAAGCGGGAATGTGTACGCAGCGCGAGCGCCAAACTCTGCTCCAACAGCTGCTTCACGAACGCGCTCTTTAAACTTTTGCAACTCTTTAATCTTCCCGGTGCCGATACGCACGCCTCGACGCACAATCTGGAACTCGTCTCCGGTTTCAAGCGTTCCTTCCAATACTTTGCCGCCGACCACCTGCGCCCCCTTTTCTTCCGAGAATATCTTTACAATGCGCGCCTGCGCCGACACTTCCTCGCGCTTCTCCTTCGGAGTGCGCGCGCGAGCCGTTTCCTCCAGAAATTCAGCGAGGCGGTAAATAATGTCAAAAATATGTACAACAGCGCCTCCAGTCGCGCGCGTCGCGTTTTTCGCGCCAGCATCCAGCCCTACATTGAAGCCGATGACGAGCGAGCCCCCAATGCTACCAGCGAGCCGTAAGTCGCCTTCGCCCACATCTCCTTGTCCCGCACTTACGATACTCACGGCAATTTTATCATTTCCGATTTTATCTGCTTCGTGCTTTATCGCCGCAATGCTTCCTGCGGTGTCTGCCTTTACTATAAGAGGTATGACCACTCGTTCTGTTTCGTCTTTCTTTTCTAAAATCTTTTTTGGTGTATTTTGAGCGGCGGATGCTTCTGTTATCGCTCGTTCCGCATCTTTCTTGTTTTCATATGCTCGGAAGCTCTCGCCCGGCACTGGCGGCTCGCTCCAGCCGCCGACTCGCGCGATTTGTCCGCACCCTATTGATACGAGCGGTTTGCCCGCATAATCTTCGGCAAGGCGCATAGTAGAGAGCGATTTGCCTGCAACGAGCGAGAGCCCTTTGCGGAGCGCGCCTTCGCGCACTACGAGTGTTGCGAATATGCCCTTAGCCGCGCTCCTCTCCGACTCTAGCACCAATCCTTCCGCAAGCTTAATAGAATCGCACGGCTTTGCGTTCATATCTGCAAGTAGCAATACTAGGTCTAGAAGCTCTGAAATGCCCGCGCCTGTTTTTGCCGACACCGGCGCAAACGGTATAGCTCCGCCGTACCCCTCTACAAAAATCTCTTTTTCTGCAAGCGATTGCTTTGCGCGCTCCAAGTCAGTGTTTGGCTTGTCGGTTTTTGTAAGCGCTACGACGAACGGGATTTTATATGCGGTCAGTATTTTTACAGATTCCACTGTTTGCGGCTTCACTCCTTCGTCGGAGGCGACGGCGAGAATTGCGACATCGGCGCCGCCGGTTGCGCACGCGCGGCACGAGCCAAACGCTTCGTGCCCAGGCGTGTCTATAAACGAAATGCGGCGCATAACGCCTTCGGCGGTTTTGTGTACGGCCTCGTATGCACCGAGCCGTTGGGTAATGCCGCCGGCTTCTTTCTCGGCGACATTCGTTTTGCGAATGTAATCCAAAAGAGTGGACTTACCATGGTCCACATGCCCGACGACTGCGACTACAGGTTGGCGCAACATGGGTGCAATCGTACCACATTTTCCGCTCCATTGCGAGTTTTACAAAAAGAAAGCCGACACGAAGTCGGCTTGAACTCGGTCTCTTCTTACGATCTTAGAAAGATTCGTAAAATATGCAGATTTCTGCATACCCATTCGAAACGGCGAAGGTAAGCTCCACATTCCGAATTCTTTTCTCATTTTTCTCGAACCACGAATTGACTTCCTGTTCGAGATGGCAATCCAATGTTGATTTGCTTTGGTCTTGGCGGAATATTTTTACTTTTCTCATTTAGTAACTCCTTTCGGGATTTGTTATACTCCAACTTAGATGCTAGCATATCTAGATAGTTATGTCAATCAAACGCATTTATCTGGATAATGCGGCGACGACGCCTTTAGACCCGCGCGTAGCGCGGGTTATGCAGCCGTATCTTACAAAAACATTCGGCAACCCTAGCTCCATACACGCTGAAGGGGGGGCGGCTAAGAAGGCGGTTGACGGCGCGCCCCACAAATAACCCCCCCCCCGAGAAGGCCCAGGCCCCGACGTATAAAATA
>CAYIUC010000037.1:0-2379 GCA_964366535.1 uncultured Candidatus Saccharibacteria bacterium | reverse complement strand
GAAGAGTGCGAGCGGATACGGCGGTATCGGAATGTTGAAGGTAAGAAAGAACACAAACCCACCGCCTATAAATCCAGCGAGTGAGGAGTACAAAACATAACGCAACTTTGTCGCTTCCTGCATTTCCGCAGTCTTGATTTTTTCTCCGAGGATGGTAAAGGCATAAAAAACAACCGCAAAAAAATATGCGGTAAAGTAAATATAGAGCGGACCAGCGTCTGGTGCATACACAAACGGACCCTTAGTAAAAACATCGCGCACAAAAGCTAAAGAAGTGTCTTGATACAAGAAGAAAAGAGCAACCGGTAACAAAGCGACGAGCGTACCCCTGTGTGCATTTGTGGTGTTGGTGAGCGCGGTAACAAAAAAGAGGTAAAAAATAGGAATGAGGATTGCGCCCGCATGGAGAACCCAATTTGCAAACAATGCGGCGTTCGTGTCCGTGCTGATAATCATTCCGAAGTAACCGAAACTCCACACGGCTGTGCTGATATTCAGGAGCATCCACGCCTTGTTCTCTGTTTTCCGGTGGTCATTGAAATATACTGCCGTTCCAGAAAGAAGCGCGACAAGTCCGCCAAGAAACAATGAGAGGTTGTAATAATCAAGAAACAAAAACATGTTTATACAGTATAGCGTGAAAGGTATTTATTACCCAAAGTAGTAGAGGTGGGGTATGTTTTCAGAAAAGACGCGAACTCTTGTAAAGATGTGTAGGTCATGTTGGTGCCGTGGTGCGGTTCAATGTGAATGTCCCCTTTATACATTTCATTTTTTTGAAATGCGTCAAAAAATGCAGTAAGTTTACCTTGCAAGGCGTATATCGCTGATTGTGGAGAAGAGCAGGCGACATGCGGGTTGTAGATTCCGTGCGTGTGCCACCCTTCCGGAATTGATTCTGGGTTGAAGTAGCCGTGCCAGTGGCTGATGGCAAAACCACCCTGCGTTGCTTGTTTGACAAACGGAGCATCAGGGTTGATATGGCGCAACAAAGAAGCGACCAGCGCGTTACCGATCGCGTGCGCGAGTATAACACGCGTATCAAAAGAGGTTTTGTAATCGTTGGTAAGGCGAAACCCCTGTGGGGTTTGCAAACGCATAGTCCCAGCAATGAGTCCCATTTTTATCAAGTCGCGCTCGGGGTTGATATGTGTTTTGTTTGAACCAGAGCGTTGAGTAATTACCCATACTTCCGGCACCTGCAACACAACTTTTGTCGTCCCATTTAATTCAAAGATAAGAAATAATCGAGTCCCGACATAAAAATAATCTTTCTCTTGACGGTAATGTTCTCTATATTTTATTTTTACATTCTCAAGGAGTGCAACTTCAGAAAGCGATATAGGAAGTTGACGCGCAAGAAATCCGTAACTCATGCCATTTCTGTTGTCTAAGTGGATTTTTCCAATCCACCGGTAAAAACTATTTCTAAAAGGCAAGTCGTCAATTTTCTTTCCAGTCGGATAAAGCCCTGTTTTCTCAAGCGTCTGTCCCGCGGCGACTACATCGTTTACAAATTGCTTATGCGTTGTGTCATGTATGTCAAATGGTGTGGGTTCAATAATGAAATCCGAAGATTTACATGGTCGTATCGGTGCTACAATTTTTGGTATAAGAGCGTGCAGGATGTTTTTTTCAAAATCTTGTTTTAGTGAATATATCGGATGTGAAGCGTTGAAATTATAGAGAAGCCAATGCGTTTCATTAACCGCCAGTACGATATTGGTCATATGGTACGCAAACAGAGACATTGCCGTATCAAAGTGTTTATGAAATTCTGTTTCCGTATTTATATTCTGTGGAAAGTCCAGAATAGTAATTATTGAACTTTCGGTAAAACTCAAAGTTCTTCCCATCGGCAACATGTCATCTTTATAATTACCTGTTGCGACCACGGAAATACCGCGTTTAATTCTCTTGCGATGGAGCGCGTTACTTACCGCCGACCATGGAATGGCATTCTCAGTATTTTTTGTATGAAATAAAGAGCGTATTGAGAAATAGATTTTTGCAACTATAATTCTAGTAATTCTACGAGTTACTTTGTGCAACGGAACTGTTTCAAGCGCGTTTTCATAGGGCACAATATTGACTTTGAGTTTCTGGAATACTCTCTCAATCTGTTTTCTAAATTGTAATACATTTTTACTCACCGAAGACTCCTCAAATGGATAAAAAGTAATGTTTAATTTATCCGCCATTTCCCTAGGTGTGATATACACTTTCTCTTTGATTCCCAACACTTCCTGTATAGCTTCTATGCTTAACATGTGGTGTATAGTAGAATCATACCACAAAAAATCCGTCTGTACGAGACGAATTGAACGAAGACAACAACTGCCTACCACGGGCGTTCTCACTCATCGACCTATCAAGCAA
>CAYIUC010000036.1:0-2651 GCA_964366535.1 uncultured Candidatus Saccharibacteria bacterium | reverse complement strand
CTGGAAGGTAAGTATATTCCACCTTCCCCCACTTCTCCTAATAAAGTTATCCCCACCTGTACCGTAGCAACATAATATGGGGATTTGACACGGGTTTGCGGGTGCTATCATTTGGAGTATGAAAAACCTACTTCCGAAGCTCGCTGCGATTGGTGCTTTTGTTATTGGCTGGTATGTCTTTGTGGGCGGCTTCCCGCCGAGCTTCTGGGTTCCTTTTATTTTTGTCGTAATAGTGTCGATGGGCTGGGGAAACACTCATCTGTGGGGGAAAAAGAAAGACGACACTGCGACACCATCATCAAATACACCACCCGTTGTATAACGACTTCGCTGTCCACAGGCAACCTTGACAGGAGCAAAAAATGACCCTTCGTGGGTGTATACTCCTTAGTACCTACTATGCGAGTAGGGCGCAGGAGAATGGTAGTTAGTAGATTATTCAATAACGAAAGCAGTTAAAAGAGCTCTAGTCGTGGGTAATCGTCTAAACACGATTCCCTGCGAATGGAGCTCTTTTTTTTGGACGGGTGGCTCGAATTGGTAAGACACCCAGATTCCCATCTGGGGATGGTACCGTGGACCGGCGCCATTAGGGGTTCGATTCCCCTCCCGTCCGCAGTTATTCACACTCATTGATTTTTCACTATTGACCGTGGTACCATATGGATACCGGTCCACGGTACCAGCAGTCCCATCCAATTCGTTGGAAAAGAACCGCTGATTTAGTGTGTTTCTTTGAGGTCTTTCTAGGAGTATTGTCCTTATCCTCTACAATATTCTGAGTCTTTCTGATTCGGAAAAGCACACTAAGCAAGAGCCACGCGAAAGCGTGGTTTCTTGTTTTTATGCTAGAATAGACACTATGAAGAATTGGCTGAAAGAAAATTGGTTTAAGGTGGCGATAGTGGTATTGCTATTGATGATTTATTCAAGACTAGGTGAGGTTAAGGAAAACACTTTTTATACGGCAGATATGGTTGATGCTAGTGCTACTAGGGTAATTAACTCTTTAAGCGACAGTCTTCAGGGCATTGAGGACGGCGTAGATTCTATTTATAGAATGCAGGGGTTATAGATTTAAAAAAGATGAAGGTACTTCTGAGCAATCATACTTGCTACCAGTGTTATGAGCCAAAAAAGTACAGCCCAAGCGATATTTGATTTGATATATCGCCAGACAATCTTCTCAACGGCATCTTGGAATCCTTCGTATCTCTCTGTCGAATAGCATTTATCTACTCGTTCCTGTATTGCGGTTACATCTTCTGCATATGCAACACCTTCGAGTTCAGTTGGGAGTGCCCGTTTTTTTGTTGCCATATAAACATCATTGGACAGTATCCGTTGATTCTGGTTTTTTAATAAGACCTTCAACAACTTTCATTGCTACTATATTCCCATTGTCTCGTACATATACCTGATTGTCGGAGGCCCTTAAAAGAGCTACGAGAGCGTAGCGCATTAGTGCTTGTTCATCAATGAAGTGGTATTGCTCCATTACATCTTTCATAGCTTGAAGGTCGCCATTGTCTATACTAATGGTTCCCTTAGCTACTCCTTGTGGGTCTTTCGCCTCTGTGAATTTTATTGCCATAGATTAAGAGGTTATACTTGTAGTATACTCTAGATAATTATGCAAGGGAAGAAACAGACCACTGTGGACAAGCAGAGTTTCCTCTCTATCTTGCGCCAAGCAGTACAGTTCCGAGCAAAGCGGAAAACCGCGTCTTGTCGTTGTGCCGATTGTCGTAGTGGAAAACAAAGCTATCAAGGTAGTTCTGTAGGTACTTCTTAGACACCACCTTGTGCGTGCCTTTCATTGACCGCTTTACGTGCGCCCAGAAGCCCTCAATGGTGTTCGTATGGACATCGCCACGGGCATACTCGCCCTTCTTGTGGTTGACCATATAGCGGTCGTAGCCGAGGGTTTGGTTGATTTGTCGTGTCCCGTCCGTCATTAGGCGCGTAGTCTCTTTCTCCACTGCTTTTGCAAGGAAGCTCGCGTGTGTTTTCGCGCTGTGGTCGGGCATAACAAGAACGCGGATATTTCCGTCTCGCTCAACGGCTCCCATAACGACTGACTTAGAAGCGATAGCTTGCTTTTGATATTTATTGTATTTGCCGGAACTCTTGTGCCCCCCAAGATACGCGCTATCCATTTCAACATCGCCCGAGAGCTTATCCGTGCTTTGCTTTAGTGCCTTACGAATAAGCATAAGCATACGCCACGCGGTCTTGTACGTTACTTCAAGCTCTCTCTCCATATACTTTGCAGAGATACCGCTCTTGGCGTTAGAGAATGCCAGTATCGCCTTGAACCAGAGGGTCAAAGGGGTATCGCTCTTATGGAAGATAGTCCCCGCGAGCGGAGCGATTTGGAAACGGCACTTGGAGCATTGGTATTGCTTACGACCCTTTACGCGCTTGTAAGTACCCCCGCAGGAACACGCCTTGCTATGTTGAGCGTCAAACAGGAACTCTAGGCAGACATCATCATTAGGGAAATCCTTCTCCAAGCTCCGTACGCCGTATCTATTTATTCGTTTCATACCCTTATCCTATACCTAGGGGATTATGTTGTCAAGGGATAAGTGGGAAGTTATCCCCATGCCTAAAAACAAGGTTCGACCTTGTAGTTTTTTACAAGATTG
>CAYIUC010000035.1:479-2815 GCA_964366535.1 uncultured Candidatus Saccharibacteria bacterium | reverse complement strand
GTTTGAAAAATAATTTTCTTGGCCTTGCGGCCTTGAGCAATAATTATTTTTCAATCACGATTTATACCCCCCCACCAATCAAAAAAGACAACGGACGGGAAGGAGAAGGCCGAGCCACCCAGACGCGAACCCGCGACATTCGCGGAGCGCGACCAGCAGGGCGCGCGGAGCGACCCTTTCCGTAGTGAAGTCGGACTTGGGATTTTGACGAGGCAGGGGCAAAAAAGCGAGTATTGAAGGCAATATTGAGACTAGCTACCCCTTCATCTCAGCACACCACGGATGAAGGGGTGCATGAAGGGGTAAACCGGAGTGAAGTCGGGGTTGAGATTTTGCGGGGGCACCATCAAAAGAGCGAGAAATGGCGGGCTGTTTCGTGGGTGGAGGGTAGTCATTCTGCACCACCTCGAATGACTACCTGTATGACTACCCTAGAGGCCAATATTTCGGGTAAAATGGGTTAGTAGATTAGCGTATAATCTCACCAACACAAAACCCCGCCGAATGGCGGGGTTTTGTGTTGGTGGGCGATAGAGGACTTGAACCTCTAACCCCCTCAGTGTAAATGAGGTGCTCTGCCGATTGAGCTAATCGCCCGACACCTTGCATTTTTGCGTAATATTCCGAAAAATGCAAAGATTATACCCTATATGTCTGCGCCGCAATGCATTGGAATCATTATGGACGGCAACCGCCGCTACGCTCGCGAGCAGGGGATTTCTGCCTTAAAAGGGCACGAAGCGGGTTCGGAGAAGCTAAAAGAAGTAATGCGCTGGGCGCGCGAGGCGGGTATTAAACATGTCATAGTGTACGCCTTTTCTACCGAAAACTGGAGTCGCTCAAAAGACGAAGTACTTTACCTCTTGCGACTCTTTAAGCGGATTCTCACCAAAGAACTTGCGGCAATCAAGCGCGACGGCTTCCGCGTGCGGTGCGTTGGGCTACTCTCGCGCTTCTCGCGCGAATTGCAGAAGATTATGCAAAACGCCGAGAAAGAAACGGCAAATTTACAAGGTCCGACACTTGCACTAGCGTTGTCTTATGGCGGAAGAGCCGAGATTTTGGACGCCGCCAACCGCGCGCTCGCGAGCGGCGAGAAGCGTCTTGATGAACGCTCGTTCCGCAAATACCTATGGACGCGCGACTTGCCCGACCCAGACCTCATCATTCGCACTTCTGGCGAGAAGCGGCTTTCGGGGTTTCTGCCATGGCAGGGGGTGTACAGCGAGCTCTTTTTTACAAAAACATACTGGCCCGCGCTCTCGCGCAAAGAATTCTTCGGTATTTTGGAGGAGTTTGGCGAGCGGGAGCGCAGGATGGGAAAATGATTCCAGAAATTTTATACGAAGATTCCGATGTTTTGGCTGTAAACAAGCCAGCGGGTTTGGTTGTGCATAGCGACGGACGCACGAAGGAGCCGACGCTGGTGGATTGGCTCATTGCAAAGTACCCCGACATTGCCGAGGTGGGCGAGCGAGTGCGCGCGGGCATAGTGCATCGGCTAGATCGCGAGACAAGCGGCGCGCTTGTAGTGGCAAAAAATCAAAAGGCGTTTGAGTATCTCAAAAAACAATTTCAAGAACGAAAGGTAGAGAAAATATATCACGCGTTTGTATACGGCAGAATGAAAAATGACGAAGGGGTGATTGACCGCCCTATAGCTCGAAGCAAGCGCGGCGGCGCGCTTTGGAGCGCTACGCGCGGTAGGAAGGGGAAGGAGCGCAAGGCGATAACGGAGTATAAAGTATTGCGCCGCGATGGCGACTTTTCGCTTGTGGAACTGCGGCCACTGACGGGGCGTACGCATCAACTGCGCGTGCACTTGAAGGCAATAAACTATCCTGTAGTGTGCGACAAACTTTATGCGCCGAAGCGCGAACCGGCGCTCGGATTCTCACGCCTCGCGCTCCACGCGCGTTCCATTGTTTTGGTTTTGCCTAGCGGAAAAGAAATAAAAATAGAAGCTCCGTATCCGAAGGACTTTGAACAAGCAATTCATTTTGGCACCAGATGTTGATAGGCGGAAAACATCTGGTGCCGCACCTTGAATCAGTTTTTTGTATGTGCTAGATTATGCGGACTATGGGAATTGCCATTTCGTCTGCAAATATAGAGGAACGCCGCGCGCTAGACCTTCGCGCGGGCGACACCGTGCGCGTCGTGCAGAAGATTACCGAGCGCGTGATGGAAAAAGACAAGGTGAAAGAGAAGAAGCGCCTGCAGTCGTTTGAGGGGCTAGTGCTTGCGCGCAAACACGGGCGCGAGGCAGGTGGCTCGTTTACCGTGCGGCGCGTTGTTGGCGGGGTGGGGGTGGAGCGCATCTTTCCCTTGTATGG
>CAYIUC010000035.1:0-469 GCA_964366535.1 uncultured Candidatus Saccharibacteria bacterium | reverse complement strand
CGCGGCGTGTGGGGGTGGGGGGGGTTGGGCGGGCCCCCCGGCCGGGGGGGGGGGGGGGGTGGGGGGGGCGGGGGGGGGGGGCGGGGGGGGGGGGGGGGGGGGCAGCGCATCTTTCCCTTGTATGCTCCGACTATTGAGAAAATTGAGATTTTGAAGCGCGCACAAGTGCGCCGCGCGAAGCTCTACTACATCCGCCGCAAGGCGGCTAAGGAGATTCGCAAAGCGATGCGCCACGAACGAATGGCGGAGAAAGTTCTCGCCAGTGCGACCCCGCTCCACCAAGTTTCCGCGGAGCAAGTTGCGGAAACGCCAGTGACGGCATAAGATAATTTAACGCGCGGGTGGCGAAATTGGCAGACGCACTACCTTGAGGTGGTAGCGCCGTAAGGCGTGGAGGTTCAAATCCTCTCCCGCGCACAAGTGAGGACAAGGTTCGGATTAAGAATATGGAGCGATTTTGCAGAAGCCA
>CAYIUC010000034.1:0-2868 GCA_964366535.1 uncultured Candidatus Saccharibacteria bacterium | reverse complement strand
TTCAGAAATTGCTCCATAGTATAAATGACTATCACTTTTTGATAGTGTTGGAACAGAAAGTTATAGGACATGTATCATTATCAAAAAGGGAAGATGGATGGTATGAGACCCAAATAATTATCGGCGACAAAGAGTGTTGGGGCAAAGGATATGGTTCAGAAGCGATTGCTCGACTTATGGAAAAGACGAAGGCGTTGCGCATCTCCAAAATCTATCTAGAAGTACGACCTACAAATATACGAGCGATTCGCGCGTATGAAAAGTGCGGGTTTGTACAAAAGGAAACTATCAAAAATCCGCATAGTACGGATTTGCCGGAAGTATTAAGAATGGAATTGGAAATTAAGTCGGTTTTGTAGTATTCTGGTGTTTGTTGTGAAGGTATTTCTTGCGTCAAAACAAAAAGGCAAAGAACTTTCGCGTGAGATTATCGTGATGGTAAAAAAAGACCAGCGAATGCGCAAGGGTAGTGTGTGGAATGCGTTGGTTGATAAAAGAAACACAAAACGACTGAAAGAAATCATTAAACGCTACGGATGGCCGACCCTCTCACTCGTCGGCAGAGAGGCCGCTGACGGAGCGTGGCTCCTTGCGCAACATGCAGATTTGGATGTACGGTTTCAGAAAAAAGTGCTCGGTTTAATGACACAAGCGGTTGCACATGGAGAAGCGCGGAAAAAGCATCTCGCATACCTCACCGACAGAATACTCGTTAATATAAGCAAACCGCAATTATATGGTACGCAGTTTTTTACGGATAAACAAGGAATTCTTGGCCCGCGTCCGATTAAGAACCCTCAACATCTTGCGGCGAGAAGAAAGGCGTTCGGTTTGGAGCCGTTTTCGTTGTATATCAAGCGAGTGCGGCGCGTGAGCCGATTTTTTGGAAAGCCAAAAGAGGCACAAAGATTTTTTCGGAAAGTGAGAAAATAACTTATAAACATATTTCAAAATCGTTATGAAAAAGGATTACAAAAAAGCAATCAAATATGCCGCAAAGATTGCCGATGCTTGGTTGCCGTTAAAGATTCAGTATGACCGAACCCCGGGACTTTCCATTGGGATTGTTCATCGTGGGAAGCTGGTCTATAAGCGCGGTTTTGGTTTTGCTGATGTTGCGGAGCGGAAACCGGCAACGCCTGACACTTGCTATCGCATCGCGTCAATTTCCAAGACTTTTACGGCAGTTGCTATTATGCAATTAGTTGAGAGCGGAAAATTACATCTTGACGACAAGATATGCGCCCATCTCCCATGGTTTAAAGCAAAGTCAAAAGATTCCGATGCTTGTAACATCACCATTCGTCAAATACTTTCGCATACCGCCGGGGTGTTTAGGGATGGGAATACGCCGCATTGGGCGGACGATAAGTTTCCCAATGCGGCGGGGCTGCAGAGAACCGTATCAAAGGCAATTGTTTTTGAAAACTTGACGCGATTTAAGTATTCCAATTTCGGGTTTGCTCTGCTCGGAGAAGTTATCAAGAAAGTAAGCGGCGTTGAGTATGGCGCGTATGTGAGCGAACATATACTCAAAAAACTAGGAACAGATAAAACAGCTCCCGACTTGACGAAGGAAACTGAATCGTGGCTTGCAAAAGGGTACTCTCGGTTTATTCCGCACACGGAACGCGAGGCATTTCGGCATGTGCAAACCAATGCGTATGCTTCCGCTACTGGTTTTCTTTCTAATGTTTCCGACCTTGCCAAGTACCTCTCTGCTTTGTCTGTGGTAGACAAAAACGCAAATCTTATGATAAGCAGGGAATCAAAGAAAGAAATGATGCAGGAGTATTGGGCAACTGGTGAAAAGGATACTTCATATGGACTCGGTTTTGTCGTGTACAAAATTGGAGACAGAAAGATAATCGGACACAGCGGCGGTTTTGCTGGGTTTATAACCAACATCGCCCTTGATGTTGAAAACGATGTCGGTGTGATTGTGCTTTCCAACACCAACGACAGTTCTGTCGGGCAAATCAGCCAAGGTATTTTTGAAACAATTTACGAGTTTGCAGACAAAGACGATACCTACACCAAAGGCAAGAAAATACCGCACCAAGAAGGGTACGAAGGAGTATATCGTTCAAAATGGGGGGACGAAACCGTTGTTGGTCTGGATGCAAATCTAGTTGCATTCCACCCGCAAACTAATTCTCCGGTAAAAGAAGACGGCATTTTGCTGAAGCCGAAAGGGAAGCATAAATTTGTGATGGATAGCAAATTCAACTTTGGTTCGCCTGGTGAATATGCCGCGTTCATCTTTAAGAAAGATGCGCGCAAAGCAGGAACTTTGGTTTGGGGTTCTACGCCATATGAACGGCTAGCAGAGTAAACGAAACAATCTTTTAAGCCAACTCAATTTCAAGTATCGGTTGGAGTGCCCGCGGTCTCGTGTTGAAGAAAGGTTGTTGCTCGCTCCACCATTTCTTTTGCATCTTGAAATCTGAAAATGTCGGGTGCTACGCGCATGTCCACCCATTTTGCGTCGGTAAAATCTTCTGTAGCGAGTGGCTGTACATTCGCATAGTCGGTTTCTACAAGGAAATATGAAACGCTCTTTTCGCGCGGCTCGTTATTGTGTTCGTGTAGCGTTACTGTGTAGCGGGATGCGCCTAGGTACCGTACGGTATTTAGTTTATCGATTGGAATTCCGCACTCCTCATGTACTTCGCGCAACGCGGCTTTTTCTTCCGTTTCTCCTTTTTCAATTCTTCCCTTCGGCAATACCCACCCATCCTTGTTTTTGAGTACGAGCACTTTGTATCCGCCGTTTTCTTTGCGCGCCACTACGGCTCCCGCTGATTGTATGATGTTCCCCCTACCTTTAAATACGAAGGGTTGGCTATCATGGAGGTATGGCAAACA
>CAYIUC010000033.1:0-3063 GCA_964366535.1 uncultured Candidatus Saccharibacteria bacterium | reverse complement strand
GGAGTATTATGAGAACCTAACAGCGTCTGTCCTACTTGAGGGGTAGCGGGAGGGCGCATGCTCTACATTACAGTATAGCACCTATCGTGCTATATGTCAATGGACTCACCGGGAATCGAACCCGGGCCTCGTCAATGCGAATGACGCGTAATGCCACTTTACTATGAGCCCGCTTGTGCGCCTTGTAAGGATCGAACTTACGGCCTTTCCGATGTGAACGGAACGCTCTGCCACTGAGCTAAAGGCGCATAACGCCTCTCTACCCTACCTGATTTTTTATGAACTGAAAAGCCGTGATATATCGTGGTAGGTAACGAAGACGATGAAAAGAAGAAGTAAGATGAACCCCGCGGCGTTTGCCGTTTGCGCGAAGCGCGCTGGTATGGGCTTGCGACGCACTGCTTCTATAGCGACAAACAGCAATCGTCCGCCGTCTAGCGCTGGGAACGGAATAAGGTTGATGAGCGCAAGGTTTATCGAGATAAGCGCCGTGAGCGATAGTATGTGCGCCGCCCCTTCGGCGCGCGCTTGCCCGACAAGCCCCGCAATGCCGACAGGCCCCGCGAGGTTTTGCAGGTCTGCATTTCCGGTAAACACATCTTTTATAAACACGACAAGCGCACGCGCAGTTTCCGCCGACAAAAACACAGTCGCCTTCGCTCCTTCAAGTACGGCGCGGTGGAGCGGGAGCTGTACAATCCCGAGCATATCCATAGCAACACCGATTGCCTGGCGACCCTCCACCACTTCCCGCATCGGCGTTATTGAAAAAATGAGCGGCTCCTCTCTGCGCTCCACCGATAATGCAATCGTCTCGTTTTGTGTATCTGCAATAAACGCGCTTGCCGCATCCGGCGACGGCGCGGTAAGCAAGTGTCCGCCATATGCAAGCGAGACAATCTTGTCGCCGGCGCGAAGCCCCGCACGATCCGCGGGCGAGTCGGGCAGCACCTCTACAATAGTGAGCGCGGCGTTTGTAACCGGTAGCCCCCACTCGCCGTCCACCGGCGCCGGCATGCCTGACATAAAACCAAGAGAAAGAAGTACGAACGCAAGAAGGAAATTGCCTATAATGCCCGCGACTAGCACAAACGCTTGTAATGCGCGCGGCTTGCGCGCGAAGTTGCGAGTCCCAAATGGCTCAGCCGACTCGGCAACATCGGCATTGGGAACCTCACCGTCTTCACCAAAGATCTTTACGAACCCGCCAAAAGGTATGAGGTTTACTGAGTAGCGAGTTTCTCCGCGCTTCCATGAAAACAGGCGCGGCGGAAAGCCGAGCCCAAACTCGTCTACGCGTATGCCACACGCACGCGCGGCAATAAAATGCCCCGCTTCGTGTACGAGCACTAGTACCGCCAATATAATCAAAAACAAAAAAAGAGTCATGAATTAATTTCTTTCTCTTTCCGCGCGAGCGTATCATCCAGCACCTTTCCTGCCGTATCAGCAATCTTTTCTAATTCTTTCTTCAGGCGGAACTTTTCATCTTCACCTATAGTGCCCGCACGCTCTTTGGCATCTATGTCGCGCACCGTTTCGTCGCGCACTCGGCGAAAAGACACGCGCGCTTCTTCGTACTTCGCCTTCGCTGTCTTCAAAAGCGCTACGCGCCGTTCAGATGTAAGTTCAGGGAAGGAAACTCTAATACCGCCATCGCCAGAAGATGCGGAAAGCCCGAGATTTGCGAGCATAATCGCTTTCTCTATCGCCTTGCCTTGTTCTGCGTCGTAGGGAGAAATCTTGAGCGTGCGCGCATCTTCTATAGCAATCGCCGCGAGCTGTTTGATAGGCATCTTTGAACCCCACGCTTCTACAAGCACGCTGTCTAATACGGCGGGCGAAGCGCGCCCCGCGCGGAGCCCGCCAAACTCTTTTGCAAGCCAATCCTCCACTTGCTTTGCTTTTGTTTTAAATTGTGAGAAGTCGTACGCCATATTATTCAATTAGCTTTTAGCACCTTCTTCAGTCCGCGCCAGATGTCTGCAATTTAGACATCTGGTGCGGACTTTGGCACCCCAGATGTTTGAAGCCCATCAACATCTGGGGTGCATTTACCGCTTCATATGGGCGTCTCTTAGTGTATCACATTTTTGGCAGAACCACCGCAAGGTGTTCTAATATAATCTTAAACGACGCGCTCGTGTCGCGCGCATATTCCTCGGCGCGCGCGAGCGCGTCTAATGCCTCCGTGCGCGCTTTAGGAAACGCGCCCTTGCCGCGCGCCTCGCGCACTAGCGCCGCGACGAATGCGGCGGCTTGCCCTCGCGTCATCTCCTCGTCTTTGAGCGCGGTCGCAATTTCCACAGCGCGCGCGATGCGCGCGCGCGTCTCCACTGCGAGAAACTCTTTCGCCTGCAGTGCGAGCGAGTCCGCCCCCGATGCGGATACCCCCCACGCTTCTAGCGGCGCCACTTCCATGCGCGAGCGGAGCGTTGGGATAAGTAGTTCTGCCGAAGAAATGAGTATAAAAAAATGCGTGTCGTGGGGCGGCTCTTCGCAAACTTTCAGAAACGCGTTTTGCGCTTCGCGCGTCATTGCGTCTGTACCGAGCACGAAGAATTTTTTACCCCCCTCCGTCGCGCGATTTGCCGCCCACCCTGCAAGCTCGTGCGCGTCGTCTATACCAAACGACGGCACGGAAAGTGCGACTAGGTCTTGGTGCCCTCGCTCCAAGCCAAACGCTTCGCGTAGCGCGTCCGCAAACGCGCCGACCTCTCCTACTCCCGCCCCCGCGACGCAATACGCGTGATGCCTCAATCGCTCAAACATAGGGGAAGTATAGCAGAACATTCTTTCTTCCTCTGCTTTTCCAATCTCCTCCTCAGATGAGGAGGAGTGCCGACGCTTTTTCTGAAAAGCGGAGGCGAGGTGGTGCTGAAGAGAAACACCACCACCCCGTCTCGCCGACTCGCCACCCCTCCTCAACTGAGGAGGGGATTAAAACGGCTAAGCGTTCGTTTAGCCGTTTAATATGTTGCAAAATAAGGGTTTTCTGACAATCCATCTACATAGGCTCAACAAGTAATTGCAACACTTGATAATATTCAAGTGTATGAAATT
>CAYIUC010000032.1:0-3296 GCA_964366535.1 uncultured Candidatus Saccharibacteria bacterium | reverse complement strand
TTATCCACTTATCATTGCCTACGCGATGCTACGGCACAAACTCTTTGATGTAAAAATCGCCTCCGTTGAGATTTTAACGGGTGCTATTTGTGTTGCGTTGTTGTTTCAGACCTTGCTTGAAGAAAACACACAAAAACAAACAGTCACCGGAGTAATATTTATTTCCATTGTGATATTCGGAATACTTCTTATTCAGCGCCTTTACAAGGATGTAGAACGGCGAGAACAAATTGAAAAATTGTCGGAAGACAAGTCAAAATTCGTTTCGTTTGCATCGCATGAGATAAGAACTCCGCTCACTTACATCAAAGGCAGGGCGGCGGATATTCTTGAGGGCGATTTCGGGGCGATACCGGAAGAGCTGAAAGACAGTTTGCAAAAGATTTTTGTGCGCGCGAATGATGTGCTTGCATTGGTGGAGCAGTATCTAGATAAATCAAAGTTGGAACTTGGGAAACTCACCTACCAAAAAGAAGATTTTGACCTTGCGGCACTCGCCTCGCAAACGGCGCGCAATTATCAGCCGAGCGCCAATCAATCTGGCGTGTCGCTTACTTGCACTGTTAGCGAAGATGGAAAATACACTATACGCGGAGACCAAGCGAAAATAAAAGAGGTGCTGAATAACCTCATAGACAACGCGATTAAATTTGCGCCTAAAGGAACAGTGCGCGTTGCGCTCTCTAGAAACGAAAATGGCGTACTCCTAACGGTTGCTGATTCTGGTATCGGTATTTCAAAAGAGACCATGCCACTACTTTTCCGAGAGTTTAGCCGCGCCGGAGATGCCGCTAATGCAAAAATCGCTGGCACTGGTCTGGGTTTGTTTCTTTCTAAAATATTCGTAGAAGCGCACGGCGGCAAAATCTGGGCAGAATCCGCCGGCGCAGGCAAAGGCGCGACATTTTTTGTGGAGTTGCCCGTACAGGCACAGAAAAATTAGCGACTGTTTGTGCGCAGAATAAGCAGAACGAGTTTTCTGTTCTTCTTTTTGTCTTCGTACCATGTCTCTTCTTTTACAACTTCAAACCAACGGCACATTTCTTTTAATTTCCTCTTTCCGATACAACATACAAGACCTCTCCCAACCGGAGTGAGTATGACAATACCGCCTTTTTCTTTGATAAAAGGTTGCAGGTTGCGGAGAAAATCTTTACGGCACACAAAAGCAAGAACGAATTTGAGAAAGAAAATATCAACCTTAAAAGGCGGGGTGAACTTTTCCAAGTCGGCGATTTGTATCTTTTCCGATGCGCGCGATTGTTTTTTCGCTTCTTCGGAAAACTCAACTCCGTATGCTTTCATCCCTCTCTTTTCAAGTTGGCCCATGAGAAACCCTTGCCCGCACCCCAAGTCAAAAGCGATTTTTGCGTGTGGAAAATGCGCGAGTATTTTTGACAGTTCTGCATTAGAAAACTGCCGGAATTTTTTGGTATCCAGTTTTCCTTGATACACTTTATCCCAATAGTGTTTGTTTTTCATAAAAATAGGGCGAGATTGCTCCCGCCCCTCATCTGTTTCCGATGTACTACACGGAGAAACTTCCCTGCTTGACGGCGGTGATGAAGTTCCGCCACTCCACTCGCGTGAAGACCGTCGTGGTTTTCTTTGTATCATGCGTGGAACGCACCGCAACGCCGTGCCTGTTAATAGCGACCGCGACGCAGTCAAGGCCCGTACCATCCGATGTCGTACACATCGCCGGTGTCCTGAACTCTTCGTCTCTGAATAGGTTCTTTCTCTTCATAACTACTTTCTGTTACTGACATACCAGACCTCCACGCGCTTAACAACATAAGCACATTGTCAAAAGATCTGATTCAAGATAAAAGATAGCAAAACATGCCAAAAAGTCAACCGAACGAAAAACACCATGACATCTGTGCTGTTGCTTCTTGTCGCCTCATTAGGATTATTGAGTAAGGGTAAAGTTTTCGAGATGTTTTGGGTGTACGATAACATCAAGAACACTGCTCCTCATCGCATCGTGCCCGAGAATGGCATCATATCCTTCCGCAAAAATCGTAAAAAGCAAAATGTGTAAGTTCGTGCGCAATAACTTCTTTTCGTAAGTCGTAAGAACGCTTGTAATATACTTGAAATGTTTTATTTTCCAAAAAGCGCGGGTTGCAGTCAAAAATTGACAAATAACAAATGTAATCATTCTTGCTGAAATCAAAACTAAAATACTTTTGCAGTTCAGTAAAAAGCGGATTTTCTATGTCGCCAAAACATTTTTCCGTTTCCTTTCTTACTGTTTCCAGTTCATTTTGCTTTTCTTTGTAAAAGTTGTCTATATACTCAATGTGGTTTCCTTTTGTTATAAGCGGATGTCCTTTTTTGATTTTCTCGCCAAAATTAACACCGCCTACGATTGCCTCGCGGAAACCAAGATATATTTCTTTGTCCAGTTTTTTATTAAGTAAAACTTTCATAAAAAATACCCCTCGCCGTACATCTTCTAACCAATAGCTTGGAAACACTTTGCTAATAATTCTGCGTGAGAAAACTGCCGGAACTTTTTCGTGCCCAGTTTTTCTTGGTACACTTTATCCCAATAGTGTTCGTCTTTCATAAAAATAGTGCGACCTACGGCGTACCACCGCACACATTCCAACTGATAATTGAATTAAATCAACTTTAAGATCTCTTTTATATAATCTTCAGAAATCTCATGACCAGTATTCTTCACAACAATATCAGCTTTTTCATTTTCTTTGTCACCATACATTAAGATTTTTTTTGATTTAATTTCTGACTTCAAATGTTTTTTAACATCTGCAACAACTCTTTTTCCAATAGCATCAACTAAGAATTTTTCTTGTTCACCGCCTCTAAAATGTCTCAGTGGTGTCATAGAAGCAAAAATAATCAACTTACATTTATATTCCTGTGCAACTAATCGGGCTACAATTGCTCCCATAGAAAAACCAAATAAGATAGAATCTTTTTCTATTTCAAAAATCTGTTTTGATAGATTTTTATTCCAATCAATGTTCCTAAAAACGACTTCAAGTCCATTTTTTCTCACTGCTTTTGCAAGATTTTGATATTGCCTTCGTCTACAAGTTTCTGTCCACCCAGGGATAATATAAAATTTATTATTCATTTTAAGATCTTAATAAAAACCAACCACAATGTAAATACACTGTGGCTGGCGGGAATGGTCACCGAACATCATTGAACTCACCTGCCTTGACGCCCCTGATGAATGCTTGCCATTCATCGTGGCTAAAGAAGACAAGTCTCCTTACCCCTCAATACGAATGGTTGGAAAATTAACTGCTAATGATTCC
>CAYIUC010000031.1:0-3873 GCA_964366535.1 uncultured Candidatus Saccharibacteria bacterium | reverse complement strand
CACCTTGGTTTCTGCACTCGCCGGAAGCGTTTCTGGTAGTAAGTTGTCGAAGTCGCTGTCGCGGTAGGCGAACACCTTCTTGTCGGTGAAGCAGTGTGCGACGATGCACTCCGGCTGGGTGGGGAGGGAGAGGGTGATGCCGAGGGGGCGGAGAGAAGAAGGTACTTTTATACCCTCAATGTTTGGATACTCTGTAATGGAGTTGAGCGCCTGAAACAAAAGCTCCGGCACTTGCCATTGGTTGCGCGCCACGAGTTGCGCAATATCTTTTCTAACTCCTTTCACGCGGTCGCTCCAAAATGCTTTGACGAATGCTGCGGCAAGCTCCGCTTGCTGACCTTCGGTGATTCTTTCAATTTCTGTCTCTGTTTGGACATTACCACTATTATTATTCATGTGGTCATTTCCTTTCGTATTGAGGTTTCTGTTTTGGTCCTCCGCAACCTAACAAGGTGCTTTGAACTCTGTATATGGTATACCAAAGCATAGTCCACTTGTCAACAGCCCGTAATGTATCATGACCTTCGCAACACCCAAGGGGTAAAATACGCATATGTCATACACACAAAATCACCGACTGACCACGCCATGGCTTGCGGTGAAGGACGCATCTGAAAATTGTGTCGTGAGAGCGGGGCGAGTAGCAGAAGTAACAGAGCGGCTTACGAAACGGTCGTCGCCTTCTGCAACGGATTCGCCGACAAGCATTGGTACTGTACCTGCTTGATTGTCTGCCGGCACAAAAGCGATTTGGAACGCAACTTCGCGCGGAGCGCCGCCAATGCCTACTCCGGCTTTTATTTCCCCCACTTCCCACACAAGCGCGCCAGATACGGCATCATACGACACGCGCTCGCTTACTGGCGATACGGAACCCACAAACCGCACATACGAAGGCAGAGTTGCCGACACGCGCGCGTTGGCGAGCTCATTGAAGGCGTTGGTGAGCGACCACACTACGGTGTACAAGGTCTCTTCTCCTACCTTTGGCGGCACAGGGCCGTGATTTGCAAAAGGGCCGCCGAAGCGCAAAAGCCGAGATGCGAGCGCGAGGTCGGCGAGAAGCTTCACTTCCGCGCGCGCCTTTGTCTCTATTGCGCCACCAGCTTCTCCAGCGCCAGCCGGACCGCGCGCCGCAATCGCCGCGCTAACACCAAACGAAGGATTTTTAAGCGCATATGCGCCAGTTGATGGCCCGCGCACATTGACGGAGAAATATTTTTGCCCGCGATCTCCCGGCTGAAGCGAGGCGAGCGCGCTATCTGCACTCTGGTCCCACACAATTGTTCCGTCACTTGCACGATAGTATCCACCTTCCGGCACTACAGAAGCCGGGTCGTAGAGAGTGCCATCTAAACGGACCGTTATTTGAGCGTCTGCCGCTAGCGCGGGCAAATTATTTTCCCACGCAACCCCAATGCGAAGCGTCTTTCCTTTTTCGGTAATAAATTCTGTTCCCTCTTCACCATTCACAAAAAGCGATAGCGCAAGGAAAGGTTTGCGTACTAGGATGAAATGCGACGCTGATACGAGCGATGTACCAAGCGACGCTCCTCCACCCGCCGCAGATCCTGCGCGGAAACGGATACTGCGCTCATCTCCCTCCGAGCCAGACAGCACCCCTGTGAGCGTAATGCGGCGCGTTCCTCCAGCAGAAATGTCGCCGAGCGCCCACGATCTCTCGCCCGCCGAAGGCCGAGGCGATGCACTTTTAAATGCAAACCCAAACGGGTAGTCCGCCTCTACCACTATGCCGCGGAGTACCTCGGTACTATTGGACTTCACTTCAAGATCAAGTGTAAACTCGCTCTTGTTTGCCGCCTCGCGAGCGCCCTCCACAACCAGCGATATTGGCGCGGTGCCAAGCGTTATTTCGTAGCGTTCTGTTTTTTTAAGAATGGCGTTTGAGCCGCGCACTCGGTACTCCAGCGTAGCGGAAATATATAGGCGCGCGCCTTCTTCGCCGAAAAGTACGGCTTCTTCTTTTTTTAGTAAGCTTTCGCCTGGAGCAATTGCCCCGAGCTCTTCGCGGTAACGCCGCAGTTCTGTCGTAGGATTGTCTGCGCGGCGCGTACCCTCTGGAAACTCCAAGAGCAAATCTGCGGATTCAATGTCGGTGTTGTTGTCGTTTCGTACAGATACTTCAAAACTAAAAGGCGCGCCTCCAGCCGCAGTAAGCGGTCCCGCAAACTGCACAGACACCTTTTCCGAACTCACCACATTTCCTCCGCGCAACATAACAAAAGCCGCGAAAGATGCCGCGCAGACAAAGAAAATCGCCGAACCGATGAATAATTTTTTTGCAAAAGACATAACTGCGCGCGGTTCTAAAGGCGGAGGCGTATCCTGCGGCGCGCGCTCGCTTTCCCACTCGTCGCGCGGCGGCTCGCTCTCGGTATGAAATGCAGACGCATGCGCCTCTTCGCCATCGCCTTCAGGTTCCGGCGTGCTCGCATACAAATTTTTCTGCATCCGCTCCAATCCGTTCATAAAGAAATTATAGCACGCAAAACACCCCCCTCACCTAACCTCTCCCACTTAGGTTAAGGGCGAGAGGATAAAAAATAATAAAAAATCCCCGACTTCACCCTTGCGGACAAAATCGGGGATGCAGCAAATGCTGGCTACTTGCGAACGCCCGCGAACCATATGTGGTCTTCCCAGCCTTCGTCATCGGAGCGGTAGACGGCCACCTCGCGCTCGCAGTAATAACGGTGGAACACGATGTGGTACCAATTGCCATAGTCATCTTTCCAATGAGTGCCGTTCGGCTTCTTATCAGCGAAAGCGGGGTCATCTTCATTCACGGCGGCGACGGAGATCGGGTCAGCGGGCTTGAGGCCACGCAATTCGAACTCCTTTTCGAGGTCGTCATCCGAGATGAAACCGTTGCGCTTGGACAGATCGAGTTTGAAGAACACAATCTCGACTTTGTCAGCCGATGCCTTAGGCATGTTGTCCACGACCTTACGGTTCGTGTACTGCACGCGGCCGGTGGCGTCCAGCGCCTCTTGCGGAGAGCGGCTGCGATTCACTTTGGCGATGCGGACTATGAGGTTTGAGAGTGCTTCGACGCGCCGACGGAAGACCTCCAACTGTTCACGGGTAAGTTCTGGCTGGCCGAGAACCATCTGCACGGCTTCGGTATTGAACTCTCCGGAATGTTTCTCCAAGAGAGCCCGGTAGTTGGCAACCGCTTTGTCAATTTGACCGGCTGTAGTCACTTTTGTTTCAGTTGTTGATGGGGTCATGCTTTGCATGGCGTCATCCTTTCTTTGTTTGTTGTCTTTCTGCGAGTCCTACGCATCCTCTCACTTTCAAGGTGCTTTTGAACTCCATATATAGTAAGCACCTCTAGTATCAAAAGTCAATAGCCCGTAACGGGCTGCCGGAAAACCCTTGTTTTGCAACACAAAAAACGGCTAAACGCGCGTTTAGCCGTTTTTGGTTTTACATCCTACCCTTTTACAAACTACAACCCAGTCACCCGCAATGATGAGTTTATGACCGAGACGAGTTGTCGGCGAAGCGGCGCAACGAAAGAAAGTTCTGGCGCGCCGAAGCCGTCGCTCGCCGCCACAGAAAGGAACTCGCGCGGCTCGCCGAGATACCCGAGATAAAATAGAATGCGCAGCGCAAGAAGAATCTCCACATCGCGCAATTCAGCGTTTTCATACGACTTTGTCTGCAAAAGCGCCGCACAGGCAACTACCGCGTCAAAAAGCTTTTCGTGCTTTTCTTCCGGCGGCAAGAGCCGACGGAGTAGCAAAGCCGCGCGCGCCAGCACCGCGCCCGCCCGCTTAATTCACGACAAACCCGAAAAAACCATTTACCCCCACACACCCAATACAAGCCCCCCAGCATAACAAACAA
>CAYIUC010000030.1:0-4056 GCA_964366535.1 uncultured Candidatus Saccharibacteria bacterium | reverse complement strand
CGAAACTCGTTGAGGGGTGTGCCGAGCGGAAACTTGGGAGGCGCGACGGCGCCGGACAGAGAAAATCTTTAGCAAAAGATTTTCGTGTTCCGCGAGGCACGCCCCGAGAAAGAGTTACCCTCCAAGAATATCGATTTGCTTCTGATATTTCGCCGCGAGAGCGAGCACATCGTCGCCGTAGAAGGCGTACGCTTTTTTCTTAGCATTCGCGCACCCAGCTAGGTAGCAAATGGCGGCAGTACGCTCCGCAGCTGCTGTTTGTTTCGCCGCCCCACTATCTTTTAAGTATAGTGCCGCCGCCACCAAAGCATCGCCTGCGTCCCACGGGTTCGGCGGGTTGTGCCCAGTCGCATCTGCAACTCTCTTTTCATACAAAATCCAAGTTGATGGGATAAACTGCGCGGGGCCCATCGCTCCTCCGTACCCGTACCATGCTTTTTTAGATACCGGCATCTGGTCGGGGTCTAGACCCAAGCGCCGCGTGATGTCTAGGAACGGCTCGGTGTCGCGCGGCGCTTTCATATCTATACGCCAGCTTCCAGTCCCAACATTTTCTCCCAAATTGGACTCTTCTGCGATAACTCCTAGTAGGAACGCCGCGCGTACGCCCGTCTTCGCCTCTGCGTTCTTCGCGAGCGCAAGCGCCTTTT
The DNA here is from genome assembly GCA_964366535.1 of uncultured Candidatus Saccharibacteria bacterium. Lineage (GTDB taxonomy): Bacteria > Patescibacteriota > Minisyncoccia > Phycocordibacterales > UBA10002 > UBA10002. The sequence goes on along the minus strand of CAYIUC010000030.1, from coordinate 3,406 downwards.
CAAACGGAATTGCCGCAGAGTCGCGAAGCGTAAAGAGCTCGCTTCGGATTTTGGCGGCGCTGTACTCTTTTGATGTAATGACGGATTGGTAGTTTGCTTCTATGCCCCTGGAAATTTTCAGAATGCGGCTCTTTTCGGCTTCCTGCTCTTCCAGCTGCTTCTTGCTGCGCTCCTGCGCTACGCGCAGGAGCGTTTCCTCCGCGCGCCGCTCCTCAAGCGATTGTTTCTCTGTTTCTACTACTTGTTTCGTTTCGCGCACGCTACCTAGAGTATCAGCGAGCGCGCGTTCCACGAGCGCAAACGAGCCCATTTCCGCGAAGAAGTGCGTAAGCTTTTCTTCTGCAAGAAGCAATTCGGGGAGCGATGCCGACTGTAGACGCGCGGTCTTGCGTAGAAGCTGTGCGAGCGACACTTGCGAGCGACCAATGGCGCTAGAAAGCTCGCCTATTGTTTCTGCCTTGCCGCCGATGTCGCGCGTCAATCTAGATATCGCAAGGTCGCGCGCGCGAATGGCGAGCCGTGATTGCTTAATGGAAGCGTTTAGAATAGCGACATCGCGCTCTAGCGTCTGCGAGCGCCCGCGCAGGTCGTCTAGAAGCGAGCGTTGTTTGTCTATTTCCGCTTCCAGCCCCGCAAGCTCTTGCTCAAGCGCCGCGCGCCGCTCCGCCACCTCGCTTGATTGCGCAAGAGTCCACAGAGGTGTCGCGAGTACACAGATGCTTATCGCTATAAAATATAGGTATTTACGCATATATTTATTTCGCCACTGCGGCGGCATCTTCAAACGCGATTGAGAGAAGGCGCGATGCGCCGCGCTCCATAGTTACGCCATAGAGTACATCCGCGCGCGACATCGTTTCGCGATTGTGTGTAATCAAAATAAGTTGCGAATGTTTGGAAAGGTTCTCAATCATATCTCCGTACTTTTTAGAATTCGCTTCGTCAAGTGCCGCATCTGTTTCGTCTAAGACGATAAATGGAGGCGGTTTGACGGAAGAAAGGGCGAAAATAAGCGCGATGGAGGTTAGCGCGCGCTCCCCGCCCGATAGCATCACTAGCCCTTTAATTTTCTTGCGTGGGATAGACACCTCTACCTCAACACCTTCTTCTGCCGCTTCCTTCTCGGCTTCCGCGCGCGCAAACGCCTCTGCCTCGCTCTCATCCGCCTCTTCTTCTTCGCCATGCTTTCGACGCGGCGCTTTTGCAACCGCAATCTTTGCCGAGCCGCCTCCAAACATCACGGAGAAATGCTTTTGGAACTCGGCGTTTATGCGAGAAAGCCCTTCTGCAAACTCGCGCGCGAGCGTCTCTTTAAGCTCTGCAATTAGCTCTGTAAGAGACGCGGCGCTTTTTTCCAAATCGGCGAGCTCGCGCGCGAGGTGCGCCTCTCGCTCGCTTGCCGCGGTGTACTCCTTCAAAACATCTTCCGCTCCAGAAGTGCCCGAATCCTCAATGCGAATCTTCAGCCGTTCAATCGCACGCCGCCGCTCTTCTTGTTTTGTTCTATTTTCTGCTTCGTGAGTACCATGCAATGTCTCGTACTGCACCGCCTCGCGCCCTGCGACTACTCCCGCCTCGTGGAGCTCGCGCTTGAAGTCGGCCTCCGCGTGCTCGTATGCCGTCTGCCTATTCGCCATCTCGCGAAGCTCTGCCTGCAACTCGTTCTTGCGCGCCAGAATGCGGAATGCGGCTGTTTCCGATTCACGGTACTCCTTCTGCCTTTTTTCCGCCGCGGCAATTTCTACCTGAAGTTTTTGTTTCTTTTCTGCAATTTCTGCGGTGCGCTTTTCGTCTGCCGCAACTGCTGATGTCGGCGCATGCCGATATTTTTCTAGAAATCCGCGCACGAGCGTTTTCACACGATCTAGAAGCGTTTCGTTTTCTACTGCGCGTACCAGATCCTCTACATCTACTAACGGCACGGTGCGGCGCCCCGCCGCGGCGGGGTGCGCACTGGCGTGCGCTCGCGCAAGCGCCGCGCTCTCGCCTTCTAGCCGCCCAAGCTCGCGCGCAAGCGCGCTCGCCTCTTCCGCCGCGCGCGAAAACGAGGCGCGCGCGACTTCCGCCTCAGCAAGTTCTTTCTCAAGCGCGGCAAGCTCTCGGCGCGGCTTCTCGCCCCCATCCGCAAGAGCGCGTTTTTCACTCTCTAGAAACGCATTCTCGTGTGCGAAGTATTCGCGATAGAGTGCCGCAAGGTCGCCTTTAATCTGCTTCGCTTTTTCTATTTTTTCCGCCTGCTTTTTCAAGAAAGAAAGATGGGGCGTAATCTCGCGGCGGAGCGCTTCCACCTGCTTCATATTTTCTCTCGTTTGTTCTAATTTCTTTTCACTCTCAACTCGCTTCCACTCCCAGATTTTGAGCCCCAGAGCATCTTCTATCATTTCTCGCCGCTCTTTTGGAGACGCGTTCAAGATACGGTCTGCTTCGCCTTGCGAGATGATGTGATGCCCGCCAGAGCCAATATGCGCCTGCGCAAGGAGTTCGTGAATGTCGCGCAGGCGCGCGGTGCTTCCGTTTAGCAAATACTCGCTACCACCGTCGCGGTACGCCGCGCGCTCTACCGACACTTCGTCAAAGTCCAGGTTAAACAGCCGATTAGAATTATCAAAGACAATTTTTACCGCCGCTCGATTCCCTCGCGGCGCTCCGTCGGCGCCGTTCCATATCAAATCCTCCGTGCGCTTGCCGCGCATGCTTTTTACCGACTGCTCGCCGAGTACAAATCGGAGCGCTTCGCTAACATTGCTCTTACCGCTTCCGTTTGGGCCAACAATTGCGGTAATCGGCGTCTTAAAATCCAACACCGTGCGCCGCGCAAACGATTTAAAGCCGGAAAGTTCTAGCGACTTTAGGTGCATGATGAGAATAATTGTAGCACAAACAAAAAAGCAAAAAATAAAAACACCAGATGTTGATGGGCTTCAAACATCTGGTGTTTAGGGTGTGCACCCCACTGCTAGCAAAACCGGCGGAAGAAAACCGGCCCTCCGTTGCGCGAGAGCGCAAGGAGGCGGTCATCTTCCCACGAGTACCCAACGACTTTCGCCGATAGGTACAATCCACGCCGCGTCCGGAAATGCACGCTTTTGTGCAGAGCGATGCCCTTCGGCGCGCGGACTTCCGGTTCTGTGGACGGCGGTTCGGGTTCGCGCTCTTCAATCTCGCGCACGGTCTTCCGCGCATCGTTTTCGAAGGTCGGAAATGTTTCCGGCTCCGGCGTTGGCGTCGGCTTAGGCGTGGGCCGAAACAGGCGGTCAAAGAATTCAATGATGTTAAACAACCAAACAAACGATGCCGTCAAGGTCTTCATTTTGAGTCCTTTCAAGGTTTCTACATGCGAGTTCATCCCGCCCCCCCGCCACCTTTGAAGTAGGACAGGTTACAATTGCGCGCAATTAGCAATTAA
>CAYIUC010000029.1:0-4386 GCA_964366535.1 uncultured Candidatus Saccharibacteria bacterium | reverse complement strand
AAGTTCTCAATCTTGACCACCAGCACCTCTTGGAGAGCAACGAGGCGTTTCAGAAAATGCTCACTGATGGCGCGGGTGTCATGGTTCAGACAGAAGGCGGACAGCGCGGCGAAGTGGTACGGCTCATAGATTTTGATAATCCGCGCAACAACGATTTGATAGTAGCGAACCAGTTTACCGTGCCATACGACCACACGAGTAAGCGTCCTGATGTTGTACTTCTCGTGAACGGATTGCCGCTTGTTGTCATAGAACTGAAGAACCCAACGGACGAGAACGCGACTGTTCAGAAAGCATTTACGCAGTTGCAGAACTATAAAGACGCTGTACCGCAACTCTTTACATACAATGGTGTGCTGGTCGCTTCTGACGGCATAGACGCGAAGGTTGGCGCACTTACGGCTGAATGGGAGCGATTTAGTATATGGCGTTCTCCGGACGATAAGCGAGAGAATGAAAAACTATCGCCGCAAATGGAGACCGTTATTGAAGAAATGCTTGTGCCGGAGGTGCTTCTTGACCTCATAAGATACTTCACTGTCTTTGAGAAGAGTAGGAAAGAAGACCCTGAAACCAAACAAATCACTGTAGAGACAATGAAGAAAGTCGCCGCCTACCACCAATACTACTTGGTGAACAAAGCGATTACCGCAACAATGCGAGCGACCGCAGAGCATGGCGACCGTAAAATTGGTGTTGCGTGGCACACACAAGGTTCTGGCAAATCGCTCTCCATGGTCTTTTATGCGGCGAAGGCAGTGCTCGCGCTTGATAATCCGACAATCGTAGTCATAACCGACCGCAACGACCTTGACGACCAACTCTTTGATACATTCGCCGCAAGTCGCGGGCTTTTGCGCCAAGAGCCGGTGCAAGCCAGTAGTCGTGCTCACTTGAAAGAACTCCTGCGAACGGCTGGTGGCGGTATCGTGTTTGCAACCATACAAAAGTTTTTCCCTGCGGACGGTGGTGAGACACAAGACCTGCTATCTGACCGCAGGAACATCGTTGTTATCGCTGACGAGGCACACCGAAGTCAATACGGGTTTGCCGCACGAACAGTATTCAAGGAAGAGGAAGCGATTATACGTTACGGCAATGCGAAGTATCTGCGAGACGCACTGCCCAGTGCCTCCTTCATCGGCTTTACGGGTACTCCGCTTGAAACGGAAGACCGTTCCACCCCGGCGGTCTTTGGAGAGTATCTTGATGTGTACGATATTCAGCGAGCGGTTGAAGACGGTGCGACAAAACCGATTTATTACGAGAGCCGCTTGGTGAAGGTGCATTTGCCGGACGATAAGCGAGCGGAAGTGGACGAAGAAGTGGCGGCAGTGGCAGAAGGCGTTGAGTTCAGCCATGCGGAGAAAGCGAAGGCGAAGTGGGCGCAGTTGGAGGCAATAGTGGGCAACCAAGAGCGACTGAAAGAAATTGCTAAAGACCTTGTGGCGCACTTTGAGGCGCGGCAGGAAGTGTTCTTCGGTAAGGCAATGATTGTAGCGATGAGCCGCCGTATTGCCGTTGAACTCTATGATGAGATTGTTGCGCTCCGACCGTCTTGGCACAACGCGGCTCTTGATAAGGGTGAAATAAAAGTAGTCATGACTGCGAGTTCAAGCGACCCGAAAGAGTTTCAACCGCACCACACGAACAAAGAGATGCGACGGGAGTTGGCAGACCGATTTAAGGACGCAAATAGCCAACTCAAACTCGTAATCGTTTGCGATATGTGGCTTACCGGCTTTGATGTGCCGTGCTTGCACACGATGTATGTAGACAAACTTATGCGCGGGCACAACCTCATGCAAGCAATCGCTCGCGTGAACCGCGTATTCCGCGACAAGCCGGGAGGTCTCATTGTGGACTACATCGGCTTTGCCGCCGACCTGCACCGCGCACTCGCTGTGTACACCAAGAGCGGAGGCAGGGGCGACCCGACAATCACGCAAGAAAAAGCGATTGAAGTGATGTTAGAAAAATACGAGGTGGTTAAGCAAATGTTCCATGGCTTTGATTACAGCCGTTACTTCCCTATAGATACGAAAGGGAAACTTGGACTTATTCTTGAAGCGCAGGAGCATATTCTCGCGTTGGATAAAGAAAAGGACAAAGGGACGAGTGGTAAGAATAAGAAATCATTGGACGCCAAGGAGAGGTTCATTAAGGGCGTTATTTTGCTCTCACAGGCGTTTGCGATTGCCGTGCCAAGCAAAGAAGCGCTTGAAATCAGAGACGAAGTGGCGTTCTTCCAAGCAATCAAAGCCCGTCTTATCAAGTATGAGCCAAATCCCGAAGGACGGCGTGTTGATGTTGATACCGCCATTCGGCAGATTGTTGAACAGGCAATAGTCGCTGAAGGCGTGGTGGACATATTCGCCGCCGCCGGTATCCAGAAGCCAGACCTATCGGTTCTTTCTGATGAGTTTCTTTCCGAGGTGCAAGGAATGAAGCACCGTAACGTGGCGATGGAACTCTTGAAGAAGGTCATAAACGATGAAGTGCGTCTTCGCTTGCGCCGCAACTTAATCACTGGGAAGAAACTGTCGGAAATGCTGGATAAGACGATAAAGAAGTACCAGAACAATCTGCTTACTGCGGCGGAGGTCATTCAGGAACTTATCGCTCTTGCGAAGCAGATACGCGATGAGGACGCGCGAGGTACACGTCTCGGGCTTTCTGATGATGAAATCGCCTTTTACGATGCGATTGCTAACAACGAAAGTGCGCGTCAGATTATGACCGATGAGACCCTGCGAGAAATCGCCAGAGTGCTCGTAGAGAAAGTTCGTGGTAGCGCGACGATTGACTGGACAATCCGAGAGAATGTACGGGCGCGTCTGCGCGTTCTCGTGAAGCGAACGCTTGCGCAGTATGGCTACCCGCCCGATAAACAGGCAATCGCCACCGAAACTGTCTTGAAACAGGCGGAACTGTTTGCGAACGAGTGGGACAAGTAATGCATGAATGTACGACAACGTAGTAAAAAGAAACATTCTGACACTACGCAAGGACAGGAGAAAATGTTTGCGTATGTTCGCTCACTTGTAAATGACGTTGATTTTCGCAATGAAGTAGCCACAATACGCAAGAGATACTCTTTGCCGCCAGAGGGCATTCAAGAAAACATAAAAGACGAACTCGCATTTATAGAAAAACTACTACCTCATATTGACGAGCGAGGGGAGGAGTGGAGTTTCCAAAAAGAGGTGTTTGACCTTACATCGCAGTTCAGTCTATCCCTTCCATGGTTAGGAGCAGGTACCGGTTATGTTTTATATGACGATTTTTTCTTCGCGAGAGTTTCCTCGTTGGTAGAAGCGATAGACCTTTCAGAAGTATTAGTGGAACAGGAAAAGTATGATGATAATCCAGTATTGGATGAGAATGGGGAAGAAGTACCGATAGACATGATGAGGAATATCGTGGAAGGATTTCCCATTAGTCTACTCATATCTCCATACGCAACGGGGAGGGATATTGTTGATTACGTCAAAAAACGATACAAAGATGACATAGAGCCGATGCAACTCAAACATCGCGAAGCAGTATCACGCATAGGAAGTGTCCGAAAGCGAAACAAAAAGACACAAGAACGTGATGAGTTTATTTTCAGCAATAGAAACTTGCGAAGGAAACAGATTGCACAACTTATTAGCGATAAATACGGTGTAAATCTTGACTATACCTACATCAGTAAAATCATTGCAAAAAAGAGGAAAAGAGGAAAATAAGTGACCTCACTTGTAGTCCTGTAAGGACAACCGCTTCCTATCTATCCTAACCATACTACTGGTTGGGATTTTTTCTTACGACCAGTGGCATCAAGAGGACAGCGTGGCTGGGAAAATCTCACCACCACGAAAACAAAAACAACAAAACGAGATATGCCCTTGTGCCTCGTTACTTCGCACGGTAGACCGTGCGCCCAACGGGGCAGAAGGGGAAATGGTCAGAGAGTAGAGAGTTGGCAGGTGAACAAAAAAGGACACTGTGAGGACGGCGCTCGTCCAAAACCACTCCCAACAAACCACAAAATATCTTCCTTCCCTTTCACCCCCCTTCCCTTAGGTTGATGTCTCTCATTCTCTCTCATCATGTCCTCTCTACATAGTTTCTTCCCCCTCGCCTTGTATGGGCAGAAGCGGAGCGTATGGGAGACCAAAACACAATGGAAACACTGAACACAAAATCAAAGAAACTACGAAAATCGCGCCAAAAGCACGGGACGATTACAGTTTCCTATGAGGTGTCCGATGTATCTCCCGAAAAGCGAGAAAGAATGGTGGAAGCGGCGTTCAATATCCTCTTTGAAGCAACGCTAAAAAGAATGTCCACAACCGTCTCCAAATAATAGATTGACAACTATGTACACTTAAGAATATGCTT
>CAYIUC010000028.1:0-4963 GCA_964366535.1 uncultured Candidatus Saccharibacteria bacterium | reverse complement strand
GACGAGCGAGGCGAGCGGATAAGGCAAAATTCCTCGGAGGGGAATTTTGCCGGTTTCGCAGAAGTACTTTCCGCGCTTCACATGCTAGGTCCGCGCATCGTATGCATCACAGACGGGCCAAACGGAGCGTACATGCTAGACGGTGGCGATGCGTACTTTATGCCGATATACCCCGACCCCGCGCCACCAGTATCACGCACGGGCGCGGGAGACGCCTTTGCATCGACATTTGTCTCGTACCTTGCGCTTGGGCTGACTCCCATGGAAGCCCTCCGACGCGCGCCTATAAACTCTGCGTTTGTCGTACAAGAAATCGGCGCGCAAAAGGGGCTTCTGACGCGAGAAAAGTTGGAGGGATACCTTGTAAACGCTCACTCTGATTATCAGCCGAGAATAATTTGATGCAGTTCGCGCACCAGATGTTTGCCGCCTATCAACATCTGGCGCGGACCTGATGAGCGGCCACTTTGATGTGCGCAACCCCCATACCGTAGTGCTCTAGAAGTTCTTCGGGGGTTCCAGATTGGCCAAATTGGTCGCGCACTCCCACAAACGCGATCGGCAATGGGTGCCGCTCGGCAAGAAACTCTGCGACGGCGCTACCCATGCCTCCCGCTATTTGGTGCTCTTCTACTGTCACGAGCCCTTTGCACTCGCGCGCGAGCGTGAGGATCGCCTCTGTGTCTAACGGCTTAATGGTAGCAAGATTCATAACAGTTACCGCCGCCCCCTCCGCTTCAAGCTCGCGTGCGGCAAGAAGCGCTTTGTGTACGAGTGCACCCGTTGCAATAATTCCGACTTTTGATTTTTGATTTTTAACTTTTGACTCGAAATATATGCCCGCCTTCCCTATCTCAAATGGCGTTTCTTCGGTCGTGATAATCGGCGTTTTCTCGCGCGCGAGGCGAATGTATGTCGGCTCTTTTGTTTTTGCCGCTGCAATAGTCGCCTTCTTCGCCTCAATAGAATCGCACGGCGAGAGCACAACCATATTAGGCAGAACGCGCATAATCGTAATGTCTTCTATTGCCTGATGCGTCCCTCCATCCGGACCGACAGAAACGCCTGCGTGCGAGCCGGCAATTACTACCTTGCGATTGTTGTAGCAGATAGTTGTGCGGATCTGCTCCCAATTGCGGCCGGGGCTAAACATAGCGTAAGAAGACACAAACGGAATCTTGCCCATAGCGGACATTCCTGATGCAACAGTAACAAGATTCTGTTCGGCAACTCCAATTTCAATGAAGCGATTCGGAAACTTCTTTGCAAAAAGGTGCATCTGTGTGGATTCAGTGAGATCGGCGCACAGCCCCACCACCCGCCCGTCCGCTTCTCCTGCAGCAAGAAGCCCCTCGCCGAACCCTTTACGAATCGGAGATTGTTCAATATCGTCATCAAAAAGTTTTGGATTAAGCATATTTTAATTCTTTAATTGCCATCGTACCTTCTTCTGCATTCGGCGGCTTGCCATGCCACTCGTACTTGCGCTCAAATGCGGGAACGCCATTGCCGGGAATTGTGTTGGCGATAAGTACGGTCGGCTTATCAAACGCCTCTTTCGCCTCACCTACCGCGCGGTGAATATCTGCGAAATCGTGTCCGTTCACCTCAATAACACGCCAGTTGAATGCCCGCCACTTGTCCGAGAGCGGCTCGAGCGGCATTACATCTTCGGTGAAGCCGTCTATCTGTATATTGTTGCGATCAATAATTGCAATAAGATTTCCGAGCTTTTCTTTGCCCGCAAGCATTGCCGCTTCCCACGAGTTGCCTGCTTCCAGCTCGCCGTCGCTCATCAAACAATAGAACCATTTCTTGTACGACTTTCCAGAGTCAATGCGTTCCGCGAGCGCCATTCCAACTGCTTGCGATAGACCGCTTCCGAGCGGCCCCGACGATGTCTCAAGTGCCGGAAAAAATGCGCGATGCGGGTGGCCTTGGAATTTCGTGCCGAACTTCCGCAATGTCTTCTGGTATTCCTTTATATCTCCGTACCCCACAAAACACATAGCCGCGTAAAGCACCGGACAAATGTGCCCGTTGGAAAGAACGATGCGGTCGCGCTCGGGCCAATCTGGACGCTTCGGGTCGTGCCGCAATGCGTGGAAATATAGGTATGCGAAAATGTCCGCCATACCTAAGGGCCCTGCAGTATGCCCGCTCTTCGCTTCTACAAGCGCTTCAATAAGCGCAATGCGAATCGCGCGCGCTTTCTCTTGTAGTGTTTTTATTTCTTTGTCATTCATAACGATGAGACACCCCCTCACCCTACCCTCTCCCCCTTAGGTAAAGGGCGAGAGGGGTTTTTATTTCATACCCTGCCCTTATCATAAGGGGAGGGAAAGGGAGGGGTGTTTTTCCATGTTTTAAAAAACTCTCCGATTGCCGACCCGACCACAAGCCGCTCTGCGCCCGCCGCCACCAATTTCTCCGCATTTTCTTTTTTCACTCCTCCGTCAACTGCTATTGTAAGATGCGGGTACTTCGTATGCAATGTTTTAACACGATGGATTACTCTAGAGTCAAACGGCCGCCCTTGCGCGCCTATTTCCGCAATTCCCATAAGCTGTACGCTCTCAATTTCGTGTGCAAACGAATCTATAACTTCAAGCGGCGTATCCATTTCTAGCGACGGCGCAATATCGACCGCGCCGCGCCACTCGTGCACAAGCTCTGCAAATACTTCCGGTGACATACTCTCTATCTGCACGACAATTCTCTGGAATCCCGCCTTCACTAAATCACTTATATACTCTTGCGGATGCGGTAGCATTAGGTGAGCTTCCAAGCGAAGCTTGTCCCGAGCGAGGTTTTGCGAGTCGAGGGAAGAAAAAACCCCAAGAAACCCCTCGAGAAATCCTCGGGGTAAAAAATCCACATGCACCGCCACCGCATCAGGCGGCAATGCCGCAAGCTTTGTCGCGAGCTCCGCTTCTTCTTTCGCAAGAATTGCTGGTATTATTTCCATGAGTCAATCTTGGCGAGACGGCGAATATGCCGCTCGTCGCCAGAAAACGGCGTTTCAAGAAAGACCCGCACCGCCTCCTTTGCTTCTGCTTCAGTAACAAAGCGCGCGCCTAGCGATAAAATATTTGCGTCGTTGTGCTCGCGCGCCTTTTTAATGACTTCTAAATCTCCTCCGTAGTACACAGCGGCGCGCGCGCCGCGAATCCTGTTTGCCGACATAGCTTCTCCTTGTCCAGACCTGCCGATGATAACCCCTCGACTTCGCTCGGGGTCGTTCCCGATCGCTTTCGCGGCAGGAACGACAAAATCCGGATAATCGTCTTTTTCGTCGTATGAAGACGGCCCCATATCTTCCGCCTCATGCCCAAGCGAACGCACAAACTCTATAAGTTTCTGCTTCATCAGAAATCCAGCATGGTCGCCGGCGAAGAAAATCTTCATAAATATTTTCCAGCTTCTATTACATGCCGCACGAGCGTCGCCGCATACCCGCTTTCATTGTCATACCACGCCAAGACCTTCACTAGATTGCCACCGACCACACGCGTCATAGAAAGTTCTGCGATAGCTCCTTCTGGAGCGCCGACTATATCGGAAGAAACCAACTCTTCGTCGCTTGCCGAGAAAATACCTTCCCACCGTTTGTCCTTTGCGGCGCGGCGCAAAATAGCGTTTACTTCATCCGCATCGGTATCGCGCTTCGCGACAAATGTAATGTCGGCAATAGAGCCGCACGCGACGGGAACGCGCAGCGACACTCCGTCAAACTTCCCTTCCAATTTTGAGTATGCCTTTGTTACCGCAATCGCTGCGCCGGTAGAAGAAGGAATAATATTTATCGCTGCCGCGCGCCCATCGCGCATTCCTTTTTTAAATGCAGGCGAATCCACAAGCGCTTGCGTCGCCGTGTATGCGTGCACGGTATTGAGCATAGCTTTCTCCACGCCAAGCGCTTCGTCCAAAATTGCGATAATGGGGCTCGCCGCGTTGGTTGTACAGGAAGCATTGGAACTTATCTTGCAATCTTTCAGTTTTTCCTCGTTCACGCCAATGAGTACGGTAATCCCCTCCTCAGTTGAGGAGGGGTGCCCGAAGGGCGGGGTGGTGGTGTTCTGCATCGGCGCAGTCACTACGACCCGCTTCGCTCCAGCATCAAGGTGTGCCTGCGACTTCTCCGCGCTTGCAAAAAATCCAGTGGATTCTACGACCACATCAACCCCAAGCTCTTTCCACGGCAGCTTGCTCGGCTCTTTTTCACTTACATATCTGAACCCTGCGAGTGTGCAGGCGCTTCGACCATACACCGAATCATACTTAAGTAGATACTCGGCATTCCCGTGCGGCATTAAGTCGTTCACTGCCACGACTTCTATTTCTTGGCGCTTCGCCGCCGCGCGCAAAAACGCCCGTCCAATTCTTCCAAACCCGTTTATCGCTACTTTGATTTTTTTCATACGCTCTATTATATACCACTATACACCACCATCCACCGACTGCGGCGTACTAGTCGCCGTTTCTTCCATCACTGCTGGTTCCGGCATCGGCTCATCTATCGGCTCAACGGTCGGCAGAATCTCCGGAGTTGAGGTAGAGGTCTCTGGTACTGCAGGTACCTCGACAACTTCGGCACCGGAAACCACAATCACCACCCTATCCGCCGTACCGACATTACCCGCTTGGTCTACCGCGCGGAAACGGATTGTATACGAAGTTGAAGATGCGGTATTGAGCTGGAGGTTACCTATTTCTAGCCAGTTTTCATTATCAAGCGACGCCTTGACACCTAGGTTCGCGTCTACATTGTCGGTAACAGAGGCACCGAGATCTACATACGAAGCGTTCAGCGCAATTTCGGCAGGGTTGTTGCCCGCTAGAGTAACGACGGGCGGAGTGATGTCGCCCGATGCCGATGTTGATGTTGCAATATCGGGAGTATAATGAGCGATTCCTGCATTTGAGAGTAATTGTTTGAATTGTTCTTTATCTACGCACAAAT
>CAYIUC010000027.1:0-4990 GCA_964366535.1 uncultured Candidatus Saccharibacteria bacterium | reverse complement strand
GTGGAATCATTAGCAGTTAATTTTCCAACCATTCGTATTGAGGGGTAAGGAGACTAGTGGTAGTCCAATAGTAATATAATGCAATCTACTTGAAAAGTCAATATTGCGCGCAGGTCGGGAGGGTGCTAGGGTGTGAAGCACAAATGCCTTCGGGCCGGCCCCCGCAAGGGGGAGAAAAAATGAGAAGCCGTCAGAGTAAATCTTTGACGGCTTTTCGTATGCGCTCAAACGCTTTTTTATTCAACGTAGTTATCTGTTTATCAAGACGCTTCACATCAATCAAACGAATTTGTGAGATAATTGCAACCGCTTTTGTGCCGTCTACTGTACCAACAGACACGCGATATTCGTTTTCTTTTGCGGCGGTGGTCAAAGGAACTATCAAACAAACACGCCGACTCAATCCTTTAAGTATAAGAACGGGGCGTGAGAAATCTTCTCCTGTGCCGTCTTGTTCAAAACCGATATTGGCTCCAAGGTGGCACCATCGCACTTGACGCTCGTGATACCATGGCAAATAAGCATCGTATGCGTCGGTCTTTTTCTTAATTTCATTCCATCTATCAAACTCTTTGCGCATAATGTGGTTATTGTAACATGTTGATATTGTGTCTTGATAAATGGGTGCTATACTGGTATATAAATGGAAGACCTTACCAAACACCAACTCATTCTCCTTGCCTTGCTTCTGTCATTTGTTACTTCTATCGCAACGGGCATTGTTACAGTGTCCTTGATGGAGCGCGCGCCGAAGGCGGTAACGCAAACTATAAACCGCATCGTGGAGCGGACGGTAGAACGCGTAGTGCCTTCGGAAAATCAAAAGGCGGCTGTAGTTACGAAAGAAACTGTCGTTGTGCGCTCCGACGACCTCGCGGTGGCGGCGATTGAGCAAAACGCAAAAAGCATCGTGCGTGTAAGGCGCGTGGAGGGGGTTGGCGACAAGCGCAACGAAGTATTAGTTGGGCTAGGACTTGTAGTGTCTAAAGATGGGCTTATTGCGGCAGATGCGAGTGTTTTGGAACGGCAGTTTGACGAATACGGGAGTCCAATTCCGCGAAGTTTCCTTGCATCTTTTGCAGATGGCGCGGTCGCGGAGCTTCGATATCTAGGCATTGACGAAGAAAATGGAGTTGCACTTTTCACGGCGGTTGCTCCTGCGGAAGCAAAATTAGACATAGTACCCGCCAAGTGGGGCGATGCGGATGCGTTGAAGCTTGGGCAAACCGTTATTTCGCTTGGCGGCGAGAAAGACAATGCAGTTGCGACCGGAATTGTGGCAAACCTCGCGCGGCGCGAGACACCCGACCGAGCCGTAACTGCAATCTATACCGACCGCGATGCGTCGTCATTACTATCCGGTACTGTGCTCGTCAATTTGTCTGGAGATGTTGTAGGTTTAAACGCCGGCGCATTCCGAGCTGAGAAAAGCCGGTATTTGCCTTCTAATTTGGTGCGAGCATCTGTGGAAAAAATTAAAACCTCCTCGCGTCAATGAAAAATACAAGTCGTATATTAAAAATTGCGCTACTTCTTGCGCTTATCGGCGCCGGTCTCTTCGCCGCCGTACGCTCTGCATCCGAATCCGCAAAAAATAACGACGCGCTGGAGATTCCGATAGAGTTCAGGTAATCTTACTTGGTTGGAGGCACAGCGGGGTATAGTATAAAAGCAGTATACATGCATGGGGTGCATGAGGCCCCGGAGCATTACCGGGTACCCCGACCAAAATGCAACGCGAAGTGGAAACGAGCGCGGGGGTGTTTGCGTACACGCTTCGCAGAGCGGAGCGCGCGCGGCATCTCACGATTGCCGTAGCGCCTGGCGGGAGTATTGTAGCCACTGCTCCGATTAGAATTTCTGAACGCGAAATTGAACAGTTTTTTGCCGCGCGCGCGAAGTCGCTCGCGCGCGCGGTCGCTCGCCTAAGGCGCGCGCCGAAGCCGATTCCACTTCCACCGGCAACCGTTGCAGAACGCGCGGCACTTGAGGCGAAACTTGCTCTTTTTGTGCCACGCGCCGCGCGCTTGCTTGGCTTACCAGAAACGCCGCCATTTACCGTGCGGATGATGCGCAGCCGCTTCGGGAGCTGCTCCGCGCGCGGCGCGCTATCATTTAGCGACACGCTTCGCGCACTGCCCGAACACTTGTTCTGGTATGTTGTAATACACGAAGCGGCGCACTGTCTGGAACGCAATCATTCGCCAGCATTTTGGGCGATTGTAGAGAAGGTTATCCACAACTCTCGTGCGCAAAGGAGGGAGTTACGAAAATATCATTTTGTGCGATAATGGCGCTATGAACAAGCGCAAACTAGAAGTCGGCATTGCAGTTGTGGTAGCGGTTGCCGTTGCTATATTGTTTTTCAACTATCTTTAATCTCCCCCTTGATAAGGGGGAGTACCCCCGCCGAAGGCGGGGGGAGGGGGGTGGTTGTGCTTTATCTAGTGTCTTTCAGCGGTATCGTAAACGCGAGACCCGCGAGCACTATTGCCGCGAGCGCGAAGAATAGGTTACCGAGCGGAAAAGAAAGCAAGAAGAGCGATGCGAACGCTGGCGCAACTACATACGCGAGAGGCCGCACTGCGCGGTAAAACGCGACAACAGCCGCATCTCCCACGCCTATCTTTTTGAAAAAATAGGTCTCGCTCATAATTTCAATCATAGATGCGCCGACACGCGTTGCGAATAGAACTCCCGTCCATAACGCAAAAGATGGGACGGAAATAAAACCGATTAGCGCTGTAGCGACTGCGGCAATTACAAACCCTGCTGCAAGAAATTCTTTTTCGCCAAGCCACCTGTCTGCTATTCTTCCTAGCGGGCCTTCCAAGAACACAAACGGCAAAAGCATTATGGAAAACATAATTCCTATTTCTTGCCACGCGAAGCCGATGTGTTCGTGTAGATATATTGGTGTATAAATAACCATAAGAGCGTAGAAGAATTGTAAGATAAACGCCGCGCCGAAGATTAGCCGCACGCTTCGTTTGCGCCAAATGGTGCGTAGCGTCGAGAAAAATGGAAGCGCCGTGTACTCCGGGTCTTTGAACCCCTTGAAGAATTTTCGGAATATTATGAATGCGGCAAGTAGGAACGCGAGAGCAATAAGATATATGCGCCAGTAGTCGCCGTTTTTGAGCGCGAGCCCTGCGATAAAAGGGGATACGAGCCATGCGATGTTGGCGACGGTTAGGTAGTTGCCGCGCACCGTCCCCGTGCGGTTGTTTTTAGAAAAGCTTTCCAGAAGCAAGTCAAAATCAAAAGAGATTAGGGAAA
Source organism: uncultured Candidatus Saccharibacteria bacterium (assembly GCA_964366535.1). Classification (GTDB taxonomy): domain Bacteria; phylum Patescibacteriota; class Minisyncoccia; order Phycocordibacterales; family UBA10002; genus UBA10002. The sequence goes on along the minus strand of CAYIUC010000027.1, from coordinate 1,711 downwards.
TCGTTACAAAGTTGATTGCAAATGCCGCGACTATCGCCCACGGCGTCTTGAGCGCTGCGAGCCCCACAGTCGCCACGAAATCAAGCGCCATTAGGGTTAGTGTAAGGTCGTAGTCGCCGCGTTTCTTTAGAAGCGAGCCGATGAAGAAGAAACATGCGAGCGTAATAATCGAAGCGCCTGCATAAATAAACCCAACCATACCCTCGCCGATTTTGCCGGATAGGAAGGTGGAAGTAATGTAGGCAGGCGCGGCGACATGTAGCGTAAATACGAATGCGAGAAGGTAGAAAGGAAGAAACATGTGCGTATTGTAGCATGTGCAAGTACGACACCAGATGTTGATAGGCGGCAAACATCTGGTGTCGTTTGTGATAAAATGCAGTTATGACTGAAAATGAAAAGATTCGAGTTGCGGTATTGCGTGGAGGGCCGTCGTCAGAATATGAAGTGTCGCTAAAGACGGGAGCGGCGGCGCTCGCGCATATCCCGCGCGAACGCTTCGAGCCGTTTGATGTGTTTATAGACCGCGCGGGAGTGTGGTACGAGAACGGGTGCGCGCGAGCGCCGCACGCGATTCTACGAAGTGCCGATGCGGTCTTTAATGCACTTCACGGCGAGTGGGGCGAGGACGGTGGCGTGCAAGAACTCTTAGAAGCCCATGGCGCGCGCTACACTGGCTCGGGTATAGCCGCATCGCGCCTCGCGATGCAGAAGGCGTTTGCTAAAGCGGCGCTTGCCGCGCATGGCTTGCAGACGCCAGTGTGGCGCGTCATACACAAAAGCGAAGGCGAGCCGGAAGCGCTTGCCGTATTGCTACATCGTTCGTTTCCGCAACCTTCGGTAGTAAAACCGCTCGCGCTCGGCTCATCTGTCGGCGTATCTGTCGTACGAAGCGTTGCCGACATTGTCGCTGCGCTAAGAAAAGTGTTTGCGCTCGCGGATGCGGCGATTGTGGAGGAGTACATTGCGGGTAAAGAAGCAACGGTAGGCATCGTAGATGGTTTCCGCGGCTCCGAATTATATAAATTGCTTCCAGTAGAAATTATTCCGCCGCCCGCCGCGCCGTTTTTTGATTATGAAGCAAAGTATGGCGGCGGTACGCAAGAAATATGTCCAGGGAGATTTGCCGCGGGCGATACCGCCGCTCTGCAAGAAGCGGCGGCGCGCGTGCACCGGCTCCTCGGTCTTAGGCACTACTCGCGCTCCGACTTCATTATTCACCCGCGCCGCGGTATTTACTTTCTAGAAGTAAACACGCTGCCAGGTCTAACGCCAGAGTCGCTTCTCCCGAAGTCGCTTGCGGCGGTCGGCGCGCCGCTTTCCGAATTCCTCGGTCATGTGCTAGATTTGGCGTTGTCGGGCAAATAAACATGGGCCATTAGCATAGTGGTAGTGCACCCGGTTTGCATCCGGGGTACGGGAGTTCGATTCTCCCATGGTCCACATAAATATTTTTAGCGTGCCCTAACCCAGCTCGGCGATATGCCGGGCTGTGTTTTTACAAATACACCATACTGTAAGGGCAAGATGCGTGGGTAGTCGGGATAACTTGCCTCTGCCGGCTATATTGCAAAGAAGAGCGGCGTCATATTTAATTGAGAGATATATTAGGGTGTTGTATAATAGCGACATATACATAGAAATCTGCTGATTAGTTGTTTGGGAAACTTAAATCACGTAGTACTACATGCTAGGACGCTTTAATAAAATA
>CAYIUC010000026.1:0-5865 GCA_964366535.1 uncultured Candidatus Saccharibacteria bacterium | reverse complement strand
TTTTTGATAGATATTTTATAATCGCCAACGCGGCTGTTTCATTCTTTATATCTCCACGCAAAGCCATCTGCAACGCGGTATAATGCGACACATAATGTACTTCTATTTTTTCATCCGCATCCATTTTTGAGAACATATTTGATTTTTCAAGACCTTCAACAAGGTATACATACCGTTTCCATTTAATTGATGAGCTTGGTTCGCTTATAAAGAAAAGCCGCATCTTTTTGGGGATTATCCCAGCTTCTTCTTTCAACTCCCGCTTTGCCGCCGCCATAGGATTTCTTTCTTCACCTCTTTCTATATGTCCGGCAACGAGCCCCCACGAATAGCCGCCTCTTTCGCGACGTTTTTCTTTGAGTAGGAGTAATTTACCGCCATCGGAAACCACTAGAACAACTACTGACGATCCTCTTTTGCAGTATTCTGTTTCTCTGGTGGATTTTCCCACGCGGACAGTTTCTTGGACAATCGTGAATTTATTGCCTCGGAATAGCACCTTCTGCATGCTGTCACAATAACAAAAGATTGATCAAATGGCGATTTTGCGGTACGAAACGCCGCGGCCAGTAGAAGCAGATTGCGCGACCTTGCCCTCTTTCTCTAGCTCGTCTAGGTAGTTGGTCGCGGATGCGTCCGATACGCCGAGCACTTTCTGCACCTCGTCGTTTCGTACCTCGCCGCGCTCTGCTAGGAGCGAGAGTATTTTTTGTTTGCGCCTTTCTTTCTCCTCGCTCTGTTCCCGATTTTGCGGCGCGCGTGGCGCGTCAGTAGAAATGTTGCACCCCGCTCGCTTCCCCACCCGCCTATTTATAAATCTCCAAGAAGTCACAATGTTTACCACCACATTAATATAAACGAATATAACTATAAGAATCTTATAGATTAACTCCTCAAAATCTATCCTTATTAAGAAAGTTGAGTTATCGGTCCGGACATAAGTTTCCTGAGAAAAACCGTTCTCAGTTTTTATAAATTCATCAGAAATTGGAGTCCGGTATATCATAGAGATATTCACTATACCCCCTTCAAAGTTTACATTTTCACATTCAGTAATATTCACCGGAGTGTATATATTTGTACTACTTCCATTTTGAAAATTTATGGTCGCTTCCATTGCCCCAGCTTCGTTGTCTTTCTCATAAGGAAGTGGGATCTTTTTACCATTTAGGTAAACATCATTGTGATTTATTAAACAAAGACGATAACGCTTTAATGTTAGCGGTGTTCCGAAAAATTCCTTCGTAAAATTTTGTAGCGGTGTGTTTTGCAAATCAAGAGTAGACGATTTTGATGAAAGTGAAAGCGCATAACCCTTCTCTGGTAAAGGAATTCTTACGGGCACTAAAGTTGCGTTCATGAACGCCATTCCAATCAATGTTGGTACAAAAATAAATAAAAATGCCCATGTCAACATTGTGTAGGTTGTTTCTTTCATAATTATCTCTTCCACTCAATATGTCCATTAACGCCATGCTTGTCGAAGGTCTCTAAAATGTCGGTGCAAAATTGTACAAGTTCTGTATTGTTTTCGCTTTTTGCTAATTCATAAAGTCGGATAAACATCTTCTTACCTGTTTCGGTTTGCTTAAAATTCTTTTTTATAAAATTATGCTGTGAGCAAAGTGTCTGGCCGTTTTCAATGGTCGCTTCTCCACCGAAGTCCTTTGGCTTTATGTGGTCAATATGCAACTCAATTCCATTCTGCTTTCCTCGCCCGCACACAACGCATTTGTAGCCACCTCGCTTTAGAATTTCTTCTTTTTGCGACGGCGAGAAATCTTCCAACTCGCGCATATGCGCTTTTTTGGGGTCGTAACGATAAATCCCTTTTTTGATTTTTATTAAAAATCCGCTTTGTGCTAGTTTGCGGATAGCACGATCAGGATCGCGAAAAACTTCACCGGTCTTTTCTTTGTAAGTGGTGGTGAGCCAATCTACAACTTCCGGATGCTCAATGTCCCGATTTGGATTGTCGGTAAAAAACTTCACTACATATTCTGCCTGCGACAATTCATCCAACTTTTTGTTTTTAGTATTTTTCATAATTTGATTTTATTAAACTCGGCTGGCCGACCTTTGCTTCTGTACGCAAGCGGTTAATAGCGATATTACAGTATTTCTCGTCAATATCAACTCCAATTCCATTTCGACCGTGCAAACTGGAAGCAATTAGAGTGGAACCACTACCCAAAAATGGGTCAAGCACAGTATCACCAATAAAACTAAATAACTTGATACACCGTCGCGGCAACTCTATCGGAAATGGCGCGGGGTGCCCACCCGCCCCTTTCTTGCTTTGGCCGTTGAATGTCCATACGCCGTTGGTCCAATCCATAAACTCCTGCTTGGTGATGTCGTTTCTTCTGCTTCCTCCAGTTTTCTTCCAACTATCTTTGTACAAAACTAATATCAACTCAACGGGAGCAATAACATAAGGAGCAGAGGCAGACATAAACGAACCCCACGCGGTACGGCGTGAGATGTTACCCTCGTTCCATACAATAGTGGAGTGATACTTCCACCCAATATCCTTGGCAATTTTCGTGATATCTGCACCGACCGACTTTTGCCCACCTTTGTTTTTATCTAGTGGAATGTTCAACAGAAACCTGCCCTCGCTTTTGGCAAGTTCAAAACATTTTTTAATCCATTTATGCGTAAACTCAAGATACTCTTCGTACGACAGGTTGTCAGCGTGCGAGTTGTAGTGGATGTCTACATTATATGGCGGCGAGGTAACTATAAGGTCAACTGACCCCGGCGGTATTGAGTTTGTTTTTAATATGTTTTCATTGTAAATACACACATTACCGGACTCAAAATATGCGCGGGGTTTGTTTTCTGTCTCAACCTCTCGAAAGACACTTACGACTTTCCCTTGAATGACGACATCTCGCGCATAAAAAGGTTTTAATGTAGGGTTTGCGGGTTGTAAGCGTACCCTATCTTTCTCATAGAAAATCTTTTTAAGCGTTGCTTCGTTTCCGTTGAGTAGCGCAACTGCCGTCTCGCCATTTTCTACAACACTCTGTTTTCTCAAGATGACGGTGTCGCCGTTCAGAATACCTTCATCTATCATACTGTCTCCTTTTACACCGAGCGCAAAATGCTCGCCCGAACGCGAGACGAGATTGCTCGGAACACTGACCGTTTCGTATTCTTCTATTGCCTCTATCGGAGAACCGGCCGCGATATAACCGCTAAACGGAATAGTAATGATACTTTCTGCGTTACCAACTGAAACGGCGCGTGCGGTTTTCTTTTCGCGTTGAATATACTTTTTTGCCTCTAGATTTTTAAGATAATGATGCACCGTGGAGACCGACGCAAGTTTGAGATGCTTGCGTATTTCATTGTGCGACGGACTAAAACCATGCTTCTGCGAGTACGACTGAATATAGTCCAGAACTTTTCTCTGTTTCTTGGTTAGTGTGGGCATACCATTAATCATACTAGAACAAAACTAGAACACGCAATGGTAGTTATCCACACCCCATATTTTACAACGCGGAAAACGGCCCATCGTTCGCCGAGCCGTTTTCTAAGATTCCGAGATGCACCCAATGCCTCCCGTGCCGACCTCTCGTGCCAACAGACGAACAAAGTCCCCTGTAAAAATAGATTCCGACCGTAATCTATTTCTACATACGAAGACACCTTCTCACATTCTCAGGAATGCCGGAATATTACGGAATGCTTCGCCAGAAAGGTTCCGTATCACTCAATTACCCACACTGCTTTGAGGCACCGTATACATTCGTTCTCGCAAAAAACATAGAAGCCCAGCCAAAAGTTCTTCTCTCTTTTCTCCTCCTTTTGAGTCAGCAACCTTTGTAGCTAAACTAACTAAAAAGTCCTCATTCTCTTTTTGGTCCCCCTGAATCCAAAAGTGATTGAGGTGGAGGAAAACAAGTAGTGTTGCCGTGGCGGTACGCTTATTTCCATTACGAAACGGATGATTTTTTATCAAGCTGTAGTAAAGAATGGCCGCTTTTTCTTCCACCGTGGGATATAAGTCTCTTCCACTGAATGACTGCTGCGGATTCCCCAGCGCCGACTCAAGCAGTGCGGACTCATGCTCTTGAAAGGGTGTCATCGGTTCTTGAGACGCATCAAAAAGAGCCATCGCTATAGGGTGGCACATTTTTTGCATGAGCGGCGAGTCTATATACTGTATGTCCTCACGACGCTCGGTCATATTCTGCAAGACGCTCAAACACGCGGCGGTATTCGCGTACCGCTTTGTGCGCCCCTTCTATTGCCCGTTTTTCCAGTCGTTCGCGCTCGGTGTTTTGTGATACTCGCGTTTTTTGAGAAGTTGGTATATGAAAGATTTTTCGCAAGAAATTCATGCGCATACTATAGCATATCTGTCTGTGGTTTATCCACTCCCCCCATATTTTACAACGCGGAAAACGGCTAAACGCGCGTTTAGCCGTTTACGCCAGCACGCCTTTTTGTTTTAGAAACGATTCTATCGCCGGCGCATCTGTGTCGGCGAGGATGTCGCCATCTAGGTCTAGCGTCGGCGTTTTGTCTTGCCCGCTCTTTGCTTTCAGTTCGTCAAAGTATGTGGCGTTACCGAGCACCTCGCGTTCTTCAAACGCGACATTTTTGCCGCGCAAAAACGCGAGCGCATCGCGGCACCATGGGCATCCAGTTTTTGTGTATACGATTAACACGATTCAAGTATACGCGCTAACGCGCGAGATGTATATTCAATATCTTTTTTTGTAGTAATGCGTCCGAGCGTGAAGCGGAGCGTGCTTGTTGCGCGTGCAGTGCCCCCGCCGAGTGAGGCGACGACATACGACACTTTCTCGTCTTTCAAGCACGAGCTTTTGGTAGAAACGGCGATGCCCGCTGCGTCTAATTGCAATGTCAACATCTCGGTATCTACACCTGGTAGAGAAATATTAAGATTGTTCGGCAGTCGTTCTCCTGTCTCCATACTCCCATTTATGATTGCGCCAACTTTTCTTATTGCAGTGTTTTGCAAAACACTAGTATAAAGAAAGTTGCGGAGCAAGGCGATGCGGGCGGACTCTTTTTTGCGTTCCGAACCAGCGAGAAATAGCGCCTCGGCAAAGCCGACAATACCTGGAACATTCTCGGTCGTGGCGCGCCGCTCACGCTCTTGCCCGCCTCCACGCAGCATCGGCGCGAGCCGTACGCTTCTTCGCACATACAATGCGCCCACACCCTTCGGCCCGTACATTTTGTGCCCGTCAAGCGACAGCAAGTCCGCACCTAGCGCATTCACAAGTATATTCAAATAGAGCGGCGCTTGGCAGGCGTCGACATGGAAAAGCGGAAATGCGCTACGCTGTTTCGCTTCGCTAATATATCTACTAATTTTTAATATCGGCTGAATTGTGCCTATTTCGTTGTTTGCGTACTGCACAGATACTAGCGCCGTGTTTGGACGTAGTGCCGAAATTATTTTCTCTGGACTCACGATTCCGTTTTCCTCTACCTTCACATACGAAACCTCCGCGCTCCCCCGCCGCTCCAATTCGCGAATCGGCTCTAGTACCGATGAGTGTTCAATGTTGGTAGTAACTATATGTGGTATTTCAAGACGCGTAGCGGAACGCATTTTCAAAATGTCTGGAGCGAGTGGTCGCGTTGGAGCGACCCGAGCGTTACCGAGGACTTTTGAAAATGCCGTTCCGCGAAGCGCCTCAATGACGCCAAAAATCGCGAGGTTGTTTGCTTCGGTGCCGCCGCTTGTAAAGATAATCTCGTCGGCATGCGCCTCTAAGGCGCGGGCGGGGGTTTTGGGCGCCCCGGCGCCCCGCCGCGGTGGACCCCCCCCCAGCGGGCGGTTGGGGGGGTGGGTGGGGGCTTGGTTTTGGTTGT
>CAYIUC010000025.1:0-7006 GCA_964366535.1 uncultured Candidatus Saccharibacteria bacterium | reverse complement strand
AGGAGTATTATGAGAACCTAACAGCGTCTGTCCTACTTGAGGGGTAGCGGGAGGTCGTTCGTTCTAATTCGCATTATAATCTGACCAACACCATATGTCAAGCATTTTACCTCTGGCCCTCTCTGTTTCAGAAATCCCCTCTCTTATCTCCCCCTTAACCTAAGGGGGAGACACAGAGGGGGTGTTTGTGGGGGGAAGTATGGTGAGAAGGTGTTATATAAGATGCACCTCTCCCATACTTTCGGAAATAAACCCTTTTATTTCCAAAAGAGATAGGACTGCATTTGTTTTGCTTATTGGTAGTTTCGCCGCCGCGATGAGCGCGTCGCGCCCCATCGGTATTTTTAGTAATTCCAATATTTTTAATTCTTCAGTAGAACAATCTTCGTAGCGGTTTGCATTGTTGGCATTGTGTTCTGGAGAAAAGCCGAGCGCGGTTAGCAGGTCTTCTCCCGTGCGTACAGGAGTTGCGCCGAGCCGCATCAAAAGGTGCGGGCCTTCCGTCGCGCCAGAGAATATAGAGCCGGGCACCGCGAGCACATCACGGTTGTATTCGCTTGCAAGCCGCGCGGTAATAAGCGTACCCGACTTTTTCTCTGCTTCCACAACGAGTACCGCGTCCGCAAGCCCCGCCATCACGCGGTTTCTTTGTGGGAAGCTGTAAAGTGTTGCGCGGAACTCGGGCGGGAATTCGGAGAGTAGCGCGCCGCCCGCGGCGAGGATTTTTTCTGCAAGAGGGCGGTTTGCCGCTGGGTGCATTACCTTTCGGCTAATCCCAGAGCCGGGCACCCCGACGCACGGAAGCTTGGCGTCTAGTGCCGCGCGGTGCGCGATGCAGTCAATCCCGAGCGCGAGGCCGGAAACGATAGCGACGGGGTGCCCGTAGAGTCCGCCTAGCAGTTTTTCGCACGCTTCAAGACCATAATGCGAATACCGCCGCGAACCCACTACACAGAGCCACTTGTGCGTTTCTGGAGGCAGTGTACCTTCCACCCAAAGCTTTTCTGGCGGGTCAGGAATTTCTTTAAGCCGCTTTGGGAAATCCTTCGGCTTTAGTATCCTTATTGCTGACATTGCTTTATGGTATCATTATTTACGATATGCTTGATATAAAGTTTATTCGGGAAAATAAAGAACTAGTTGCCGAAGCGGCGCGGAAGAAGCGCATTGCGTTTAAGGTGGAAGAACTAATCGCCGCAGACGAGGCGCGCCGCGCGCTTTTGAAAGTAGTGGAAGACAAGCGCGCGGAGCAAAACCGCGTGGGGGAGCAGATTGCGAATGCGAAGGACACGGGCAAACGGCAGGCGCTCTCGGAATCGATGCGACTCTTGAAAAAGGGTTTGCAAGAAGATGAAGAACGCATGAAGCAAACAACACAAAAATGGCAGTCGCTAATGCTCCAAGTGCCGAATATTCCGGACATGTCTGTGCCCGAAGGCACAAGCGAGGATGATAATAAAGAACTTCGCACATGGGGCAAAAAGCCGGAGTTTAATTTTGAACCGAAGAGCCATATAGAACTCATGAAGGCGCACGGTATGGCTGATTTTGAGCGTGGAACGAAAGTGCATGGATTTCGCGGTTACTTTCTTATGGGCGATGGCGCGCTTCTCTCGTGGGCTGTCTGGAACTACGCACGCGACTTTTTCTTGAAAAAGAACTTCGTTCCGTTTATTGCGCCCGCGATTGCCAAAAAAGAGCATTTTTTCGGCACAGGGCATTTGCCGTCTGGAGCTGAGGATTTATACGAAACGCAAGACCACGATTTTCTTTCAGGCACCGCAGAAGTGCCTATGATGGGCTACCACGCAGATGAGATTTTGAAGAAAGAAGAACTGCCGAAGCGTTACCTTGCATTTTCTCCATGCTATCGTCGCGAGGCGGGAAGCCACGGCAAAGATACCAAGGGGCTTGTACGCGTGCACGAGTTTTACAAACTAGAACAGCTTGTGCTTTGTGAAGCGAGCCACGCCGATTCTGTACGCCTGCATGAAGAATTGAACCGCAACACCGAAGAATTTATTGAATCGCTTGAACTTCCATATCGCCAACTCATTATCTCAACTGGAGATCTGAAAGCCGCGCATGTGAAGTCGTATGACACAGAACTTTGGGTGCCGTCGGAAGGGAAGTACCGCGAAATTGCAAGCGCATCGTATTACCACGACTTTCAGACGCGCCGTTTCAACATTCGTTACGATGAAAATGGAGTTAAGCGTTACGCGCACTCACTAAACGCTACCGCGATACCCACTCCGCGCGTTTTGGTATCTCTTGTAGAAAACAACCAGCGTGCGGACGGAAGCATCGCTATTCCAAAGGCGCTCGCGCCGTATTTTGGGAAGGAGGAAATCAAGTAGTGCTACAATAACGCTCGGAATGTGCTTCCGCGGAACCGGCAAAATTCCCCTCCGAGGAATTTTGCCTTATCCGCTCGCCTCGCTCGTCCCGCTTCGCGGGACTCCATGGCCGCTCGGCTCCTCGCCGTTCCGCTTCAGCATATTCCTTCGCTATAATATTCTTATGTTAAGACGCTCTGAATTACGGAGTTTACGATACAGGCGCCGTGCGCGCCGCTACGAGCGCGCGCGGAAGATTTTCTGGCGGGTGTTTTCTGGCGCGGCGCTTCCAGTACTGCTCTTTTTCGGCGCATCGGGGTTTTCTTTCTACGCTCCGTTTCAGATTGAGAAGGTGGTAGTGGTGGGGCTTCGCTCATCTGCGCGCGGAACAGAGCTACGCGTGCAAGCAGGAGTCGCGCGCGCTTTCGCTCTCGAAGGCGCGCGCCTCTTTTCTTTCACAAACAAGCTTCTATACCCTCGCTCCTCTCTTGCCGCTTATGTCGCGTCTTCCTCGCCGCGAGTCGCATCCGCCGCCGCGTGGCGCGGCGGCGGCATCGTGGTCATTGCCGTATCTGAACGCGCGCCGTTTGCAGAATGGTGCCCCTCGACAAGCTCGGGGCAAGTTCTTGCAAAAGACATATGTGTTTTTGTTGACGAAACTGGTTTTAGTTTCCAAAAGGCGCGCGGAGATATTTTGCCGGAAAATACTCCTATATTTTTTGGCGGCGAGCCGAAATCGGGCGAGCACTTTATTGCGCCGAACCAGTTTGCAGAATTGCGCGATGCGTTTGCCGCTGCCGCGCGCGTCGGCTTGTCGGTCAAAGAGGTTGCGCACGGAGAAGCAAACGACTTTTCCATAACGCTCGCCGATGGAGCGGAAGCGCGCTTTGTATTGTCGCCTGAAGCCGCAGCGCTATTTTTGGAATTGCCCGCAACGCTCGCCGCCGCAAACTTACGCATTGCTGGCGGCTCCGTTTCGCCACCGCTCCAGTATCTAGACCTGCGCTTTGGAGATCAAGTGGTATTTAAGAGGAAATGATATACTAAAAGCGAAACAGAAAGCGAATTGTATGAACCGCCTCGTCTTTTTTCCTGAATATCTTTTGTGGCACTACAGCACTGCGCTAATTGACTTTGCGCGTGCCGCATCCAATTATTTTTGGTTTCTATGGAATTTCTTTTCCATAGAACTTCTTGCGCGTTCATTCTTTGTGCCGTGGAAGCGCTTGGGCGAGACGCAGGGCAATTTCGTCGCGCGCGCGATTGTGGGAGTTGTGATGCGCGCGATTGGCGTTACGGCGCGGCTCGGGCTTTTCGCCCTCGCCGCGCTTTCGTTTGCGGCGGCGCTCCTCGTCGCGCTTGCCTTACTCGCGCTCTGGCTCGCGCTTCCGTTTGTGGTCGGGTTTTTATTGTTTATAGGCGCGCGCTCTGTACTATCAATATGATTAATTCACCGCTTCAACAAAAGAGGCACCAGATGTTTGAAGCCCATCAACATCTGGTGCCGGAAGGAGGTGGGGTGTATGCACTTGGTGTCGCCATTGAACGATTCTTGCCGCTCTACGCGCGCCTGCGCCTCGCGCGTGTTCTCGGTGCGCTGGTCGTTGCAACGCTTGCTGGTGCACTCTTCTTTTCAATATTTACCACAAGCCCAGCGTTTGCGGAGCGACTTTCAGTATCTGCTGGTTTCTTGGCGGCTCTACGCTATGCGCCAGGGCTATTTTACATTGCTCTCGCGCTCTACCTCGCTCTGTTTGCACTGAACGCCTGCTATTATTCTGCGTCCTGTCGTTCGCTCCGTCTTCTTCTCCGCGAGCCGTTTTGGAAGGAAGCCCCACAGATTTCTTTTGATGCGGCGGTGCTAATCTCGGAGCTTCGTAGCACAGATGCTTTTTGGGATATGGCGCAGAGCTTTCTTGGCAAGCAGATTTTCTTGCGGCTTGGAATATCACGCGCCGCCGTCCGCGAGTTTTTGGGAAAGCCGCGGCAGGCGGCGAGCGCAGACGCGCTTGGTGTTGCGGCGCGCTCCGGCGCGCCTATATGTCTTGCCGATGTTGTTTCAGCGGTACTATCTGCCGACTCCGATTCTGCCCTATTTATTTCCTCACAGGGGGCGTCTGCGTCTGCCGCTGCAGGAGCGTCTGCGTGGGTGGAGCGAGGTCTTGCAAACATACGCCGTTCTCGGCGCGTGTGGGGGCGCGAATCGCTTGGGCGCATACGCGGGCTAGGCAAGGACTGGGCGTACGGCAAGGCATGGCGGCTCTCGCGATACGGCAAGGATGTAGCGGAGGTTCCATCTTTCGCTCGCGCCGCTTCTTCCGAAATTGCATTGGCGGGAGGAGCGGGCGAGCAAGTAGAAGCGGTGCTTGCGCGCGAGCGCGAGGCGAACGCGCTTATTGTTGGCGATGCTGGAAGTCCGCGCGAAGCGGCGGTCGCGTTCCTTGCTCTACGCATTCAAGGAGGTAGCGTCTTGCCGCAAATGGAGCACAAGCGCCTCATCGTGTTTGATGCGAGTTCGTTTGTCGCCGAAACAAAAACCAAAGTTGCTTTTGAAAACGAGCTTGCCCGTCTTATGAAAGAAGTGGAAGCCGCCGGAAATATTATCCTAGTCGTGCCTGATTTTCCGCAATTTATAGAGAGTGCCGCAACGCTTGGTAGCGACGCGGGGCGTCTATTGGACGAGTATTTAGCTGGAACTCGCATTCAACTTATTGCGCTAGCGGAAACAGGGCATTTTCATAGGACGATAGAGCCAAATGCGGAGCTTATGAAGCGCTTTGAGCGGGTGCTAGTGCCCGCTCCCGATGAACGCGCTATTATGCCGTACCTAGAAGACGAGGCGGTGCGCTTGGAGGCAAAACAAAAAATCTTTTTTACTTACCCTGCAGTAGAGGCGGCTGTGAAAGCCAGTGCGCGATACTTTATGGGCGAATCGCTTTTGGATAAAGCGGCGGACATGCTTTACGAAGCCGCAAGTAGTGTTAAGAAAGACGGATGCACTGGGGTAGCGCCAGCAGATATTTTAGCAATTGTGGAGAAAAGCACAGGCGTGCCTGTCGGCGCGCTTTCCGAATCCGAGCGGCAAACCCTTCTCGCGCTTGAGGCATCGTTGCGGCAAAGAGTAGTCGGACAAGACGAAGCGCTCGCTAATGTTGCGGGCGCTCTGCGCCGTGCGCGCTCTGGAGTAGGCAACCCTAGCCGCCCATTCGGCTCGTTCCTTTTTCTCGGTCCTACTGGCGTAGGGAAGACGGAAACAGCGAAAGCGCTCGCATCATCTTTTTTCGGAAGCGAAGATGCGACACATCGGCTAGACCTTTCCGAATATCGCACAGCGGATGCGATGGAGCGGCTCATTGGTTCTTTTTCTGGAGGCAAGCCAGGCACGCTTGCGTCGCTTCTTCGCGAGAAGCCATACGGAGTATTGCTTCTGGACGAGTTTGAGAAGACGACTGTAGAAATCCGCCACCTATTTTTGCAAGTATTGGACGAAGGGTTTTTTACCGACGCGACGGGGAAGCGAGTGAATTGCCGCAACCTACTCATTATCGCCACCTCCAACGCTGGGAGCGACCTTATCTGGAATGCGGTGCGGCAAGGGAACGATTTGCAAGACGAAAAGCGGCGAATTATAGACGCGTTGGTGGCGAAGGGCGCGTTTACGCCGGAACTTCTGAATCGCTTTGACGGCGTTGTGTTATTTAATCCGCTCACTGGCAAAAATCTGCGCGTTGTGGCTGAATTGATGCTCAAAAAACTTGCGAAACGCCTCACGGAGCGCGGCATATTCTTCACTCCCACACAGCGGCTCGTGGACTTCGTTGCAGAAACGGGTTCCGACCCGGCGTACGGCGCGCGCGCGATGCAGAGGGCTGTGCAAGACAAAGTAGAGCGCTCCATTGCCGACAAAATCCTAAACGGCTCCATCCGCCCGGGCTCTCGCGTAGAGCTCTCGCCAGAGGAGTTGCGTTAAGAAACACCTTGCAAAATGTTTGTATTTGTATATATGCTTATTCGCGCGAATTAGAATATAAAATAAAGCCGCTTCAGTTTCCCAAAGCGGCTTCGCCAAACTCCGTTGTTACATTTCGGCCAATTTTTGTTGAAGTATCTCTTGCGTTACAGGGTCGTTGTAAACCACGAATGTGATTTGGTTTACGGTGCCGCCTTTTTCCGTGAACAACTTCACACCGCGCACCATCTCCTGTATTGTCTGCTCGGGAGTTTTTTCCACAGTGCCAAGCATGACCCCCATTCTAATAGTTGGCAATGTAACCGACTTAAAGCCAGCTTTTGCTGCCGCGGTGAGACCATTACGAACAACATCGCTGAGCGGGCTTTCCAAGTCGTCAATTACAAACACCACACTTGAGAATCTCCCTTGGTGGGGCTTGCCACCAGCTTTCGCGATAACAATACTCCCATGTTTAAGCGGCAGGGCTTTTGCTACCTGTGCGTGAAAAATGTTACCGGCTACGCGTTTAATTGCTCCGTCAATACCTCCAAACCACATACCACCAGAATTAATGGCGGTTATAACTGCATCTGACGGAGTTTGTGTGATATCGCCGGATTTAACATCAATTTTCATTAGATTTCCTTTCTTGTTTTTAATGGAACTTCCAAGGTGGAGTGTAGCATACACTATTATAGAAGTCAAGCATTTTCCC
>CAYIUC010000024.1:7461-7738 GCA_964366535.1 uncultured Candidatus Saccharibacteria bacterium | reverse complement strand
GGAGCTACCTTACCGTAACGCCTACGAATGCGTACAATTGTTCCGTTTCTGGTCCAGGGTATTGGGCGTATAGCGGAGTGTGGTGGACCGGTGGATTATATTCCGATACAACATTCACTGCGTCGTGTACTAGAAATTCAAATGCAACAGGCAACCCAACGGCGAGCTTTACCGTGCGAGTAACCCCGCCCGCGCCTACTACATACTCGCTCTCCACTTCTATCACAAGCGGCTCCGGCTCCATTTCCTGCAATGGCGGTTCGTGCTCGTCTTCGTA
>CAYIUC010000024.1:0-7451 GCA_964366535.1 uncultured Candidatus Saccharibacteria bacterium | reverse complement strand
CACTCTTTCCCTACACGACGCTCTTCCGATCTTACGCTCACTCTTACCGCATCGCCATCCTCGGGCTACCAATTTAGTGGTTGGAGCGGCGCGTGCTCGGGCACTGGCTCGTGTTCGCTCACGATGAACGGAAACAAAAGTGTTTCCGCGAGTTTTAGTCAACTGCCGTTTGATTATTCATTGAGTGCTTCCGGAAACATTTCCGTTACTGCTGGAAAAAGCGGTTCCAATATAATCACGCGCGCGCTTTTGTCTGGCAACACGCAGTCCGTATCTCTATCCGCAAGCGGACTACCATCTGGCGCGAATATGTCATTCCAAAACAATCCCGCAAGCCCGAGTGCTGGAAGTACGCTGACTATAAGCACAAGCAATAACACACAGCCAGGTTCTTACACTGTTACAGTAACAGGTACGCCGCTCGGCAGAGCAACTTCATTTACGCTTGCAGTTTCTCCGCGCTCCGTTGCAAAGTTGAGCGTTTCCCAATACACGATTGCTGGAACTCGGATGAACAACCAGCAAAGCTTTGAGCAGAATACTACACTTTCGTATGTCGCTCGCGTGAGCAACACGAGCAGTGTCGCCGAAGCGAACGGCATCTTTGTATATTTACAACGAGGAACGACAGGAAACGATTATGCCGACATTACCAACGCGACCGCATCGTTGGATTCGCTTGCGCAGAACAGCGCAACAAATTTGGTGCTCTCAGCCGAGTTTCCTGCGGGCTCGTGGCGCGTCCGTTCGTGTGCGCGGCACTATGACACTCCGTACGATAATCAAGGAAATCCAATAGACGATTGTTCTTCATCTACAGTTATCATTTTTGCGCCACCCCCACCTCCTCCGAGAAGTCCATGTGTGGCGAACATTAACAACGCGATTACCGGCACTTCCGATTGGCAAAACACCGCTTCAATAAGCGTGAGCGGATGCCCAAGTGCGGAATATCAGGATATGTGGGTTACTGGAAGTGCGGGTAGTAATGAATGGACAGCGGATCTAGTTAATGGAGTCTTTGATGTGGATTTATTAAGGTGGAGGGATTGGGATTCTTCACTTGATTCTGGCGCAGCGGATGCAATGCGTAATGCCGAAGAGCGTTGTGAAGGGGGCCTTTGTAAGCAAGGCTTCAATATCGCTTTGCCGAATCTTCCGGTTTACGGCGGATTTACACTTACAAAAACTTACAATATACCCTATTTTGAAGATAGTATTTATATAAAGAGCGGACTTAAACGCGGTGGGAAGTATGGATATTTTACTCAAGACACTTTTGCTGGAAACTATGTCTGCTACACGAAGAATATAAGTTCATACAACTCGGCGACACAGGCGGTAACAACGAGCAATCAGCCTGTAACGGTTCCTTTTTCCGCGACTGCAAACTTGATGGCATGCATAGAGCAGGGCGGCACGGGCAACTATTACAAAAATAGTTCGTGCACGCAGGTGGACAAGGCGGCATCTCTCTTTGCGCAAGCCAATTGCCCAAACGGAAAAGTGGATATCCAATTTTCGCCAACACTCTCAATTCCTACTCAACCGGCCGCTCCATCGTTTGAGCACAAGCTTTCTGTCCAAAGCAAACTAGACGGCGCGTCGCGGCAGGGCGTGAACATTACCGAGATTTCGGTAACCGACCCCGACCCGAATTACAACTTTCCCGCCAACTATTTTGCCGGCACAACCGACTATACAAAGCTCGCCGAGCGCAATGTAACGGTGGTACTTGAAGCTCCGCAGACGCGCGAGTCGCCGGCGGGCTCATTCATTGACTGGGTGGGGGACTGCGCAGACGTGCCAGGCAACTCGCGACAGTGCAGTATTTCGTTTGCCTTTACCGCACTTGGCGGTCAAAATAAAACCGCGATTGCTTTGTATTCCAGCTCGCTCGCGGCGCCAGTAGTGCTCACTTCACCCGCCGCGTGCGATGCAAACGGAGGAAAGGTAAATGTATATTTGCAATCCGCCGTGTCGGGCGCAACGGGGTATCATATTTACCGCAGTACTTCGTCGTTCACCGCGGCGCGGAAAAATTGGGCAAACATAGCGTACGCGCAGAGCGGTGTTGTGGAGCTGGATTCCGATAATAACTCGGCGAACGGCATTCAGCCGTTCGCAATCGCGCCGACGCAATCTAACCCGTTTGTTGATAGGAATCTATCACCCAATACTCAATACTATTACCGCGCAACCGCATACAACTCGGCAGTTACGAGCCCTGTTTCCGCGCAAGTATCGCGCAATGCCTCGCTCCCGTGCCCCGACCTTGTCGTGGAGCCGGGGAGCGTGGAGATTATAAACAGCAGTACCGGAGCCGTTATCGCGCCGACCGCAGTCCCATCCGGCACCTCCATAAAGTTCCGCGCCAAAATCCGCAACCAAAATGGGGCAACCCCCACATTGCCTCCTCCTGGGTTTTACAATCAATTTGTACTGGACAACCTCGCAACACAACCGTTTTCTAGTTCGCAACAACCATTGTCGGGTCTCGGACAGGGCGCTCTATCCGATTTTCTAACAACTGGTCCATGGACACCAACACTAGGTAGCCATTCTCTCAATGTGTGTGCCGATCGACCGCCTCTGCCCCCCTCCTTTGGTTCTGTGGACGAAAATGGGGGAGACGGCGTAGATAGAGAAAGCAACAACTGTTTAACCTCACCTTTCTCGTTTTCAGTTGTGAATCCGATTACCGTGCAACTGGAGTGCGAAAAAGCAGGTGGAGTGTTTGATAAGAATTATTGTGTGATTGATTATGCTAACGCCCCCAAACTCCGTTGGAGCGTTACTGGTAGCCCGACTTCGTGTGTCGCGTCCACCGGCACTGACTGGACGGGAACAAAAATAAATCAAAGTTACACTACCTCCAACAACCCGTTCGCCCTGCCAAACTTACTAGACAAGTTAAGTTATCGGTATCAACTAGAGTGTACGCGATAGTTAATTCCAAAATTATGGCTCTTACCAAAGAACAATATAAAGAGACACTGCATATAATTGTAGAGGAAATAAAAAAGGTGGTCGCATTGATTATGGAAGAGGGCGGTGGTAGAGAAAAAGAAGCGCGGGAGCGTTTTAATAAGTGTTTGTATGAGAAATATCATCAGCTTTTTTGGGAACAACACTCTCCATTCACCTCCCTCTTTTTTCTTTACGATGCCATAGATGAATACCTCAACAATGAAGGTGCGCGTATCCTTGGAGCAGCGAGCAAAAAACGCATTTTGGGGGAATATTCCGAATTTGAAGAAAATACGAGTGAAGTTCGTGCACGCATTGAGGCGTTACCGAATGAAAAAACCGCTTCAGTATAGTGAACCAAAGCGGCGGGGGATTACCCCTACTTGTTATACGAGCGTTCGTCCGAGTTCTCCCCACCGTGGTGTTCCGTATATTTCCCTGTCGAACGGTCTACCTCGTATGACTGATGGACATGCTCGCCGCGGTCGCCGCCAGTGAAGGTGTACTTGTTGCCCTGCACTGACTGATCATCGGAGTGAACGCTAACCTTCTCCCTGATTCTTTCACCGCTGTCTGAATGCCCGTCGAATCCGAATACTGTACTCCAGAAGCCCATAATTAGGACCTTTCTGTTTGATGTTGTTCTTGCAAAGAACTATCCAACACACCGTTGGTAGCTCCGAATATGTATACTACATCCATTTTATTAAAAAACAAACCCCCGAACGCTTGTGCGCGGGGGTTTAAACTATCTCGTCCATATTTCCCTTAACGATGGTTTGGTTTTACTGCCTTTCTGACACTACTCGCAGACGATAGAAACACGAGGGTGTTTCAATCGTATGCGTGAACTGTGTTGAGCCCGCTTTGAGCGAGAGAGGAACTGGGTACGCGGGAACCGCGTTCCATATTCCGCCGATGCTCTCGGCGAACTCAAGTGTTGCAACAGAATTGCCTTCGGCAGACACGACAATTTCTGTCGTATTGCCTACTCGCGCAATTTTCGCAATGCGCGGAACCGACAGCATTAGCACTGGGGCTTGTGATTGCAACGGCATCTCAGACGCGCGGAGCGATTCCATAAAGTCCGGCATTTCTGCCGATGACTCAATGAAGTGCCCGTCCAAAAGGTTAAACGACACATACCGCTCGTTCTGCCACAGCGTGACAGAACCCGCAGTGATGCCCCGTTCCCTTTGGAATTCCGGCAGAGCGTATTCTACTTGCACCGCCGCTACGCCGCGCTGAAATGCATTTCGTGACGCTCCGAGAAAACACGGGGCATCGTAGCCCGTGCCGTCTTTCGTCGAGAACACCGTTGTACCAGCAGAGTCCGTTATTTGCATACTGATTGCCGTAACTCCGGACAACCACCACGCAATCGCGGTGCCGTACTGCAACTTTACATCCAGGACTTCGTGGGGAATCGTCCCGTTTTGCTCAAGAGAGAATGTCTTGACGACAAAAGGACCCGTGTCCGTAGTAATCGTCAATTCGTAAGGACTGGTTTCAAGACCGACCGTCGGAACATTGTTTACGAGCGTTTGTAGGCGAGAACCCACCACGCGCTCAAACTCTCCCATACTAGGTTGGTAAGAAAAAACATCCTCAACCCTTTTCTCCCACGCGTCTACTGGGCCGACAACCACCGCGACTTTCGCCGCTCGGTTGTTCACATTGCTTCCGATGGGGAGCAAGTACCTCTGTTGCGCCGTCGCCGACACAACAGAGAGGAGGGTGGCAAGCGCCACCGCAATTTTCGTCTTCATTTTCGCCTTTCTGTCGCATTGTGCGACGGTTCCTTGTCTACATGACAAAAAGCTTAATCTGTCAAGAGTATACCACACCTCCTACCAAAATGCAAGCCCCCTATCCACCAGTTATCCACAGGTGTAAGGTTGGCGGGATAATGCTTGACTTTCCCTCTAAGGAGCACATACTGTCAAAAGTTTGCAATTTTTAAAGGAGGTAAACGATATGCCTGAAGGTAGCGCAGACGGATCTGACGGTTTTGATGATTCTGCCGAAGAAGATTCAGAGAAACCTCATTGAGGGAGAGCAACCGGTGGGTGCCGGAATAGTTCGTTACAAGAACTCTTAACCCTACGGAAAGAGACATATGGAAAAACTCATCCTTATTAAGGGCGAAGACGATGAAGGCCCTGACCATGATGATTACAGCGAGGGTTCATTTCCCTAACCTGTGACATGATGCGTCGCGCTGTCTGCATGTGGAAACACATGACAGACAGTTTTTGTTTGCTTACTGTCCCACCAGAAATTCCTTTACGAATTCGACATATCCTCTCTCGCCCAAAATTTCCCATGCACGATGATATGCTTTAATGCCCTTTGTCGCCATTTGACTTGAACGCTCCATATTCTTTTTCAGTCGTTCTGGTTGTTTGAGCACATCTAAATAGATATACTTCAATACCGCGTGCACAAGAATGTGAATCCTAGTCAGATTGTCTTCAAGCGGAAACAGTTTTACTAAAACTTTCGTACTTACTGATTCACCGTGATTTGATAACAGACGGTGAATTAATTCGTGAGTGAGAACATCCACAAATTCGTCTGGAGAATAGCCGCTTTTCATTACTATAGGGTTGCTGAATGCCCTTGGGTTACCACTCACGATGTGAACATCAACAATGTTTTGTACAAAAGGCAACTTTAAAATACTACAGATACCTTTCAAAATCGGCTTTTCATATTTTCGCCATTCCTCTTTATATTTCTCAATTCTTTCTAAAACTTCTTCTTTTGTAGGTGGTTTCCAATCTTTCCATTCTGGTTTTGATTGTATCCACTCAATAAAAATTGGGTCGAGAAATCTGTTGTAAGCGATATTGATTTTTGGATATTTCATTACTGTATTATCGCACACTTTGCATTTTTCTCAAAATCTTTTTGACAAAACAGAAAGTGGTATCAACGCAGATTGTCCCCTATTTTTATTTCTGTACCATCGACACAACTGACGAAGGACCGCACACAGCAAGATATTTTTTCTCCAAAGAAAAGTTCTTTCTGGCATATTGGATTGCATCTTCCGCAGACACCTCGTGAATTGCAGAGAGAAGATCAAGAATTGATGCGCCGTTGTTTGCTGTTACTAGTCGTTCGTTATGCACCACCCACGATTTTGAGGTTTGCAGTTCTATCAGAAATGATTTTGATATTTTTGATTTGATATTTTGTAGCTTTTCTGACGCAATGCAATTTTTACACAATTCCTTAAACGACATATCTATCAAAGATAGAGTTTGCTTCAAGTTGTCTGAATCGCAATCGGTGCGCACTGAGAAAATACTGCCGTTTTGTAGAAACCTGTTTATCGCAACCACGCTATACACCAATCCATGTTCGTATCTCAATTTGGTTATTAAATTTGAACTTCGGCCGCCCGCAAGATAGTCGGCGCATATTTTAGCGCACGCTTCGTCTTTTATGTTTTGAGTATCGGTACGAAACCCAAAGTAAAAGCTTGCTAATTTTGATGCGTACGGCTCTATTGCAAACCATTGGTCCCGTATAGCGATGGCTTTTTCTGCATGTATTGGCGCACCTGTTCTGTCGCCAAGAACTCGTGCCAATTTTTCGCTCCACTCTTGAGTTTCTATACCGCCCGCCATAATTACACTCACCTTTCCTTTGGAAAAATAACTTGTTTTGAAAGTCGCTACATCGTCAACAGACATTTCTTGTATTGAGCGTTCGGTGCCTAGATTCGTTTTGGAAAGAATAGTTCCTTGAAAAGCCAATTTCTGGAAGACATCCCAAGCAAATTCTCTTTGATGTGTCTTCTTTCCAACCAACTCGGCCAGAATCGCCTTTTTTTCCACTTCAAACTGACTTGCGGTAAGTGACGATTTATTTACCATCTGGTCAAGAATATCTATGAGTACAGGCATATCCTCTGATTCGGCAACCTCCAAATCTATGCGGATAAAATCGCTGTTTGTGCTTGCGGAAAATCTACCGCCGGTGTTTTCAATATACTCCGCCAGTAGATTTTTTGATGTGAATCTTTCTGAACCAGCCACAAGCAAGTGTTCAAGAAAATGCGCGACGCCGTCCTTCGTATTGTATTTAGAACCCGCGTGAAAGAACACGCTCACAAAAATCGGCGCGTTCGCTTTCTCAAAAGAAAAGAAATCTATGCCGTTAATACTGGCGTGCTTAAAATCAACCCCCAGAGATTTGAATGTGTGCATAAAACGCTCTAATTATCGCACACTTTGCATTTTTCTCAGCTTTCTTTTTTGTGCTATTATCCGAAATATGAAAGAAACGGTGCACTTAAGGAAAGTAACGCCTGACGACAAAAATCACTTCGCACGATGGTGGAGAGACGCGGAATTGATTGCGCTAACGAGTGGTGCTACGAAACAAGTCACCGACAAAGCAGTGGAAGGGTATTTTCAGAAATTGCTCCATAGTATAAATGACTATCACTTTTTGATAGTGTTGGAACA
>CAYIUC010000023.1:0-7768 GCA_964366535.1 uncultured Candidatus Saccharibacteria bacterium | reverse complement strand
CCCTCCCTTTCCCTCCCCTTATGATAAGGGCAGGGTATGAAAAAGACCCCGACAAGTCGGGGTCTTTTGTGGTTTTCTTCTAGAAACGATGTGGCGCGCGCACTTTTCCCAAAAACTGACTCACTGCTTCTTTTTGGCGTTGACGCCGTTCTGTTATTAGTGCGTCTGCGCGGGCGTATCCGTCTGACCCATACTCCCAGAAAGTTTCCCCGTGAACGACTACCCAATAGAGATTTTCTCCAACAATCTCTGTTTCCGTATAGGGAATATCTTTCATGCCCCGGCCACCATGAATATCAAAAATATGATTGTGGTGGTCGCTTTCCAAAAAAGGATCACCTTCCTCAAATTGCTTGGTGATGACTGCGATGCCTTTTTGCAGATCTGGGAGAACTGACTGTATATACCAATTTTTGACTTTCAAGAACGCTTCGGTACGCAATTCTGTCGGTAGATTTTTGAGAATGCACCCCGTCTGTTGGGGACTTAATATGCAGCAACAGGTCGGGTGCCGCCGTTCTTCAAGATAAACAATCGCGTGAACATTGAGCCAGATATCGTTCCCTGAGACGATGGGGTGCGGAAAGAGACAAAATTCAGTATTTGCGCTTTCCGGGTTCCGTATGATTGTTTGCAACACTTCGTACCCTTCTTCGCCGTTGAGGCACACATGAGGTCGAAGTTGTGTATTTTCTGCTTGTGGAAGCACAGCGACACCACGATTAAGAGCTGTCTTCAGTGGTGTTGGTTCTCCTAGTTTGACAAGGATACGAGGTCTTTCGTCCATACTACCTGTTGTATTTGGTTGTTTTACAAAAACTATTTCCGCGTGAACAATAACATATTATAAAATATATTGCAACTCATTCAAAAACCCTCTCGCCCTTTACATAAGGGGGAGAGGGTTGGGGTGAGGGGGTGTCTTATTGTGTTACCTGCCCCACCACGCGCTTAAAAACAGGAAGTTCGTCATTCGCTAGCGCGGAAAGCATCTTGCGATTCAATAAAATGTTTTTCTTTTTTAGCGCGCCTATAAATTTGCTGTAGGTCGTACCTTCTGTGCGGAGCGCAGCGTTCAAGCGTATGTTCCAAAGGGTGCGGAAGTCGTTCTTTTTGTCGCGGCGGTGCGCGAAGGAATATTTACCAGCATGCACATACGCTTCCCACGCCGCGCGCTCTTTCTTAGAGCGCGCGTGACGGTAGCCCTTGGTTTTCTTCAAGAGCTTTCTGCGGAACTTCAGCGCATTTGTTGCTTTTTTGACGCGAGACATAGATGTTTATAAATATCTTGATATGGTCTTTTTCTTAAACGCGACCTGTACAGAACGGCCCTTCGCGAGCTGGCGTCGACCGCCCTCCTTCGCGTTGAAGTGGTCTTGCCCCTTGGCGCGCGAAATCTGCTTGCCGTTTCGCGTAATTCGTATTCTGTCTCCAAAAGTTTTGTTTGTCATTGTTTTTCTACGATAATCGTTAAACCCTTCGGGCCGCGGCGGACTGGGTCTGCCACTTTATACGCAACGGGGATTACAGCGAGTATCCGCGAAAGACGTTCGCGCAAAAATTTCTCGTCTAGAAACTTCGCCCTGCCCGATAGAAAGAGCTCTACTTTTACTCGATTGCCCTCCGTAAGCCATTCGCCGGCTTTCTTTGCCTTGAGCGCAAGGTCGTGTTCGCTCGTGCCGATTTTTATCTGCACGCTTTTGACTTCGCCCGCGCGCCCTTTCACCTGCGCCGCCTTGCGCTTTTTGCTTTCCTCGTACTGATACTTCCCGTAATCCATCACCTTCGCTACCGGAGGCATAGCGTCGGGTGATATTTCAATAAGGTCGCTATCGCACTCCTCTGCCTTCTTGAGCGCGTCCACAAGCGAGAGCACGCCGAAGTTTTCTCCCGCGGGTCCTATGACCCGGAGTTTCTCCGCGCGTATCTGATGGTTGATTCTTGCTCTAATGGTGCTCACAAATGCCTAAAAATTACGGTATGGCTATCGTAACACAAACGCAAAAACCGCGCAATACATCGCATCGCACAGCACATTATGCCCATTGAACAGGACCCTTTCCGTGCTTTGCGAGGTACGCGTTTGTTTGGCTGAAGTGGCGGCAGCCGAAAAAGCCGTTATGCGCGGAGAGGGGCGAGGGGTGCGCGGCTTCAAGGACTAGATGCTTTTCAAAGTCAATAAGTGCGCTCTTTTTTCTTGCGTAGTTACCCCATAATAGAAATACAAGGTGTTCTTTTTCGTACGACAGTTTTTTAATGACCGCATCGGTAAACATCTCCCACCCCTTGCCCTGATGCGAACCGGCAAGATGCGCGCGCACGGTGAGTGTTGCATTTAGTAGGAGCACGCCTTGCTTAGCCCACGCCTCCAAATTTCCGTTACGCGGCGCGTTTACACCCACATCGTCTGCAATTTCTTTGTAGATATTCGCGAGCGACGGCGGCACCGCTTCTTTTTCCGGTACAGAAAAACAAAGCCCATGCGCCTGCCCCGCGCCGTGGTACGGGTCTTGCCCTAGAAGCACAACTTGCACCTTATCGTATGTGCAAAATTCAAAAGCGCGGAAAATATATCGCGGTGGCGGAAATACCTTTGCCGCAAGATATTCTCCGCGCACAAACTCCGCAAGCGCCTTAAAATACGGCTTCTCAAACTCTTCTTTAAGAGCCGCTCCCCACGATTGCTCTATCTTCACCATATTGCATTATTGTACTCTGTGAAGTAATGTATGGATATATAGGTCTTGCCGCTGTTCGGCTAGGTATCCGTTCTTTGCAGTATCTTTCACGCCGTTAGTTAAGGGGTAGTTGGTTCACTGCCGACCTGTCCCTTAGTACCTCGCTTGTTTCCTGAGCGGGGTATTTTATTTTCTGTTTTGCAAAAACGCTTTTTGCAGTCGTTCCAATGCAACAACAAACGCTGCGCGCCGTAAATCGGTTTTAAGCGCGCACGAGCGCGCGTATACAGCGCGCGCTTCGCGCGCTAGAAGTGCGTGTAATTTCTTGAAAACGGCTTCCTCTGCCCAATGCTCTCTAGCGAGATTTTGCTTCCACTCAAAATACGATACGGCAACCCCGCCAGCATTTGCAAGTATGTCTGGCACTACTGCAATGCCGCGCTTAAATAATATGTCGTCCGCCTCCGTCGTAGTCGGCCCGTTCGCCAATTCCAGAATTACTTTTGCCTTAACCACGCGCGCGTTTCGCGCGGTGATTTGATTTTCTAAAGCCGCGGGAATCAATATCGCAACGGGAAGCGTCAGTAATTTCTCGTTTGAAACCTTTTGTACACCGGGAAACTTTGCGAGAGTTCCGTATCTTTTCTTGTGTTCCATCACAGATGCAACAGACAAACCATTTTTGTTGTAAACGCCTCCGCGCGAATCGGAGAGCGCTACGATTTTATATCCATTTCTTTCAAACTCCAGCGCCGCATGCTCGCCTACATTGCCCGCACCCTGCACAGCCACAGTAGCACCTTTTTGAATATTCAGATGTGCGCGAAGCGCATCAAATACGAAAAACCCGCCAAGCCCGGTCGCCTTGGCGCGTCCCTCCGACCCGCCATTGCCCACTGGCTTGCCGGTAAATGTAGCTTTGGTTTTGTCACCTGTAATCTTTTCGTATTCATCGGACATCCATTTCATAATCTCCGGAGTAGTTCCAACATCTGGCGCGGGAATGTCTGTGTGAGGTCCGACCAACTGCGCGAGCGCTCCTACAAAAGCGCGCGATAGCCGCTCTAGCTCGCCGCGCGAAAGCTCTTTAGGATTTACCGCGATACCTCCCTTACCTCCTCCAAACGGAATACCTGCGACGGCTGTTTTAAGCGTCATCCAAAATGCTAGCGTGCGCACCTCGTGTATGTCGGCATCTTGGTGAAATCGTATGCCGCCCTTGTAGGGGCCTCGCAAATTGCTATGTTGAACGCGGTATCCGTCAAAAATCCGCATTCTCCCGTCGTCCATATGCACCTGCAAAGACACACTTACCTCACGCTCTGTTCTTGCAAGGCGTTCAAGAAGTTCCTTCGGAAATCTGGAAACGCGCGCGGCGCGCGCAAGCTGTGCAAGCGCGTTTTCAAAAGGATTATTCATACTTACGAAAATACCACGCTTACAATATTTTAGTGCGATTTTTGCCGACTTGCCGACGCGATACGATAAAACTATTTGAATACTTTTTCGGGCGGCGCGTCTTTTGCCCCTTGCCTGTCGGCTTGCCGTACACATTGATCTCGCGCCGCCTGCCACGCGGCTGTTTGCCTTCGCCGCCGCCCTTCGGGTGGTCCACCGGGTTCATAGCAGAGCCGCGTACAGTGGGCCGTATACCAAGCCAACGGCTGCGCCCCGCCTTGCCGATATGCACCAGATAATTTTCTTCGTTGGACACAGAGCCGATACACGCCCACGCCGAAGCAAGAACTTTGCGCACTTCGGTAGACGGAAGCTTCACAAGCGTGTAGCCCGCGTCATGGCCTATTACTTCTGCGTAGTTGCCCGCCGAGCGCGCAAGCGCCGCCGGCGCATCGAGTTTTAGTGAAATATTGTACACAAAGGAACCAACTGGAATCTTCCCGATCGGCAAGCGGTTCGCCGGCTTCACTTCAGCTTTTTCCGACACGATAAAAGAATCTCCTGCCTTGACGCTCTGCGGAAGAAGCACATAGCGCTTCTCGCCATCGCGATATACCGCGAGCCCGATAAAACCAGTGCGATGCGGATCGTACTCAACGGAAGCAATGCGCGCCGGAATATCGCGTTTATCGTATACAAAGTCCACTGCGCGGAATCGGCGCTTATGCCCGCCGCCCTGGTGGCGCATCGTGATGCGCCCAAAAGCATTGCGTCCAGCTCGGCTCTTACCGCCAGAAACGAGCCGTTTGTGCGGACGGTGTCCGCTCAAAAGTTTCCGATAATCAATACCGGTCATATGTTGGCGCGACGGAGTTGTTGGTTTATATATTTTCATATAATTACGCAATATCTATTTTGTCTCCTTTTTTTAGAAATACATACGCCTTTTTGCCTCCGCCTGTTTTGCCTACCTTACCTCGGCTAAATAGACGCTTTGTGGGAATTGGCAGTACGCGCACATACTCTGGAGTCACGCGGTACTGCGCCTCTACTGCCTCTGCAATCTGGTACTTATTTGCCGTTCGCGCTACATCAAGGGTGTAGCATTGCGCCCCAGCGAGCATCGTTGCCTTTTCAGAAACCCGAAGCCGCGTTATAAACGGGCTTGTTTGAACTGGCACCTTTGAAGCATCGCCGGTTACCACAAGCTTTTTCGCCGTAGCGTCTTCTTTTTTATTCTTTCGTAAATTTAAAAGTGACATAAAATTATTTTAATTTTGATTCAAAAAACGTCACTGCTTTCTCTGGCTCTGCAAATACGAGGTAGGCGTTCTTTAGTGCTTCGGCGGCATTCAAGTTGCGCCATTCGCCGACCGTTAGGTTATCCATATTGCGAAAACTCTTCTTTGCAATCGCGTCGTTTTCGGCAAGACCAATAAATGCGGCGTTATGCTTCTTGGAAGCGATTCTCCCGAAGCCAGCTTTCGCGAGCATCGCGAGCACTTCTTTTGCCCGCGCCGTCTTCGGCGAATCAAAATGAAGCGAGTCGACAAAAACTATCTCGCCGTCTTTCCATTTGCGAGAGAGAACAGACGCGAGCGCGTGTGATGCCATTTTTGCATTTACTGCGCGCGCGTAGTTCTTCTCCGTGCGCGGCCCGTGCGTAACGCCGCCGCCTACCCACAAAGGAGAGCGCGTAGAGCCGTGGCGCGCGCGGCCAGTGCCCTTCTGTTTCCACGGCTTCTTGCCGCCACCCGACACCTCGCCGCGGAATTTCGTATGTGCCGTACCGCGCCGCGCATTAGAAAGAAGCGATGTCACTACCTGATGCACGAGATCCGCCTTCCAAGGCGCGCCAAACACGCGCTTCGGAAGCGCAATCTTTCCCGTTTGTTCGCCTTTTTGATTGTAGATAATTGATTCCATAAATTAAAAGATTACCCGCGAATCTCTACGACAGTCCCACGCCTACCAGGCACCGCACCCTTGAGCAAGATGAGGTTTTCTTCCGGCACAATCTGCGCGACCAAAAGATTCTTGACGGTAACGCGCTCGCCGCCCATGCGCCCCGCCATCCGCATACCAAGCGACACTCTGCCTCCCGCGCGGCCGCGGCCCCCTATTGCGCCTGGCTCGCGCTCGCTGTGCTTCTGGCCGTGCGTGCGCGGGCCACCGGCAAACCCGTGCCGCTTCACAACGCCCTGGAAACCTTTTCCTTTAGAAACGCCGGAAACCGCAACGAAATCGCCGACCTTAAACACAGAAACATCTACTTTGTCGCCGACCTTTTCCGTTGGCGCTCCTCCAGAAACCGTCGGAGTAAACCGCCATTCTTTTAAGAACGCAAAATTGCCGAGGGTTTTGTAGTGCCCCTTCTGCGGCTTAGGAATATTCTTTTCTTTCCGCACGCCGAAGCCCACCTGCACGCCAAAGTAGCCGTCACGCTCGGCTGTCTTCACCTGTGTTACTACATTGGGAGACGCGGCAACAATAGTTACCGGTACGGCTCTCCCCGCGTCGTCCCACACCTGGGACATAGCAACTTTTTTGCCTAAAAGGTATTTCATAGTGGTGAACATGCCGCCTGCGGCGGCAGAGGTTCTCGATTCTGTTTACCCCGCTGGCGGGGCTCAAAACATCCATTACCGCAGAATACGGCACATCCTAGCAGACGCACGAAAAAAGTCAAACTGAGAAACGGCTAACCTCGTTTAATGGTAAGTATCATAACACTCACCAATTTGCCTTTGCAGTGTATAAGTATTCCCATGCTTCAATAATCCCAAGTATGACTGTATATTCAGCTCACTCACACGCGCGAACATCCTCCGCCTCGTACTCGTCCGCAGAACGCGGTGTGTAGGAAAGTGTACCCATCCGAGGAAATCAATGCCGGAAGCAAGGGTCTTGATACATACTTTGTCGGGGTGCAATTTTAGGCGAAGCTTTTGGTAGAGAAAGTCAGCAATGCGTGGGATGAGAGCGGTCAGATATTCTTTGTTTTGAGAAAAAATCACGAAATCGTCTGCATAGCGGATATAGTATTTTGCTTTCAGTTGGTGTTTTACGAATTGGTCAAACTCGTTCATATGGATATTCACGAAGAGCTGGGAGGTGAGGTTGCCAAGTGGTAACCCCTTGCCAGCAATACCAGAGTTGAAACTGCTGATGATTGCTCCGAGGAGCCAGAGAGTGTTGTGGTTGGTGACGGAGCGGGAGAGAGTTGTTTTAAGAATATCGTGGTCAATGCTCGCAAAGAACTTGCGGATGTCGCATTTGAGAACGAAGCAGGTTTTTGTGTGGTTTTTGCTCACTTGATACGCAAACGAGCGAAAACAGTTCATGGCGCGATGTGTCCCCTTCTCTAACTGACACGAGAATGAATCGGCGATGAATTTTTTGTGAAAGAATGGATACAGCACACGATAGACAGCGTGATGGAGCAAACGGTCGCGCACGGTTGCCTTGTGGATGTCGCGCGGTTTTGGGTCAGATATTTTGAAGTGTTGATATGGTCCATGTCGGTAGGTCTTCTCGGACAAATCGCAGTGTAATTCTGATACGCGGTCGGGCAAATAGAGCGCAAACTCTTGTACATCGCGCCGTTTCCGTTTCCCTCGGATAAACTCGCGCCACGAGAGGAGCAGATTCTCGCGCGATATGATATCGTCGTACGAATGGGACAAGCGAAT
>CAYIUC010000022.1:3466-8191 GCA_964366535.1 uncultured Candidatus Saccharibacteria bacterium | reverse complement strand
CTTTTGGGTACAAAAGTGAGGTGTGCTTTTGGGCAGGGTTAATTCCCCCCCACGCGAAAAAATACAGAAGATTTTAGAGGGGTTGCACCCCTCAAACTCCCTGCTTAACCCAAAACAGGGGGGCACTCCGCCTCTGCATGCACCCACACATTTCTAGCGACTACCATTAAGCAGGGGCGGCCGCAACGCTCGCAGATTACTGTCGGAGCTTGCCGCACGATTGCGCCGCCCTCATCTTTAATATCGGTAGTGGCGATGTTCGAGACATCTGGTTGGGCTCTCCACATATCGTGCCAGTATTTCGCGCCTCGCACCGAAACCCCGTGTTGCCCCGCCCAGTGCGAATAATGCAACCGCAATTTTTCGTTTCCGATACGATTAAGCCACAGCGCCGCACCTAGTGGGACGCGCTTTTGTTTGACATACCCCTGCAAATAATCGGGCATATGGAAAACTTCCAATCGTTCTTCCACCCACTCCACGCGCCGTTTCAAAAGCGCGGCCACTTGCGCGGCTTCCATTTTTTTCTCTAGCATAATCTCGCCTATGTAGGTCGCCTCGTCCACCGGGTCCACATCGTGGCGCGAGAGATTTTCAGCTAGACGCATTACAAAACATTCGTCGTCAGTAGCAACGAGAATTTTCGCCTCAATCGTCGGCCATTTTAAATGCTTGGCCGCCCGCAGTCGGCGATGCCCGGCGATCACTTCGTATCGCTCGCCAACTGCGCGCGCGACAATCGGCTCTAGCAAACCGATGTCGCGCATTGAGGACATCAAATTTTCCATATCGTCGCCGTCTACATTCGTCCGCATCGCAATTTTAGGAGCGTCAATCAAATCCAGCGAAATGAATTGTGTGGTGCTTTCCATAAAAAAATCTACACGATGTCGTCTAGTTCGCGCTCCTGCTCCGCTTCAAGTTGCGCCAACACTTCGGGGTGCTTGTCTGCATCAAAGAATTGCAGGAGCAACGCCCCCTCGCCCGTTACACGGGCGACTGCAAAGTGGCCCCGCTTGATCCTATAAAAATCAGTGTACATTTTCGGAAGGCAAACACCGAGCGCGTTGCCAACTCTCAAAACTTTGTGCAGGTACGCCATAACGATAACAATGCCTATAGTGTAGCATGTTCTAACATTCGCAACACTCCGGGTGGGGACAGCCCCGCGAGTTATCCACATATCCCCTGTTTTTTCCACAGCACAATAGGTGTACATTGAGCGCATATGTCGTCGAGAGATAAATTCGTTCAGCGACAGAAAACGACGGGCGAGCTGTACCAATCGTCAGCCCGTGGGATTACGCGATTGCATCGCGTGGTTTTTGGAAGTGAACGGAGCTAAATTACTGGCGGGTCGGAGCGTCTAAATATCCGACAGCGAGGCATAGAGAAAATCTGCCCCGCGTCCAGAATCTGGTTGCTCTTCGCACCGCCCTCATGCGGAAGCGAGGGGCTTTACTACAGAGCGAAGCATCGCTAGGTACAAACCCAGATTTCGGATGCGTAGACCGAGTCTAGCGTTGCTTCGCACCGCGGGCCCTCTGCATTTATGTATTTATGTGGCGAAAATGCGTTGTTTTTTTGAGTTATCCACAGGTTAGAATTGACAAGCTAAATATCCACTGTATCCTGCGTTGGTGCGCCAGTATTTAGCACTCTCTCTCTGATCTCTACATCCGGCTCTCTCGACCCGGATGTAGAGAACGGAGTTAAACAAAACAATTTTACAATCACAATATGGAAATAAGATTTGATGCAGCGAAGTGGGCTAGCCGTTCGCAAGCGGCTGTTGGTGAGTACAAGAAAGGCGTTGCGGCGCCGCGTCGTTCGTGGTCTCTAGGGGCAAAAGCAAGCGAGGGCAACTACGAAGCCGGTGTGCAAACAGCAATCGGCCGAAAGGCATACGGCAAAGGCGTCGAAGATGCGGGAGACGGCAAGTGGAAGAAAGGCGCAGACGAAAAAGGCGGCACTCGCTACGGCTCCGGTGTTGCCGGTGCAGTAGACGAATACCGCACAGGGTTCGCTCCCTACGCAGATGTTATCCGCTCCGTCACTCTCACACCCCGCGGACCTAAAGGCACAAACTACGGACGGGTCCAAGAAATCGGGCAAGCATTAGAAGCTCGCAAGAACCAATAACCTTATGCGTATCTCTAAACACTGGGACGGTCCAGATCCGGGAGCCACCCCGGGACGGGTTTTCACAGCATCAATCGGTCAAGAATTGCTAGTGCCGGGCGGTGCGTTTCTCTCGCACCTAATGCTCGGGCTCCGTGGCACAATCGCCACGACCGCAATTCCGATTGAGGAATTTATCGATACCATTTCTGAATACGATGTTTGGGTCGGCTCGGAACTCCGAATAAAACTAGACGGCAACGACCTCTGCGCTCTCTCCGCGTACTACGCGGGCGTCGTGCCTCTCGTTCTCGAGAACACCGATGCCGCAGGTTCGCTAATCGCGGGCGGTATCAAGGTGCCTCTAAATGTTCCGGTAGAAAGCGCAAAGCCGATGTCACACGCGGCAACGAAAGTAACGCAAACGAATGTCACGGTAGAAACTCTGTCCGTCACCGGATACTACCTCGACAAGAACCCGGGCCGGAAGCCGGTACATGCGGTAGTTATCACGCTCACATCGGCGGCGGCCACTGGCACCGACTCATTCAATTTCCGTCTGCCGCCTGTAGGGCGCCTCGTTAAGTTGATTATAGCAATGCCTGCCGCGTCAGATTTCACAGACACCAACATCGATATTTCGTTCCAGCGCGTAAAGCTGATACGCGACGGCGAGACAGTCGCGGAGTTGAACACTCTCGGCGACCACCGCCAAGTGCTCGTCACCAACCTGCTCACGCAGTTGCCTACCGACGACCTCTTGTCGCGCTACAAACACTTCGACCTTTCGGACGAGGGATTTGATCTGAAATCGGGCGTGTGGACTCTCACAATCGACAACCAAGACGCCTCGGACGCTCTCCGTATCATTCCAGTTATCGAAATACAGTAGCCCTATGAAGCAGTTCTACCCGGGAACTACGCTTCGGAGCAAGTACATCGCGGATTACCCGGTGTACAGGGGGTGTCTGAATTGCAACAGCCAATTCGTACACAGCAAGAGCCACCCGCAAGCGGGCGAACCTGCCAAATCAAAATATCCCTACTGTATGAAATGCTTGAGGAAGAACGCGCAGGACCCGGGCTTTGTGACATTCATAAAAAAGTTGTTCGTCTTGCCTACAAAATAGATATGATTACTGTAACCCTACCAACCACAACGCCGTTTCTCTTGCTCAATCCGAATCCGAAGCGGAAGCGTCTTTTAATACAAATGCGCTCCACTATCGTGGACGCCAACAACTCGGGGAATGTCAAAGTGGGCTATGGCGCTCAACCAAATACGGGTGACGCCAACCCCACCACAGGTGATATGCTTACGCAGGGCTCGTATGTAGACAAAAACGAGGTGCAGGGCACAATGCCGCCGGCCGCGAGAGAGTCCATTTGGCTCTACTCTTCGGCGGCGTCGCAGACGATAGATTACGAGGAAATGAACGGCGAATAGCAACAAAAACAATATGCAACTATCAAACGACCAAAAAGCGAGAATCAAACGGGTGGTGGTGAACGCGGCCATCGTCATGGTGGGTGCGGGGACGACCGCGGGCTTGCAATTTCTCGGGTCCCTAGATTTCGGCCAGTACGCCCCTTTCGTTGCGGGCTTTATCGCAATAGCTATCAAGGCCGTGCAAGCATGGGCGCACCCGGGCCAAGAGGAGTACATGCCGAAGTAGTATGGAAAACAAACCGAACAAAATAATCGTGCACCACGACGGCGTAGAGCGAGCGGGCGACAGCCTCGACGCGATCAACCAGTCGCACAAAGAGCGCGGGTTTCCCGTCTCGTCATACGGCTACTTTGTCGGCTACCACTACTTAATAGAAAAAACGGGTGTGGTCCTAAGGATGCGGCACATCAGCGAAGAGGGTATGCACACAATCGGCCAGAACGACACCTCAATCGGTGTCGGTCTCGCGGGAGATTTTGACACAGGGTGGCCCACGGAAGCTCAACGGGACGCCCTCGGGGTGCTTCTGTCAGAACTCACACGGGCTCACAAAATAGATCCGGACCAAATCTTTCCTCACCGAAAATTTGCTGAAAAAACCTGCTATGGCTCGCACCTTTCGAACGAGTACGCAAGAAATGTGCTCGCATGGTACGAGGACAAGCTCATCGAGGCGCGGGCGCACGATGTCGTCGAACAATCAGAGCATTTAATATCCGCGCCCGCCAAAGAATAAATATGGAAACCGCCAAAAGATACGCTCCACAAGTCGCCTACTTTCTGCTCGGATCATTCCTCGCAGTGGCCTTTAGCGTTTCCGCGCAGGTCTATCGCCCGCCGTCAGCTTCGCTCACGACAGGCGACATCACATCGGCACTGATTCTAAACGGCACGATTATTGGTACCGACATTTCGGGGTCCGCGTCTACGACTTGGAACAATGCGCTCTTTGGCAGACTGTACGCGACGAGCACCGTCTCTTTTCCGGTAGGAAGCATCACATCGGCGTTCATTCTGAACGACGATATCGTCAACGCCGACATCAACTCGGCGGCGGCGATTGCTTACTCCAAATTAAATCTAGGGACCAGTATTCTCGGTACCGACATTTCGGGGTCCGCGTCTACGACTTGGAACAATGCGCTCTTTGGCA
>CAYIUC010000022.1:0-3366 GCA_964366535.1 uncultured Candidatus Saccharibacteria bacterium | reverse complement strand
TCGTCAACGCCGACATCAACTCGGCGGCGGCGATTGCTTACTCCAAATTAAATCTCGGCACGAGTATCGTGAACGCCGATGTATCGGCGAGCGCGGCGATAGATTGCTCAAAACTGGCCGGCACAGCGTGTAGCGGGGCGAACTCAAACATCACCTCGCTCACCGGTCTCACCACCGCGCTCTCTGTCGCGCAGGGCGGCACTGGCTCAACTACGCTTTCATCCAATCAGGTGCTTCTCGGCAACGGAACTAGCGCGATTAAGGTTGTTGCGGGCCTGGGCTCATCCGGAGAGCTTTTGACCTCAAACGGCGCCGGCTCGGCACCGACATTTCAAGCCGCGCCCGTTTCCCACCCGTGGACTCTCGCGTCAAACACCAATGTCGAGGCTACGGCCGGAACATTTGCGACGAGCACACTTTTCGTTATCCCTGCGAACACTTTAAGCGCAAGTACGACAATACTCATGCAGATCGACTGGAACCCCTCGGGGGGAGGGACGGCAGCGACCGAGGCGCATCTTCGAGTCAAAGCCAATGGGGGCACTCTCCTCACCTGTACGACACAGGTCGCTAATAATAATCAGGTGGCGTTTCTTCACGGACGCATCAGCTCCAACAATGCAACCTCGTCGCAGGTTTCTCAAATGACTGGCTTTTTCATGACAGACGGGGCTGCCATGAGCTCTTGCCAACAAGAGGGGACATCAGCGGTGAATTTCAGCGCAGAGCTCACCCTAGCCATCGTCATTGAGCTCGAAGCTGCTGGGAACCGAAACATACTCAATAGCTATACCATTACCGTATTTCCGTGACATATCGCCGAACGATATCCACAGTATGCTCGGCCCCCACTCCTACAATGCAGTACCCCCACACACTCACCTCTCCGAGGGTGAGTTGGGTATTTGGAATCGGTGCATTGAAAAACACCCCGAGCTCTTTGACTCCGTTTGTTTCGATGTGGAGCTCGGCACGCCTAGAAACTACGATCCCAGTCGGCCGGAGAAATACGCCCGGCACCACTCCTACATCGGGGGCTACAAAATAGATGTACTCGCAGAAAAGCAGGGCGTGAAGACAATTATAGAAATCAAACGCGAGGCCACCACTAAAGCAATTGGGGAAATCGATCTCTATGAGTTCCTGTATATGGAGGTTGCGCCAGACGAGCCCCCGCCAAAATTAATGATTTTGACGGACCAAGAGATGCCGCACTTGCGGGAGTGGTGCGTAAAATGGGGTGTTGAGTTATTGGTGGTATAATTATCCTAAAATATGTTGCTCCAAAACCTACAAAGCCCGGAAGCCCTAGAGTCCGAATTAAAGCGGGTCAGCCAGAGCGCGGCGGGCATTGACGCGGCGGTAGAGCAAGCCCGGGAAATTGTCGGGTCCCTACAGTCGGAGCTCTCAATCACGGAAAGGGACGCGAAATTGGCGGTGCTTGGAACCATTGAGCACTCTGCCAAAGAGGACGATGCGACGCTAGACGAGGTCTACGCCAAATACCCGGCCGCGCTCAAAGAATATATCCAGTACAGCCCCGAGGATTTAAGACGCAATCAATTCGTTACGGTTTTGGGAAGCACTGTCTCGGCGGCGCTGTTCGTCGCCTCGCTTGCTTTCGGGGTGATAGCTGTCATTCGCGCGGGTCTTGTTATCCGGGCTTTTCTGCCCGCGATATTAAAAATGCTTCGCAATCCGCGAAAAGTCGCAGAACTTTCTAATTTGCTAAAAGTAGTCACTATTGAGGTCGGGCGCAAAGTGGCGATTTTCGGAGTGTTGATGCCCGCGACATCGGCCCTCGGGTGGGTCGTGAACGCGGCGATCAACAACTGGAACGATGTTTTCCACTGGGGACCGTCTTTTGCGGAGCAACAGGCGGCCGCCGTATTCAAACAATTCGGGGGCGGAACCGGAGCCGGTGGCTTCGCGCAGATCCCAAAAACTCGCCTCACTACCTATAAGACAGCGAAGCCGAAACTCTTTCTCGGTATTCTGTACGCAGGGCAGGTCGGAAAATTCGAGCAATTTGTTCGGCAGGTAGACGACAGCATAACGAGCGAGCAGGACTTACGGGACGATGTACAAATCAATCTAGTGAAATATATCTCGCTCATCGACAATAATTTGAGCTACGCTATCCAAATTAAGAACAGCCCCGCCGACGAGCTCGGCGTGCCGAAAACCGGCACCTGGGCCACGCTCTCTATCTATTTCACCAACCAATTCCACAAGCGGTTATTTCTAGACGAAATTCTACTCGGTCCGATAGATCCGCTGGTCTACTACCCGGAATCGCAAGTGGTGACATCCGTCCAACACGAAATTCCAAAACTCGTAGATTTTGACACCGCCAAAATCAAAGACACGATGCCCGACAAGCTGTCAATCGTGGACGCGGCCGGAAACAAAATCGCCGATGTGATCCCGGGCTCTGGTCCCGCTACCCCGGCGCCGGCGCCACCCGGCAATCCCGCGGTGTTCGTCCTCGCTTCCGGCAAAAGAATACCGGGCGTCATGGACGCTCTCGGAGTATTCACTCCTTGGCCGACTCTCAACATCGGCTCGCCCGAGGATATAGATGTGAGAAGCAAGAACGGGCAAATTCTTCAGACGCCGGTACCGGGAGCTGCCGTTGCCGTAGCTCCCGCGCCGGCTCCGGCTCCCGCGCCGGCTCCCGCGCCGGCTCCCGCTCCTTTCGCGGGCGGGCTCGAGCCGATAAAAGCATCAACAGGAGAGGTATTTTTCGCCGTCCCGGCCGGCTATACAATCCCCGAGGGGGCAATCGTAAGCACGAGAGGGTTGGCGTATAG
The DNA here is from genome assembly GCA_964366535.1 of uncultured Candidatus Saccharibacteria bacterium. Lineage (GTDB taxonomy): Bacteria > Patescibacteriota > Minisyncoccia > Phycocordibacterales > UBA10002 > UBA10002. The sequence continues at coordinate 553 of CAYIUC010000022.1, read as the reverse complement.
GGTACAGAACCAAATGCTCATCCCTGCTCCTGGTTTTAACGGCAATGCGGCCGCGCGAGACATTTCAAACTATGCCGCTGCGCCGCCTCCTGCGCCGCCTCCTGCGCCTCCTGCGCCTCCTGCGCCTTTCGCGCCTTTCGCGCCGTTTGTAGACCTATTCAAACCTCTCGTCACACCATTCGTCCCGGCGCCTCCGCCTCCGCCCGCACCAAAAGAATTTCCGAAAACAGTGACAGTAACAGTGAATGGCTTGCGCGTTCGCGCTTCGCCAAACACAAGCGCCCCGCTATCCGGTAGCCAGCAATTAAATAGCGGGGATGTTTTCACCGCTATCGGAAAAGTGACCGGCGAGGTCGTGAGCGGAAACGGCATGTGGTGGCTCTCGGACAAAGGGAATTATGTTTGGTCCGGCGGGACGAATTAAGACGAGCTCTGCATCAACTCGGAAAAAACGGACACCTCTAAAGGCATTTAAATGAGCCGTTTTTGCGTAATTTGGCGTGGGGGGGAATTAACCCTGCCCAAAAGCACACCTCACTTTTGTACCCAAAAG
>CAYIUC010000021.1:0-8475 GCA_964366535.1 uncultured Candidatus Saccharibacteria bacterium | reverse complement strand
TTGTTTGCCATACCTCCATGATAGCCAACCCTTCGTATTTAAAGGTAGGGGGAACGCACCTTGATAGGTTGTGGAGGACTTGCAGAAAACCATGTTTGCTTTTTGTGGCGATATGTTCGTCGCATACGGTGAACTCAAAAAAGAAAGTCGTTATGAACAAAATACTGCTTGTGACCGCTAGTCAGGCGGAATCGGTTCGGAAGATGGCAAATGAGAAGAGGGTCGGTCGCGCAAATTTCCAACAAGCATTGGATGGTGGGCGTGTCTCTCGATTTTTAGACGACCTCAAGTCGGGCGAGATACTGCCTACACACGGCACACGCATTCATACGCTCCGCGCGAAGGTCAATTTTGACCAACCGTGGCAGGAGGCGATTGACGCGGCGGGGCCAAACACTCCGAGTAACTACAATGTTCGCAAGGTTGGCAACCTCTATACACCAACCTCAACAGGAGCAGAAGAGCGAAAATACCTCTTGCTTAACTATCCCGCCGGTGACGGTAATTGGGACAAAGCATTGGCGTGGGCAGACGGGAAGGGTCTCAAAAGGACCGTTCCCCAGGAGGTCTTCGCTGTTGGTGCACAGCATCCGACGCTTCACACTACGCTCGGGTTCAATTCAATGTATGTCGTGGCGACCACAGAGTGTACCTTTGAGGGCGACCGGCAGGCGTGTTATGTCTGGTGGAGCGGCTCTGCGCGCGAGGCGGCCCTGGATTGGGTCGGCAGCTTCTGCGGCGGGGATGGTTGGTTCCTCTTCAGCAAGTCCTCGGCTTTAGCAACTTAGCCCTAGCCCTCGGTCCCTTGGTTTTGGCTTCTTTACCTACAACCCTGATTAACACTCGGGGTTGCTTTTTGTATAATAATCTCCGGTAGTAGGCGAATCTTTCCCGATGTATTGCATTGGGATTGCCGAATCCAGTATCCACGAGTACCAGAGCGATTGGGATTTTAATGTCTCAAGCGGAGCGTCTCGTGCAGAACTTCATAAAAAAAGAAGATACTTGGTATGAAACGTTAAGGCATTTAAAATGCCGAATAAGATTCAATCCCGAGATTTATCAAGGGGTGGTGGCACGGACGACATTTCATATAAACCTTTGAGGGCAACCAGCAGGCGTGTTATGTCTGGTGGAACGACTCTAAGCGCAAGGCGAACCTGAATTGGGTCAGCAACTTCAACGACAGGAATGATTGGTTCCTCTTCAGCAATTCTCTTCATTTCTCCCCCGCCCTCACGGCGGGGGAGTTTTCTCTTATCAGTTTTCCGTTCCATCCGCCAAGGTTCTGGCCTATACTGGCCAATTCGGTTGTGAGGGCGATGTAATGCTTGTCTTCAAGTGACTTCGTGTCCCACAAGACCTGTAGAAGCACTTGTATCGTATCTGTTTTTCGTAACGCCTGGCGCACCCACGGAAGTTTTTCTGTCGGTGGTAGAAAAGCGGCAGTTGTGGTCGATTCGATACTCTCAATGAAGAGTTTGTCTATGCGATTGCCGAGCGAGTATTTCTGCGTCTTCGGCAAGAGTTCATGAAAGTGGTGCCATAATGTGTACGCGTGCTTAATTTTCTCCAACACCGGCAAAACCCGTAGGGGGGGGGGTCTTCATAGTTGTATTTTTCATATGATATTCAATCATACTTTTGACGAGATTATATCGGTAGAAAACCTTCTCGCCGCATGGAAAGAGTTTGTGCGCGGCAAAAGAAAGCGCGCGGATGTGCAGGAGTTCCAACTGTGGCTCATGGAGCACATACTATCGCTCCACACGGATTTGCACAATCACATCTACCACCACGGCCCCTATCAACATTTCAAAATCTCCGACCCCAAACCTCGTGATATTCACAAGGCAACCGTGCGCGACCGTTTGCTCCATCATGCTGTTTACCGTATGTTGCATCCATTCTTTCACAAAAGATTCATCGCCGATTCTTTCTCGTGCCAGTTAGAGAAGGGGACACATCGCGCCATGAACCGTTTTCGCTCGTTTGCGTATCAAGTGAGCAAAAACCACACAAAAACCTGCTGGGTTTTGAAATGCGACATCCGCAAGTTCTTTGCGAGCATTGACCACGATATTCTTAAAACAACTCTCTCCCGCTCCGTCACCAACCACAACACTCTCTGGCTCCTCGGAGCAATCATCAGCAGTTTCAATTCAGGTGCATATGGCAAAGGACTGCCTCTCGGCAATCTCACCTCGCAACTTTTCGTGAATGTCTATATGAACGAGTTTGACCGGTTCATCAAACACGAACTCAAAGTTAAACACTACATTCGCTATGCAGACGATTTTGTTCTTCTTTCGCAAGACCGCGATTATCTTGTCTCTCTCATTCCGCTTATATCCGACTTTCTTTACAAAAAACTCAGTCTACAACTGCACCCCGACAAAGTATGTATCAAGACCCTTGCTTCCGGCATTGATTTCCTCGGATGGGTACACTTTCCTACACACCGAGTACTGCGGACGGCGACGAGGCGGAGGATGTCGGCGAGGGTGAGTGAGCGGAATATACAGTCATACTTGGGATTATTGAAGCATGGGAATACTTTTGCATTACGCAGTAGAATTGCTTTATAACAAACTATTTATACACCGCGATTGTTTTTGACAGCATCTTTTCAAACGAGAAGTCGCGTAGCACTTTTTCGCGGAGTGCCGCGCCGAACGCTTCGCGTCTTTTGCGTTCGCGGAGGAGGAAGCGGAGCGCGTCGGCGATTTCTTTTTCGCGTTTTGGACGAATTAGCATACCGTTCTGCATATCACCGATGATATCTTGGACACCACCGACATTGGTAGCGACCGTCGGAACGCCAGTAGCGCCAGCTTCTAGCAAAACATACGGCAAGCCCTCCTTTAGCGACGGAAGTAGAAAGATATCTGCTCCAGAAAGAAGCGATTGAGCGTCCGGAATAAATCCTGCAATGCGCGCGACTTCTGATAATTTTTCTTCTGCAATGATACGCTCCAATTGTGCGCGCCCCTCGCCTTCGCCAACAATGATATATCGAAACATAGGAAGGTCGCGTTCTCGCATTAGACGCGCAACGGCGCGGAGCGCGTATGATAACCCCTTGTTTCGCGTAAGTTCCGCAATCGTAACGATAATTGCAGTATCTTGCGGTAATACGCCGGTGCTCGCCCCGCCGACTGGCGGGGCGAGCGCGCTCCGCGCCGCGCCTTGCGGAAGCGTTTCAAATGGCGTAATGCCGTTTGGTATTAGGAAAACTTTCTTTCTTATGAACGGAAGCCGCCGCGCGGCGCGGAGGTCGGCATCGCAGATGACGATAACTGCGTGCGAAAGTAGCGCGGTGAGCCACGAAGCGAGATAAATTCCGAAGCGCCAGAACGCGCCGCGCGGTTCGTTGAACGGCCAACCGTGGACGGTAAAAATGATTTTTGTAGGAGGTTGTATAAGGCGCATAGCCAATGCTCCTAAGAGCGCGGCTTTGGAACTATTGAGATGCAAGATGTTCGGCCGCTCTTTTTTTAGTAATTGGAAAATCTCTCGTATGGCCGCGATGTCGGCGAGGCCTACATCGCGGTCAAGATGCGGCAGGCGCGCGCACCGAACTTCTGCGGCGCTAAGTTTTTCTGGAAGCGCTTCTCCCATTGTGGTTCGACCCTGCTCACCACAAGCAACTACCGCCTCGTATTCTTCTTTCGGCAAGGAAGTAGCCAAATCAAACACATATCGCTGGGCGCCACCCCAACCGCCTTTTGTGACTAGGAACAAAACCTTTTGTTTTTTGGTTATATTCATTGTGTTGAACCGCGCCTTCTTTTTCCTTATACTACTCCCGTTGTATGCACATCTTCAATAGGAGGGAACATATAGCGCTCTTACTAGGGGATATTATTGTTTTCGTTGCGAGTTTGTACCTCACGCTATTTTTCCGTTACGCGGGGCTTCCGTCCGGCGCGCTGTTTGTGGAACATCTCGTGCCGTTCCTGTTTTTGTTTGCGCTCTGGGTCGTCGTATTTTTTATAGCGGGGCTATACGAAAAGCAAACCGTCATTTTGCGCCACCGCCTGCCGCACCTCTTGTTCAACACATTGCTTTTAAACAGCGTGCTCGCGGTGGTGTTTTTCTACTTCCTGCCCGTGTTTCAGATTACCCCCAAGGGCAGTTTGTTTCTGTACCTTGCGGTTTCCTTCCCCTTAATGCTTTTGTGGCGCATCTACGGGAGCGCCGTGCTTTCCCCGTGGAAGCGGGAAAAGGCGATCGCCATCGGCGAGGGTGAGGAGCTCAAAGAACTCATTACTGAAGTAAACAACAATTGGCACTACAATATTTCGTTTGTTTCGTCTGTAGACGCAAAATCGCTCGCGGGAATGGACTTCAAGGAGGAAATCGTGAAGCGTGTGTATGCGGAAGGCATTTATCTTGTTGCTGTGGATTTGCGTAGCGACTTGGTGGAGCCGGTTTTGCCGCAACTATACAACCTAATATTTTCCGGAGTGCGTTTCGTAGCCCTGCACAAGATTTACGAAGAGATCTTTAATCGCATTCCTCTCTCGCTCGTGCGCTATCACTGGTTTTTGGAAAATGTGTCTACTGCGCCGCACCTGTCGTACGATGCTTTGAAACGCATTATGGACATAGTGATCGCGTGCTTGCTCTGCGTACTTTCGTCCGTGTTGTATCCGTTTGTTTTGTTCGCAATGCTTTTAGACGACGGACGCCCGTTTTTCATCGCGCAGAAACGAATCGGCAAGGGCGGGAAGATTATAAATACACTAAAGTTTCGCAGTATGCAAGTCACGCGTGGCGGGGGCTCCTCGGAAATTACACGCGTCGGGAAATTCTTACGTAAACTCCGCATAGATGAATTGCCGCAACTCTTAAATGTGCTTCGCGGAGACCTATCGCTCATAGGCCCGCGCCCAGAACTCCCCGAACTCGTGCGCGTGTACGAAAAAGAGATTCCGTACTACAACATTCGCCACCTTATTAAACCCGGGCTTTCCGGCTGGGCGCAGCTCTACCACGAGAACCACCCGCACTATCGCGCCAATGTGTCCGAAACAAAAGTGAAGCTTTCTTACGACCTCTACTACATCAAAAACCGCTCCTTTTTCCTTGACCTCAAAATCGCCCTAAAAACCATCAAGGTACTCTTGTCTCGAAGTGGGGTGTAAGAAATAACACCCCCTCACCCCTTCTCCTTAGGTAAAGGGCGAGATGGCCGAAACGGCTAAACGCGCGTTTAGCCGTTTAAGCTGTTAAAACTCATATCCACCACCTACCCCTCGTCAGAAATGGCGTGGGGTTTTTCTTTCCCCGCCCTTTACTTAAGGGGAGGGATAAAAGGAGGGGTGTCTTCTGCTATCGCAAGTACTTGAAATAGTTTGCTCTTCTTGATTCTTTTGCGCACGGACGCTAGCATTACGAATTATGAAGTTTGTGTTTACACATCATGCGCAATTCCGTATTTTCACCGAACGACATATTACAGTCGCGGATATCAAAACAACAATCAAAAACCCAGACGGCATCAGATATGAAGCGGGCGGTCTAATTAAATGTAGAAAAAAGTTGGACGGCGGCGAGTTGGTTGTGTTATATTCAAAAGGTAACGGCGATACATTTGTTATTGTTACAGCGTATTTTAAATAGACATAAAACCATGAACATCACTTATGATAAACAAGCGGACGCGATGTATATATACCTGCAAAAGAAAAAGCGGGTAGCGCGGACGGTGGAACTCGCGAATTTACTTCTCGCGGATTTGGATAAAAAAGGAAAAATAATTGGAGTAGAAATCCTAAATGCGTCGCGGCAGATTGCAAAACAAAGCGGCCGCTCATTAAAGGCGAAAGGATTTTTCAATTTTTCTATCCCGCTTCCCGCGTAGTATTTCTTGATTCTTTTGGTGAATATCTGTAGTATCTCCTGCATGTGGAAATATCGGATATGGGCGCTTGTGATTCTCGCGGTCGCTGGCGGGGTTGGGTTTTTTGTGTACAAAAGCGAAATGAACGCTGGGCGATTTGCGTTTCGGCTAGGGCTAGACCTTGAGGGCGGCTCGCATCTCGTATACCGCGCAGACACCAAAGGCGTCTCTTCTGGCGATGTAGCTAGCGCGATGGAAGCACTTCGCGATGTCGTGGAAAAACGAGTAAATCTTTTCGGGGTGTCGGAGCCGATTGTGCAAGTGGAGCGCGGCGGCCTACTTGGCGGCGGCGAGAGCCGCCTTATTGTGGAACTGCCCGGTATTACCGATGTGCAGGAGGCCGCCGCGCAAATCGGCAAGACCCCGCTTTTGGAATTTAAACTTATGAAAGATACGGCGGAGTCCTCACTCTTTACCGATACTGGTCTAACTGGTCGGCTCGTTTCCCGCTCTAATGTGTCGTTCAACCAGACGACTGGTGCGCCGGTAGTACTCCTAACTTGGACGAACGAGGGCGAAAAACTATTTGCGAAGATTACGCGCGAAAATGTGGGGAAGACCGTCGGTATTTTCTTGGACGGCGCGCCTATTTCGCTTCCTGTGATTCGCGAAGAAATTGCAAACGGCTCAACGGAAATTTCCGGCGACTTCAATCTAGATGAGGCGCGCACGCTTGTGCGCGACCTAAACTATGGCGCGCTTCCGGTGCCTATTACTCTTGCGTCTGTGCAGACCATCGGCGCTACACTGGGCGGTGACGCGGTAGACGCTGGGGTGCGCGCGGGGCTATGGGCATTTGCAGTTATCGCCGCGTTTCTTGCTATCTGGTATCGCCTTCCCGGGCTACTCGCGGTCGTTGCGCTTTGCGCGTATGTGGCGCTGAACCTCGCTGTGTTTAAGTTGATTCCGGTAACGCTTACCGCGGCGGGCATTGCCGGCTTCGTGCTTTCTATGGGCATGGCGGTAGACGCAAACATCTTGATTTTCGCGCGGCTCAAGGAGGAATTAAAAAAAGGAAAGCTCGTCGCAGACGCTATGCGAGAGGGATTTGCGCGCGCGTGGCCGTCTATCCGCGATTCCAATACCAGTAGCATTATTACGGCAATTATTTTGTACTACTTCGCAGCGACTCCCGTGGTGCGCGGCTTCGCGCTAGTGTTTGGACTCGGAGTAGTTATAAGTATGTTCACGGCAATCACAGCATCGCGTATGTTCCTATATGCTTTGAGTACGCGTGGAGTAGGGAAAGCGAGTCGGTTTTTGTTCGGTTCCGGTATTCGTTCGTAATTTCGTATTATATTCGTAGTTTGCACTACTATGCCTATCATTACACACCGAAAGTTTTTCTATATCTTCTCCGCCGTCGCGGTTACCGCCTCTTTCGCCGCGCTTGCGTTTTGGGGATTAAACCTCGGTATTGACTTTAAAGGCGGCGCGCTTTTGGAAGTAAAGTATGCGGCTAGCGCGCCCGAAAAGGGCGCTATCACGGAGGCGCTCGCACCGATTGACGCGCACGCCTCCGCGCGCGCCGCCGGCGATGCGGGTTTCATTATCCGTCTGCGAGAGCTAAGCGATGCAGAGCACGCGTCGCTCCTACAAGCGCTTTCGTTTGGCGGCGCGCGCCCAGTTACGGAAGTTCGTTTTGACTCGTTGGGGCCGCTCCTAGGCCGCGAAGCGGCGCTTAAGTCTCTTCTCGCAATTGCGCTTGTAATACTTTGTATTATGCTTTTTATCACCTTCGCGTTTCGGAAGGTTTCAGAGCCAGTGTCGTCGTGGAAGTATGGCGTTGCGACCATCATCGCTCTTGCGCACAATGTCGTCATACCTATCGGCGTTTTTGCATATCTCGGACATTTCGCTGGGGTGGAAGTGGATACGCTGTTTGTGACCGCTCTTCTAGTAGTGTTGGGCTTCTCTGTGCACGACACGATTGTCGTTTTTGATCGCGTGCGCGAGAATGTACGGCTCGCGCGAGAATCTCGCGGTAAAGAGTCCTTTGCCGAGACGGTAGGTAAGAGCGTGTCGCAGACGCTAACGCGCTCTATCAACACTTCGCTAACAACCCTCTTCGCTCTTTTCGCATTCTATTTCCTCGGACCCGCCTCCACGCAGTATTTCTCGCTCGCGCTTATCATAGGCATCATCGCCGGCACATACTCCTCCATTTGCATCGCCTCGCCTCTGCTCGTAACGATGGAGCGGTTGCAAAATAAGAACGCTTGACTTGTTTTCGGCTATCTATATACTTGGTAAGTTCGTGTGAGAAACACGAATGGTCTTTGACAATTGAATGTTAATTGAGAATGCCCCTCACCAAATTGCAAGGCAAATTGGTGAGGGGCTGCAAGTCAAGATAAAATTCCTAGTGAAAGATAATTGATTCCCAAGTGAGCTGGAAAAACTGTATCTTCCTTTTTGTTCCGTTCGAAATTACGAAGTAATTTCGTCCTGAGTCTGTCGAAGGATCACAATCCCTCGACTTCGCTCGGGATAATTAAAACTTCGTTTTAATTTAGAGTTTGATCCTAGCTCAGGATGAACGCTGGCGGCGTGGATAAGGCATGCAA
>CAYIUC010000020.1:0-9333 GCA_964366535.1 uncultured Candidatus Saccharibacteria bacterium | reverse complement strand
TGTAATGCGGTCGCCAAAAACCCTTGTTTTGCAACATATTAAACGGCTAAACGCGCGTTTAGCCGTTTTTCTTTATGGAATGGTTCGCCCGAAGGGTTCCATAGCAGCCCTCTCGCCCTTTACATAAGGGGGAGAGGGTAGGGTGAGGGGGTGTTTAGATTTTCTGCTATACTACCTGAATTATGAGAATTGTCTTTACTGGAGGTGGAACGGGTGGGCACTTCTATCCTATTATTGCGGTTGCGGAGGAAGTGCGCGCGCAGGCGCGCGAGCGGCGCTTGCTCGCGCCCGAACTACTTTTTTTTGCTCCAGCGCCATACGATGCCGCGCTTCTTGCGAAAAATGAAATAAAGTTTGTTCGCATCCCGGCGGGCAAGCTCCGTCTCTATGCCGACAAGAAAAATATCACGGATTTGCTCGCGCTCGCGTGGGGCGCCGCGCGCGCGCTAGCACTTTTGTTTTGGCACTATCCAGATGTCGTGTTCGGCAAGGGCGGCTTCGGTAGCGTGCCGACGCTCCTCGCCGCGCGGCTTCTTCGTATTCCGATTGTAATTCACGAGTCCGATTCTGTGCCTGGCCGCGCCAACAAATGGGCTGCGAAATTTGCTTCGCGCATTGCCGTTTCCTTCGCTTCTGTCGCAGATTTTTTCCCTACAGGAAAAACAGCATGGACCGGGCATCCGGTTCGACGCGCACTTCGCGAGATTTCTTCCGATGGTGCTCGCGAATTTCTAAAACTTGAGCCGGAAACTCCCGTGCTACTAGTACTTGGCGGCTCGCAGGGCGCCCGCGCGATAAATGAGCTTATACTCAAGACGCTCCCGCAACTTGTCGCGCAATTCCAAATCGTTCATCAAACTGGAGGCGAACACCTTGCCGAAGCAGAAGCGCGCGCTGGCGTGATTTTGCGCGGGAACGCGCACGCGGCGCGCTATCGCCCGTTTGCATTTCTAAACGAAGATGCGCTACGCATGGCGGCAAGCGTCGCATCGCTCGCCGTATCGCGCGCCGGCTCTACTATTTTTGAAATTGCGGGGTGGGGGATACCTTCTATTATTGTCCCCATCACCGAATCAAACGGCGACCATCAGCGGAAAAATGCGTACGCGTATGCAGAGAGCGGCGCGGCGGCGGTGCTGGAGGAAACAAATCTCTCGTCCGCACTTTTTCTTGCAGAAATTGCAAAAATTACCGGCGACGAGAGCCGCCGCGCCGAAATGCAAACAGCCGCACGCGCTTTTGCGAAGCCGAACGCCGGTCGCACTATTGCCGATAAATTATTAGAGATAGGATTATCACATGAAAGATAACCAACATCCCATCGTTCGCTTTGCACCGTCTCCCACAGGCCCACTCCACATCGGCGGGGCGCGCACCGCTCTATTTAATTATATTTTCGCCAAGCAAACTGGCGCGAAGTTTATCTTGCGCATAGAAGACACTGACAAAGAACGCTCGGAAAAAAAGTACGAAGAGGAAATTATAGACGGACTCGCGTGGCTTGGTATCGCGTACGACGAAGTGTACCGACAATCGGAACGGACAGAAATCTACCAAAAGCATTTGAACGCGCTAATTGCAAAAGGCGCGGCGTATGTGTCGCGAGAAAAGAAAAAGGAAGGGGAAGGGGAGGTAGAAGTAGTCCGATTCAGAAATCCGAATAAACGCGTCACCTTTAACGACATTGTGCGCGGTGAAGTATCGTTTGACACAACCGAACTCAAGGATTTTGTAATTGCGAAGTCAATGTCCGAACCGTTGTACCACCTTGCGGTTGTGGTAGACGATTTTGAGATGGGCGTTACGCACATAATCCGCGGCGAAGACCACATCTCCAACACGCCGCGCCAAATCTTGATTCAAGAAGCGCTTGGCGCGCCGCGCCCACTCTACGCGCATCTGCCTTTGATTCTCGCTTCCGACCGGTCCAAACTTTCCAAGCGCAAGCACGGCGAAACGGTGTCGCTTGCGTACTACCGCGCGCAAGGAATTCTTCCCGCCGCGATGGTAAATTTTTTGGCACTTCTCGGCTGGCACCCGAGTGCATCCGATGCGTCCGTAGTGCTTTCGTTTGCCGACCTTGTTTCGCAATTCCAGTTGGAGCGCGTGCAAAAAGGCGGCGCGGTGCTGGACGCAAACAAACTCAACTGGTTGAATAAGCAGTATCAAAAGAAAATCGCTCACTCCTAAAACTAAAGACACCCCTCCCTGTATCCCTCCCCTTTGGAAAAGGGCAGGGAAAAGAAAAACCCAGTGATACGCACTGGGCCTTTTGGAAGTACACTTTCGCGTGCTTCCGAACCTAACCAAAGAACTGCAAAGACAACGGATGATTGCGGGACGAAGCGCGGACGCTTCGTCCCGCCAACCTTCCCTCACACGAGGGCGTCTGTCTCCATTGCCTTTCGGCGCACCAGTCCTGCTTACGCGAGGACTGGCGAAACTTTTTCGGTTGCCTTCACTCGGTTTATTGCAACCTGGAGAATCTGTACATCGCGTCCAGTCCCCATTGAGCTCATCTGGCACCGACCGAGCCGGGGGAAATTTCCCCCAAATGCCGACCGAGTTTGCGGCTCGTCTTCTGCCGCAAAGTGCCATGAGCCAAAGTCCCCGTCAGGTGCGAGGCGTTTTGCCTCGGCCTGTGCCTCTCGGACAGTTTCCTCACAAAAGAGGTTCCGTTCGTAAGCCCAACGGATAATTTCCGTGACGGCTTCCACGGCCGCCGCGTGCTGCTGCGCACGGCGGGCGTTATCTGCCTTTTCAGCATCTTCCACCGCCTTGTAGGCAGCGGCGTTTGCCGAGAAATCCTCCGCCTCCGCTTCCGAACCGCCGGGGGTGAAAGTCCAACTCGCTGGCGTTGAAGGGTTGCCCGCCGTTACCGTAACCGTTCCGGCACAGGGGGTTTCCGCCCCATCGTCTCGCCATTCGGAACTGCCCGCACCGCCCCAACCGCCCGGCATATAGAACCCCGCCGGAACGATTGCAAACCTTACGAAGGCGAGGGGTCTTCCCGACCCGAGTCCCGTAAAAGGCATGCCGGTAACGATTCGCGCACCGTCCGGAGTCACGAGACCCCGACTGGTTTGCCGCGCAGATGTATAGCTGTTATTTGATTGAGTATTCATAGCAATGGAGATGCGCTGTTGCGGTAGCGCGTTACCGCTCGTCTTTTTGTTGTTGAAACAGAAAAGACGAGAGAAACTGTCCGCTGGCCTAACACACATCCGTATGTCAAAGTTCGCTACATATAGTATAGCACCTACTGTATGAAAAGTCAAGCCCAAATAATACGGCCGCCAAAAACCCTTATTTTGCAACATATTAAACGGCTAAACGAACGCTTAGCCGTTTCTACACCTCCCCATTGCTAAGGGGGAGGCACGGAAGGGGTGGCAGTGTTGCTTCAGCACCACCTCGCCTCCGCTTTTCAGAAAAAGCGTCGGCACTCCTCCTCATCTGAGGAGGAGATTTAAGAATTGGGAGAGCAAAAACCCTCTCGCCCCTGCCTGCCGGCAGGCAGGCTTAACCTAATGGGGAGAGGGGGTGTTTGTGGGGAGAAGGTGGGGTGAGGGGGTGTCTTAAAATCTGCTATCATGGGAAAATGCAGCAGAAGGATTTTTTTGTGTGGTTGGCAATAACGGCGCTCTTGGTGCCCTTATTTTCCAATGCAGACATCGCCGACTTACAATCAAAAATCAGCGCGCGCGAGCAGGAGCTCGCCGCGCTTGAGAAAGAAATTGCGGGTTACCAGGGTGAATTGGAAAAACTTGGCGGCGAGGCGAACACGCTCAAAAACGCGATTGCCGCTTTGGATGTTACGCGCCGCAAACTGCTTGCGGAAATTACAGTTACCGAAAGCAAAATCGCCGCAGTGAATCTTTCTATAGATGCGCTTACCGAGAACATCGGCGTGCAAGAGACGCGCATCGGGCGCGGTAGCGCAGGACTACAAAAGACGCTACGAATACTCGCCGAATCTGACCGTGCTAGCGGTATTGCAATCTTTCTTGGCGATGGAGGATTCTCCGGCGCGTGGTTGGAGGCAGACGCGCTCGCGCTCGTACAGGCGCGGCTTGCAGAGCGCGTGCGCGAGGTGAAGGAGTTGAAAACCGATTTGGAAGAAAATCGTACTGCGGCCGATGCGAAGCGCCGCGAGCTTACAGGACTCAAGGCAGAGCTCGCCGACCGAAAGCGCATTGCCGACGGGGAGCGCGGCAAACAGCAGTCGTTTCTAAACCAAACAAAAAACAAAGAAACAAATTATCAAAAGCTGCTTGCAGACCGCGTGGCGCGCCGCGATGCTTTTGAGCAAGAACTTCTGGAATACGAATTGCAATTGCAGTTTGAACTGGACCCATCGCGCTTGCCGACTGCCGGTTCGGGAGTGCTTCGCTGGCCGCTTGATGCGGTTAAGATAACTCAATATTTCGGTAACACTCCTTTTGCAAAGAGCGGAGCGTACAACGGGCAAGGGCACAACGGAGTGGACTTCCGCGCGGCAGTAGGCACTCCAGTCAAAAGCGCGCTATCGGGAATCGTGCGCGGGGTTGGCGACACAGACCTTACATGTGCAGGTGCGTCGTACGGAAAGTGGGTTTTGATTGAACACGGCAACGGACTTACGACTCTGTATGCGCACTTCTCGCTTATGCGCGTAGTTGCGGGGCAGAGCGTTGCGACGGGCGAAGTTATCGGCTACAGCGGCGCTACCGGGTACGCCACAGGCCCTCATTTGCACTTCACTGTATTTGCAACGCAAGGCGTGCAGATATCAAAGCGTCCTAGCCGCGTGTGCGGGCGCGACTACACAATGCCCGTCGCAAACCCGAACGCATACTTGAACCCGTTGTCATATTTGTAAATCATTCCGTGTTATACTTTTCATATGACCAAAAATCCATTTGTAAACGCACTCGCTGTTATCACGGCTATTTTACTTCTCGCAGCGTGGGCGGTGTATGCGTTTCGCGGCGCGCCGGAAGCATTGAATGCAGATGAAGCTGTTTCCTCGCAGAGTTCGTAAGGGACTTTGAAGGCGAGTCGCGGTAGATTTTCTGAATATTTCGCATTTCAGAACCAGTCCGCTATCCATGCTATAATTTAAATATGGTATGGCGAGCGTATTCGCGTAAATATTTGGCGGAGTTTGTGTACGGCGCGATTGACGGTACTGTAACGACTTTCGCAATCGTCTCGGGCGTCATAGGCGCGGCGCTTTCGCCTGCAATCGTGCTTGTTCTCGGGCTCGCAAATGTGCTCGCAGACGGCTTCTCTATGGCGTCTTCCAACTTTCTTTCGGAGCGTTCTGCGCGGGCGCTCCGGCACGGCATAGATTCATCCGTCGCATCTAAAGCGCCGTTCAAAACCGCGTTTGTTACTTTCTGCGCTTTTGTGGTTGTGGGTTTTGTGCCGCTTCTGCCATTTGCCTCCGCGTTCTTCTACCCCGCGCTCGCGGCGCGGCAGTTTGAGCTTTCTATGGCGCTTACCGCGTGCGCGTTTGTGTGTATCGGCGCCGCTCGCGGCGCAGTAGCAGGACGCTCTGTAGCCACGAGCGCTCTTGAGACGCTTTTGGTCGGCGGCTTCGCTGCGTTTATCTCCTTTGCAGTCGGCTACCTCTTGCGCGGAATAGCATCTGCGGTGTAGGAAGTGTTGCTCCCAGTTCTTATGCTAGTGTTTTGCCCGCCTACGCCGAGGCTTCGGCGTACAGGCAAAAATGCGTGAATGGAGGGTATAAAACGGCATGTATTCACGCATTTCTTGCAATTTTTGCGTGAATTTGGTATAATTGGGGGTACTATGAACAAACAGTTAAAAGAACGCTTGCAATCGCTAAAGAGCCAATACGACTCCCTCAAAGAGAGCAAGGAAACGCTTTTGGCAATGGTGGACGAAGCGGAAATCCCAGAGAATGTCTACAACTCAAACGCGATAGAGAATTCTACGCTCACGCTCAAAGAGACGGAAAAAATTCTTTTGGAAATGGAGCTCTCGCGCGATGTGTCGGTTCGCGAGGTTTTTGAAGCAAAAAATCTCGCGCGAGTCATTGCCTATACGCGGGAAAAGTCGCCGACCGAAGCGCTTACCCTCGAGCGCATACTCTTGTTGCACCAGATGCTTATCGGCGGCATAGACGATACGATTGCCGGACGATTCCGCAAAACGGGCGAGTATGTGCGCGTGGGCGATTATATCGCTCCCGCGCCGGAGCATGTCGCGCGCATGGTAGAAGCGGCGCTCGCGGCATACGGCGTCGGCAGCGCGCATTTTGTAGAAGACATCGCGCGCTTCCACCTTGATTTTGAAAGCACCCACCCGTTTTGCGACGGCAACGGCCGCATTGGCCGCGTCATCATCAACTGGCACCTGCGGCACATCGGCTTCCCGCGCATTATTATCCGCGACAAGGAAAAGAAAGCGTATTACCAAGCGTTCACGGCATACCGCGAGGACAAAAATACCGTGCCGATGGAAAAGATGCTCGCAAGCGCGCTCGCCGAGTCGCTTCACAAAAGAATCGCCTATCTCATGGGGCAACGCATTATTACCCTTGCCGACTACATCAAAGAGCGCGCCTTGCATGCGGCGGGGGTTACCAACGCCGCACGGCGGCAGACCATCCCCGCGTTCCGGGAAAAGGGGGTGTGGAAAATCAGCGCAGAGTTTCCGTATAAAAAATAATCCCGTCTTGGCGGCTGCCTTTGCCCCGTCGGCGGCTCGCGAAAACCCAAAAAATGTTGGCATGTGGTGTTCGTGGGTGGAAATTTTACCCGATGTCTATGCTAGTGTTTTGCAAAACACTAGCATAAGAATAATATCGGGCATGTTCGTGTGGGGCGGTGGAAACGGGTGTATACTGAAACCATGACATTTGAATACCGAAAAGTGGAACGGGTAGTGCGCGGGTTTTCCAACCACAACCGGATCAAGATGCTGGAGCTCTTGCACAAAGAGCCGGAGCTCTCGGTAGCGGACATTACCAAACGCCTCTCCATGGGCTATGAAAACGCTTCCGACCACATCCGCAAGCTCGCCATCGCCGGCCTTATAATGAAGCGCAACTCTGGTCCGAGCGTGCTTCATCGCCTCACCGCTCGCGGCGAGTCTATACTAGTGTTTTGCAAAACACTGCAATAAGAAAAATGGGGGAAATGCGGTTGCCCCGCCGCGCAGGCAGCTCGTGAAAACCCAAAAAATGTGGTAGGATATGGCTACTAATTAAGAAAATGCGCCACCCGGGTGGCTCATTTATGGATAGGGTGGTTTAATGGGATAAATATGAGTAAATCATTTACTATTCACGATCTACCAAGAGATGAGCGTCCGCGCGAACGGTTGGTTAAGTTTGGCGAGCAGGCGCTATTGTAAATAAAATAATATGGCAAATCTAACGACAATCGAAAAACAGATACTAGAGAAACTTTTCCAAATGAATGGCGGATATGTTTTGAATTTTTCTGACCGGACAATGGGTGAATTTTTCCGCGACGATGTTGGTATTGATATTTACACACAGAAATATAATTACGCTAGTGGATCAAAAGCAAATCGTTTGAGGGGCTTGTGGCTCAAAGCAGACAATAAAGTAACGGCAAAAAGTATACTGAAATTGATCGAGTATATCGAGAGTCAGATTTTGCTAGACAATCTTAAAAAATCAGATTTTCCAGACGATAGGATAAATGCTGGAAAAGAGGTTGCGGAAAAGTTACTTGGTAAAAAAGCTGAAGCTAAGGAGAACAAATCAAAGGCGACATTCAAAAATGGGAACATCAATATCACTCTGCAAAAGGAGGTTTTTGACCATGTTCAGAAGTTGCTGAATGGCGGGCACTACTTTAATGCTGTTGAAGAAGCGTACAAAATCGTCAGAAAGAAGCTAAAGGATATAACGGGCAAAGAAAAAGCAACGGATGCTTTCAGTAATGCAAATTACGAAAAGATTTTTGGACATCAGCCCGCTGATGATGTAGAGAGTGATTTCTTTGAGGGTACAAAATTCTTGCACATGGCAATTCAATTCCTAAGAAATGAAAAGGCGCATACGCCAGCACGCGATCTCGATAAAAATCTGGCGATTCATTACATATCGCTGGCAAGTCTGGCATATGATCTGATAACCAGAAAATAATTATGTCCGAAAAAGATTTACAAAAGAAAGTGGTAGAGCTTGAAGCTCAGATCAGGAAACTCAAGAAAAATAATCTCGGGCTTCGTTTTGAGCCAAAAGAAGAAGACATAATAACCCAATGTGAGAAGAACATTCCTGTCTTGAAAGAAATAAAAACAAGACGAATTGTTGCAAAGAATCGCCCGAACAATTTGCTTATAAAAGGCGATAATTATCATGCGCTCAGTGTTCTAAACTACACACACAAAAAGAACATTGACCTTATCTACATTGATCCGCCGTACAACACCGGCGGGCATGATTTTATCTATAACGACAAATATGTAGATTTAGATGATGATTTCCGCCACAGTAAATGGCTCTCTTTCATGTACAATCGCCTTCGTTTGGCGAAAGATTTGCTAAAAGACGACGGGATCATTTTTATCAGTATTGACGACAATGAACAAGCACACTTGCGTGTGCTTTGCGACAAGATTTTCGGCGAAAGTAATTTTGTTTTTCAGTTTGTTATAGATAAAACAGCTCAAGGTGCTAATCAAAGTGCAACTTTC
Organism: uncultured Candidatus Saccharibacteria bacterium; assembly: GCA_964366535.1. Lineage (GTDB taxonomy): Bacteria > Patescibacteriota > Minisyncoccia > Phycocordibacterales > UBA10002 > UBA10002. The sequence continues at coordinate 651 of CAYIUC010000020.1, read as the reverse complement.
AAGCAAACTCACGAATATTGCCTACTTTATATAAAACGTACACAGGATAAAATCAATTCAGATACGAATACCGAAACAGATGACAAAAAATATAAGTATCGTGATGAGCGCGGACTTTATGCCGTAACAAATTCTTTTGATTCTATAAATTCGCCACTATCGGCAAATAAGAATCGTGGTTATACAGTTTACTACAACGAAAAAACTGGCGATGCACAAGTCAGAGACGAGTATAACCGCGAAAACAGTACATTTGGTGATTTTTATCAAGGTTTAATCAAAAAAGGTTATACTCCAATAAGACCTGGAACGAGAAAAGGCATTCAATATCCTTGGAATTGGGTGTCAACAAGATTTTTGTCTGATTACAAAAATGACCTTGTTTTTATGAAAAACAGAAGGGGTGAGTTAGGCATATATCATAAAAATCGTGCTACTGGGAAAACAAAAGACACCACTCTAAAAAGATTTGATACTAGGAACTTTGGAAATCAGATACTCGTGGATATTTTAGGTGAGAAAAAGTTTGATTATCCAAAATCGTTGGACATGATGAAATGGGTTATAAGCAAACACAGCAATACATCTGCCACAATATTGGACTTTTTCGCTGGGTCTGGTACAACCGGACACGCCGTTTTGGAAATGAAC
>CAYIUC010000019.1:0-10276 GCA_964366535.1 uncultured Candidatus Saccharibacteria bacterium | reverse complement strand
TACGAGATTGGTCAGTGACTGGAGTTCAGACGTGTGCTCTTCCGATCTTGCCCACCAGTACACCCACCAACATCCTATAAAGACACCCCTCCGTCTCGCTTCGCTCGCCACCTCCCCTTAGGATAAGGGCAGGAAAAGAACATATTACTCCCTCTCGCCCTTTACCTAAGGGGGAGAGGGTTGGGGTGAGGGGGTGTCTGTTCCAATTGATTATGTTTTGTTCTGTGTTCATCGCAGTAATCTTTCCAACCCGCTCCGCAGGTCGCCGACTGCGCTTATTACTTGCCCGCGGCCGCCGGTAACATCTTCCACGACCTTTTGGAATAGCACGCTTGTCTCTTGTGGATTCGGGTCTAGGAATGCGCGCGATTGCAAAGCCGCTTCGTAAAACACCGACTGCGCGGCACTTGCCTGTTTCTGCGCAAGAAGCGCGCGCAGAGGCGGCACCGTACCTAATGCGTTGTTTAGGCGCGTTACGCGCGTAGAGTCGGCGAGCGCGAAAGCGAGGCGCATCGCACCCGCCGGGTTTTTGCCCGTCTTAAGCGCCGCAAGACCCCATACCTTGCCCGCTGTTACGACGAGTTTTGAGTCCCTCGTTTGCGGAAATGGCGACACCGACATATTGAGGTGCGGGTTCTTCTCGCGAAGCCCTGCGTATTCTGACGCGAAGCCGAAGTAGAGCGCTAGGTCGCCCGCCGCAAACAGAGCGCGCGACTCTGGAAGACCGCGATTCCACGAGTAGAGCGATTTCACGGGGTTTGCAAACTCGGTAAAGAAGCCGAGCGCGCTTCCAGCATTGGTAAAATCATCTAGCGACACGCTAAACCCATCCGCAGAGCGCGACACCAGTTTGCCTCCGCTTTGGAAAAAGAGCGCCGATAGAATGTCTTTCGCGTTTGTAATGTTGCGATACTCGCCGAGCGCGATTCCTGCTGTTTGGATTTGCCCGAGCCGATTGCGCAAAACCAATTTCGGCACTGATGTGAGAACCTCGTCCCAATATTTAGGAACGCGCGCGACTCCACCTGCAGACAAACGATCGCGGTTTGTATAAAGCACAAGAGGGTCTACGGCGAGAGGCAAAGAGAGCGCGCCACTTGAAGTCCAAAACGCCTCCCCCGCTTCCGCAAACGACTCCTTAAATTGCCGCTCGGGGAGCGTTTCCGTAGGTATAGGCACTATCTTGTCGCCCTGCCGCACTACAAGGTCTCCCGGCAAAATAATAGCGTCTGGGCCGCGCCCCGCCGCGAGCGCTTCTATGAATGTTTGTTCAAATACGCTCGCGGGAATTTCGCGGTACGAGATCTTAAACTCGTCGGTAGATAGGTCGGCTGTCGCTTCGGAAAACGCGGCGCTCTTGAATGAGCCCCACACTTCTAGTTCTGCGAGCCCGCCTGCGGGCGGCGTGCCCTTAAACAAGGAAAATGCCACGAGCCCCGCAATGGCGGCTATTACAAAAACGGCAAGAAGAATTATTTGGAATGGGCGCATAAGTTACCGCAAAACTCTTTCTCGGAACACACCTCGCGGGACACGAAAATCTTTTACTAAAAATTTTCTCTGTACGGCGCCGTCGCGCCTCCCAAGTTCCCGCTCGGTATGTTCCTCAACGAGTTTTGCTATGCTATTTCTTGCGAAAGATTATACCATAGTGATGGGCGCCTGCATCCACAGCCCGTTCAGACGCAAACCCAGCGTTCTCAAAAATCTCCTGCGCTTTTGCCTTTGACACGACGGCGAAGGGCGCTGGACCTGCGCCGCCATAGGAGCCGCTCCAGTCCACGACAAGTACACGCCCACGCGACTTTGTAATGCGCGCGGCTTCGCGCGCAAGCGCTGCTTTTTCTGGCGACTGAAACAATACATTTGCAATAATAGCGGCATCGCAGGAGCCGTTTGCAAGTTTCGTGCCTCCCGCCGATTCTGCGTCTCCCCACACGGTATCTATATTAAAAATCTTATGCGCCCGCACTTCTTTCTCTAGCCGAGACAACAACTCTTTCTGCACCTCTACCGCAAACACCTTGCCATGCTCGCCTACCGCGCGCGCCACGGCAAAGGAGTACGCTCCGCTACCCGCACCCAAATCCGCCACCCTCGCGCCGGATTGTAGGTCTAGTTGGGCAATTATCCCTTGAGGGTTAGAGAACATACCCCAGTATTGTAGCACGAAGACCGACCCAGATGTTTGAAGCCCATCAACATCTGGGTCGGTTTATATTATAGCACGGTAACCGACGCAATTGCGTCGCCTTCGCGCAATTTCATAATGCGCACGCCTTGCGTGGCGCGCCCGAGCCGTGGAATTTCCGAAGCGGCAATGCGTATAACTTGACTCTTTTTGGAAATCGCAATCACTTCGTCTGCCTCTCCTTCCGCGAGCGCGCGCGCCGCGATAATCTTGCCTGTTTTCGCGGTTACCTTCGCCGTCTTAATGCCCGAACCGCCACGCTTTTGCGTTTTGTATTCCTTGAATCGCGTTGCCTTGCCGTAGCCGTGCTCCGAAAGTACCAGGAACGCCGTCTTTTCTGCATCGGCTTTTGTGACCACTGCCGCACCTGCTACAAAGTCGCCCTTGCCCAGCCGCATAGCGCGCACTCCCGCGGCACCGCGCCCCATCGCACGGATGTCGGACTCCTTAAAGCGGATGGACTGCCCGCGCTCGGTGGCGATGGCACACTCGTCTCCTTTCTCTACAAGCGATGCCGATATAAGCTCGTCGCCCGCGTGTAGAGTGATGGCGATAAGCCCCGATCGGCGCACTTCGTGGAAGCTTTCCGCCGCGACTTTCTTCCCGACGCCGTGTTTGGTAATGAATAGAAGCGACAACCCAGTGAGGGCTTTTGCGGATTTCGGCAGAGGCAAGATGGAAGTAACGCGTTCGTCTCCCGAGAGCGACAGGAAGTTGGCTATGGACTTGCCTCGCGTCGCGCGCTTGCCTTCCGGAATCTCGTACATTTTCACTTGGTACACCTTGCCCTTGTCGGTGAAGAACAAGAGGTCGCTATGCGTAGTAGTAGAAAGCGTGCTCATTACAAAATCCTCTTCTTTTGTATCCAAATCCACCACCCCCACTCCGCCGCGGCGCTGTTTGCGATACTCTTCTGGGTCTGTGCGCTTCACATAGCCGCCGCGCGTAAATACAAGTACGCTGTCCGTATCGGGGATAAGGTCTTCGTCGGAAAGTTCTGCGACACCAGTACGCACAATCTTGGTGCGCCGTTCGTCGCCGTACTTTTCTCCAACCTCCAGCAATTCTTTTTTAATCAGTGCGAGAATTTTCTTAGGAGCACTAAGCAAGTCCTCAAGTTCTCCTATCAACTTCTGCACGGCGAGTAGTTCGTCTTCAATTTTCTTGCGCTCCAGCCCAGCGAGCTTCTGCAAGCGCATTTCCAAAATCGCGTTTGCCTGAATTTCGGAGAGTTTAAACTGACTTTTGAGCCCCGCGCGCGCCTCGTCCACATCTCTCGCATTTTTAATCAACTTCACGATTGCGTCTATATTCTTTAGCGCAATTGAAAGCCCGAGCAAAATATGCTCGCGCTCCTTCGCGCGCGCGAGGTCGTATTCGCTCCTGCGACGCACGACTTCCTTGCGGTGCAGAATAAACGCTTCCAAAAACGCTTTGAGCGATAGCGTTTCCGGCACGCCTCCGACAAGTGCTACGCAATTGTAGTGGAATGAATCCTCAAGTTGAGTGTGCTTGTACAGCGCGTTTAAGATTTTCTCCGGATACGCGCCTTGCTTTAGTTCAATCACAACCCGAATGTCTCTTGTGGATTCGTCGCGCAACCCTTTTATTCCTTCCAGTTTCTTGTCGCGCACGAGGTCAGCAATACGCACTATAAGCTCCGCTTTGTTTACTCGATACGGAATGGAGGTAATAATAATTTGGAAATGCCCAGCTTTATCCTCCACAATCTCTGCCTCGCCGCGCACTACTACAGGCCCTTTGCCGGTAGCGTATGCGTGAGCAATGTCTTTCGCGCCGTAAGCAATTCCGCCAGTCGGAAAATCTGGTCCTTTTACAAACTGCAATAGATCTTCGGTAGTCGCGTCGGGAGCGTCTATAAGGTGCGCCGTAGCTCCAACCACCTCCTTCAAGTTGTGCGGAGGAATATTGGTCGCCATTCCGACAGCAATACCCAGAGTTCCGTTCAGCACTAGGTTCGGCACAGCGGTTGGCAAAACCCTCGGCTCTTTGCGCGTCGCGTCATAGTTTGAGCAAAAATCAACGGTGTTCTTTTCAATATCTCGCAACATTTCCCCAGCCATACGAGACATCTTGGCCTCGGTGTAGCGATACGCGGCGGGAGAATCCCCGTCCTGCGAGCCAAAATTTCCTTGGCCAATGACAAGCGGGTAGCGAAACGAGAATGTTTGCGCCATTTTAACCATAGCGTCATAAACGGATACATCTCCGTGCGGGTGGTATTTCCCAAGCACATCGCCGACAACCGTGGCGGACTTCCGTGTTTTTGCCGTAGACACTAACCCCATCTCGTGCATGGCGTATAGGATGCGGCGGTGCACGGGCTTAAGCCCGTCGCGCACATCGGGAAGCGCGCGCGAGGTGATAACCGACATCGCGTAGTCCAAATACGACTCGCGCATTTCTTGAGAAATCTCGCGCGCGGTTACCTTTCCGCCTGGCGGCACTCCGTCCGGCAACGCTCCACCTTTCGCGTTTTTAGCGTCTGACATACCTTTATTATAGCACAAAACTATGCTCAAAACACCCCCTCACCCAAACCCTCTCCCCCTTATGTAAAGGGCGAGAGGGCTTTTTTAATTTCTTAATTACCCTGCCTGTTTTTCGACCCCCTCTGTATCTCCCCCTTAACATAAGGGGGAGAAGCCCGAGTCCGCCTAAGGCGGACGAGGGAGAGGGGGTGTTTGGAGCAGGGAGGGAAAGGGAGGGGTGTTTTCTTCTTGTTTTTTCCTCTCGTATTCCATCGGCTTTCCGAAATCAAATTGCTTCCAAAATCCGCCGATGCGGCGTACCTGACCAGCAAGAAATACGGCGGCGTCGGCAAGCTCGGCGCGGAAATTTTCAAACGGGCCTTCTGCGTCTCCAGCAACCGGAATTTCCTTTACCGCTTTCGTATCATTTTCAACTATTTTCGCCGATTCTCCGCGCGGACCCAAATAAAACCACACCGCACCAATAGCGGCAGTAAGCGCGAGCGCCGCCGCGAAAGCGGCGCGTTCGCGCGGCGAGTCCTTTAGTTTTTCAAATAAATCAAACATTTAACTAATTCTCAAAACCGCCACTTCCCCCTCTTTACCTTCCAACTCTTTCTTTTTGAGCGTCAGTTTTTCCACCGGAGCCGTCTTCTCCGCGCCGCATTCTTTTAGGAATTGCGCGAGTTCCTTGCCTTTTTCCGAATAATGCATCGGCACGATAAGCGCGGGCGCAAGCGAGACCGCCACCTTGTGCGCCGCGCTCGCATCCAACACATCGCCGCCTCCTATCGGCACAAAAAGAATATCGGCGTCAGTAAGCGCCGACTTCGCGGCGGGCGGCAAAGCCGCATCCGTTAATGCGCCAAGAAACGCGAGCGTCATACCCTCCAAGGTAATTTTATAAACAGTGTTATTTCGTTCCACTCCGCCGTATTTCGCGTTCGTTGCATACCCTCGCACAGTAACACCCTTGAGCTCGTACTCGCCGGGGCCTTGTATAACAAATGGCTTTCGTTCGCCAAAAGATACGCTCTCTACGCCGTTAAAATCGCTGTGTGCGGCGGACACGAAAGCGACATCTGCGCCAAACTTCGGCCCTTTATATTCACTGCCTTTCCCTGGCGGGTTAAACGCAAGCACCAAGTCGCCAAACTGGACCTTAAAGCACTCAGCGCCATAGTATGAAATAACCATAGGCAACAGTATACCACTACTTCTTTACTTCTTTTTTCTCCTTGCCCTGCGTAGCTGCTTTGGGCGAAGCAGGGGCATCCTTGCCCTGCGTAGCCTCTCCTGAAGCAGGGTCGCCCTCTTTCGGCTCTTTGCCTTTCTTCTGTACCTCAATTTGCGACAAGTCTGGTGCTGGCGCTTCTTCCACTTTTTCCTCTTTCGGTTCATACACGCTAGCCACCACCTCGTCTGGCTTTTCAAGAAGCGTTACGCCATCAGGAAGCACAATTTGTTTTGCTGTAATTTGGCTCGTAAAGTCCGCTAGCGGAGCAATGTCAACCGTAATTGTGTGCGGCAATTTCATCGGTTCTGCTTCCACGCTTAGCTCTCTTAGCACCTTCACCAAAACTCCGCCCATTTCCTTCACCGCTGGCGCAACACCGGTAAACACAAGGGGCACTTTCACCGCAAGTTTCTGTCCTTTCTCAAAAGCGTAAAAATCAATATGCAAAACTTTGCCCGACACTGGGTGGCGCGAGACATCATGCACAAGCGCAGGCACCTCGCCTTCTGGTCCTTGCAGGGTTACTACCTCGTTCTCGCCCGCCTTCGCAAACGCTTTTTCAAATGCGCTCGCCACGAGTGCAATAGAAACCGCCGCGCGCTTACGCCCGTAGAATACGGCGGGAATGGAGCCACCGCGGCGGAGCGCCCCCGCCTTCGCGCCGTTTGTGCGCTTTTCGTACGCCAACGAAATCATATAGAGAGAAAGGGTAACAGAAAGTATACAAAAAAGCAAAGCCCGAACCAGATGTTTGCCGCCCATCAACATCTGGTTCGGGCTCCATCAGAAATCCCCCGAAAATGCAAAGTGACTAAGGGGTCTTCGTGCAGCCACTTTGATTGCAGGTAATCGTTGTCGCGTCTCCGATCGCTTTGACGGTAAACACTCCATCGCTTGCGCTTAAGTCGGTCGCCTCATAATCCCACCCTGTAGGCAACGGCCCATAGTAGGTATTGTTTCCGGTACAAACAAATGTTGTATTTGGAGTTTCGGTTGGAGTATTCAAGTTTTGCCCATCATCAGCACAAAGTTGAAACGCGGTGAGTAAGTTGCGCATGCTGGACTGAGCCGCCGCAATACGCGCATTCTTGCGCTGCGGCCCAATCGCCGCAAGCACTACAGTTGCGAGAAGCCCGATAATCGCAATTACTACCAAAAGCTCAATGAGTGTAAAACCTTTACGATAAGCGTTTTTCATATTTTTATAAAAATATTTCGCACCAGATGTTGATGGGCTTCAAACATCTGGTGCGAACTCTGCGTAATTAATAAGCACTAAGCCCAATCCACGCCACAATTGCGGTAATTATCATAACTCCAACAAGTACGATTGCAAGCACCTGATTCGCTTGCTTTTCATCGATGGCAAACCCGTGCCGTATAAACCAGCCCGTAAACCCACCGGCACCGCCACTACCAGACACGGCATCGCGTCGCAATCGCTCCTCTTCGCTAAAGTCCACTTGGACCATACCTTATTTTAACACCAGTTATACAGGAACGGAAACAAGAGGGTGTTTATAACTTCGGAGACACCCCCTCACCCAAACCCTCTCCCCCTTAGGTAAAGGGCGAGAGGGCTTTTTTAATTTCTTAATTACCCTGCCTGTTTTTCGACCCCCTCTGTATCTCCCCCTTAACATAAGGGGGAGAAGCCCGAGTCCGCCTAAGGCGGACGAGGGAGAGGGGGTGTTTGGAGCAGGGAGGGAAAGGGAGATGTGTCTTATTCCACAACATTCGGCGGAGTTTTGCCGCCGAAAAAGGCGACTAGATTTCCTGCGGCGAGGCGCGCCATTTCTTGCCGCGCGATTTCCGTACCCGCCGCAATGTGCGGAGTTAGTACAACATTTTCTAATTTCGCAAGCCCTTTCGTTAGTTTCGGCTCAAACTCAAATACATCAAGAGCGGCGCCAGCAATCACTCCATCGCGAAGCGCGTCTACTAGCGCATTCTCATCAATCACAGGGCCGCGCGAAGTGTTTACAAGGTACGCAGTCTTTTTCATAAACCGCAACCGCTCTGCATTCATAAGGTGCCTTGTAGAATCTAGGAGCGGCACATGGAGCGATACTACATCTGCCATTCGAAGCAATTCCTCCACAGTCGGCACGAAGCGCGCGCCATACTCTTTTTCCAACGCCTCGTTGCGAACAACATCATAATATACAACCTGCATCTCAAACCCGCGCAACGCTTTCTTCGCCACCTCCGCGCCAATTCGTCCGCTACCGACAATTCCGAGCGTCATGCCTTTAATATCGCGCCCAAACATAGGCGGACCCCAACCTTTAAATTTGCCTGCGCGCACGAAGCGATCGCCCTCGTTTACGCGCCGCGCGATGTTTAAGATAAGCGCAAGCGTAAACTCGGAGACGCTCTCGGTAGAAGCGCCGGGAGTGTTGGTAATGGTAACGCCGCGCTTTCTTGCTTCGGGAAGCGCAATGTTGTTGTATCCGACCGCGAAATTTGCAAAAATCTTAACCGTGGGGGCGGCATCCATAACCTCCGCATCTATCGTATCGGTAAGTAGCGACATCACTCCGTTGTAGTTTTCCGTTCGGAGCGCCTTTATGAGCTCGCGTTTCGTTAGCGGACGCGGCTTTTCTGACACGGTAAGCACGAGCCCCGCATCTCGAAGCATAGCCAGTCCGTTGTCGGGTATTTTTCTTGTAACGAAGATTTTTTTCATAGTATTACAGCGCGCCAGATGTTTGCCGCCTATCAACATCTGGCGCGTGTAAAAACGCGAGTTTTTCGGCAACGACCTTTTCAACAGCACGAAATGGCTCTTTCAGGTATTTATACGGCGCGAGGTCGTCTTGGTTTGCCTCAAGACCGCGCACTAGCCCTGCCTTGTACGCGGCGCGCAATTCAGTGTTTATATGTACTATCGAAACCCCTTCCACAATAGCGGCACGAATGTCCGATGCGCTGTTCCCCGACGCTCCGTGTAGAACGAGCGTCACGGGTGTAGCGGCGCGAATGGCGCGTACTTTAGCAATATCAAGCGCTGGGTCTACACCACCCTCAAGCATCCCGTGCATATTGCCCACCGCTGGCGCAAGTAGGTCTACGCCCGTCTCTCGCACAAACCTTGCCGCATCTTCTGGAGCGGTGAGAAACTCCGACGATATCTTAACGCCGTCGGGAATCTTTTTCAAAACCTGCGACGCAGTGCCGATAAACCCCAATTCTCCCTCTACTATAATATCTCTCCCAGAGGCGCGCGCGTACGCAACGCACTGCTTGGTTATGTTTACATTTTCGTCAAACGACATTTGAGCGCCGTCAAAAATTACTGCATCAAAACCAGCATCAATCGCCTCTTTCACTTTCTCAAACGAATACGAATGGTCTGCGTTCAGAAACACTGGGTGGCCGTATTCCTCGCGGAAGGAGCGCACGAGCGCAACTGCCTGGCGCACCCCTACAAATGCGCGCTCGCCCTCCGAAAGCCCAGCAATTACCGGCACTCCCGCCGCGCGCGCCGCGCTTACAATCGCGCGCAAGGTCTCCAAGTTGGAGAAATTAAAGTGACCAAGCGCGCGCTTCGCGCGCGCCGCGTCAGCAATGCATTCGCGGAGGGTTGGCATATTTTTCCCGGCGCCAGATGTTGACGGGCTTCAAACATCTGGTGCCGCAAAGTATTATATCATAATACATACATCCGTCTCGCTGTGATACACTATATGCTATGCAATCACTAGATTTCCTCGCAGTTGGCGACATAACGGTAGACGCTTTCATTAAGCTATCCGATGCGTGGGTAGAAACAGACAATCCCGCGCATGCGCAAGAACTTTGCATGCGCTTCGCCGAAAAGGTTCCTTATGAATCGCTTACAGAGGTTGCGGCGGTAGGCAATTCCGCAAACGCATCCGTGTGCGCCGCGCGGCTGGGGCTCACTTCGGCGCTAGTTACCAACATAGGCAATGACGACAATGGTGCGAAATGCATCGCGGTACTGCAAAAAGAAAAAGTTGATACAGGATTCGTCGCGCGACACGGTGGAGCAAAAACCAACTACCACTTCGTACTATGGTACGGCGCAGACCGCACTATACTTGTTAAGCATGAGGCGTACCAATACGCCCTCCCCGCGCTCCCCGCGCCGCGCTGGCTCTACCTCTCGTCCATTGGCGGCGGAACAGAGGCGTATCATACAGAAATTGCGGAGTGGCTAGCGAAAAATCCAGAAGTAAAATTTGCATTCCAACCCGGCTCATTCCAGATCGCGCAGGGCGCCGAGAAACTCCGCGCGGGCATCGAGGGCGGCGGAGGGGGTTGGGGGAATTAATGAAAAACGCGGGAAATTATTGGGGGCGAACGGGGGGCGCCCGGGGGGCCAGGGGGGCC
>CAYIUC010000018.1:0-11756 GCA_964366535.1 uncultured Candidatus Saccharibacteria bacterium | reverse complement strand
GGAGATATAAAGAATGAAACAGCCGCGTTGGCGATTATAAAATATCTATCAAAAAGATACGCTTGTTTTGGGAAACAAGCGTCGCGTAGTTTATATTGATTTGAACCACGGGTCTCTGTCTTCCCATGTGAGGGTTGGCAATACTCCAGCCATTGATTTTAAGATTGTTGGATTGATGTATTTGCCTGTTAAAGAAGATTCCACATCATCAATCATATTGAAGTTTTCTAGAACTCTGGAGACTCTGCAGTATTTTATGGCTTCGTGGAGTTTTATTGTTGTTCTGTATTTTTCATATACGGCAATTGAAGCGAGCGCTCCATCGTCACATTCTCTTTCCGGTATACGAAGCATTGTAATCAGTTTGCCAGTGAAAAATAAATCTTCCAGAGATTCTGTTTTTCTGAATCCGCCACAGCAAACGACAACCCTTCGTCTCCCCAATTTCTGTATAAAGGAAACTGTCTTTTCTAGATTGAAAAGACACCCTATTACAAAATCTCCCAACCATCGATGTCTGCTTTCTTCAATAATCTCAATAATATCGCAACATAGGTCTCCAAGATTTTTTGTTAAGAATAGGATTCTCTTTCCGCGTACCAGCTTGGGCGATACAACCCTTGGAGAGTTTGCGGCAATACCTCCTGGGATTGGTTTTCCAGCGAATTCTCCCATTGTGACACAAGGTATGCCCATCTTTTTGTAACGGTCTAGGTCAACAAACATCTTTTCTATCAATTCAGTCCGTTTGCCGTAGAATCTGACGGCCGTGCCTCCAGCCGCCAATATCGCGCATGAGGTTGTTGCACAGCGTATGACATCTACGCCAACTATTACTATTTTCTCATCTAGAAATAAATGCCCTTTCTTGACTATGATCTCAGGCTCTGAGAGGACATTTACTCTATAAGATTTTTCGACTTGATTGACGAAAGGCGTCTTGTCCAGAAATTCAACATCGTTGTTATTACGCTTCTTTCCTTTTGGTTCAATATATCGGTTATTCATTATTATTTCCTTTTGATGTGATGTGAAAGAACTCTGTAACTAAATCTATCATATTTTCTCTATCTAATCAAACAGACCATCGCCTAAAAACATAAGCGGGGCAACGCAAAAAACGGCTAAACGCGCGTTTAGCCGTTTTTCTTACCCTGCCCAGTTTTCCGACCCCCTCTCTCGTCTCCCCCTTAACTTAAGGGGGAGAAGCCCAGCACTTTCTTAAGAAAGTGCTGGGAGAGGGGGTGTATTATTTTTTTAAACCCCAATCAGCACCGGAATCACGACTGGGCGCTTGGCGGTTTTTTGGAATAGGAAGCGCGACACATTGTCGGTAACGGTATCTTTGATATAGTCAAAGTTTATCGGGCGCATCCCCGCCGCGGTTTCCTCTATCGTCTTTTTGATAATAATGCGCGTTTGGTTCAGAAGTTCTTGCGACTCGCGCAGGTACACGAAGCCGCGCGAAATAATGTCGGGCGATTTGCGGAGCGTGCCGTTCATCCCGTTTACGCTGGCGATAATCACAAACATTCCGTCTTCGGCAAGCATCTGCCTGTCGCGAAGCACCACTTCTTGCACGCCGCCCACGGCGAACCCGTCTACCATTATCGGGTTCGCCGGCGCCTTTTCTTTGTAGGTTTTAATGCTCTGCCCGTCGGCGCTTATGTCTATCAAAGAGCCGTTGTCGGGAATGATGATATTAGTTTTCGGCATACCGAGAGTTGCCGCGAGCTCTGCGTGAAGGCGCAAGCGGTAATGGTTGCCGTGCGTCGGCACGAAGAATTGCGGACGCACTTTTTGGTGTAGCCATTCTAGCTCGGCGCGATTGCCGTGCCCAGTGGAATGTATGTAGAGTTCAGAAGTGCGGTAATGCACAATTTTCGCCCCATGCCGCGCGATGTTGTCTTTCAGTTTTTCCACCGAGCGCTCGTTGCCGGGAATTATAGAAGAAGATAGCACAACCGTGTCGGTTGGTTGCAGTCGTACCGTTTTGTGCGTCTGGGTCGCCATACGCATCATCGCCGCAAACTCGTCTCCTTGCGCGCCTGTCGCGAGAATCACGATGCGGTCTGGCGGGTAGCTTTGCATATCTTCTGCGCGGATCACGACGCCATCTTTCGGTTTTAATAGTCCGGCGGCAATGCAGATGTCTATATTGTTGCGCATGCTCCGACCTTCAATGACTACTTTCTTATTATTGTCGCCGCACGCTTCGATCACCTTCGCTAGGCGCGACACATGAGAAGCAAACATAGAGATAATGAGACGCCCTTTTGCTGAGCGTACTATGTCAGCAAGGTTTTGCCCGACGAGCGCTTCGGGCGTGGAGAAGCCCGGGTTCTCTACATTGGTGGATTCGCCGAGTAGGAGAAGCGTCTTTTCTTTTGCAAACGGCGCGTACGCTTTTTCTTCGGACTCGCTCACGACGCCGTCTATGTGCTCCAGCTTGAAGTCGCCCGGGTTTACGATATTGCCGCGCGGCGTTTCTATAATTATCCCCATCGCATCTGGGATGGAATGCGTTACGCCAAAGAATCGCACTAGTAGTCCGCCAAGGCGTACGCGTTCGTCTTTTTCTACCACTTTAATATTTAGCGCGGGCAAATGCGGAAATTCTTCTTGCCTCTTGCGAATCATAAGCGAAGTCAGGTTTCTGGTGTACAGGGGCGGGTTGCCGATGCGGGGCATTAGGTATGGGATGCCGCCGATGTGGTCTAGGTGCCCGTGCGTAATAAACACGGCACGGATTTTTTCTTTGCGTTCTTCGAGATATGCCGTGTTCGGGAGAATGTAGTCAATGCCAGGAGTGTTTTCGTCGTTAAACTTGAGCCCCATATCCATCACCACAATATCGTTGCCGTGCTCCACGACGAGCATATTGCGGCCGATTTCTTCTACGCCGCCGAGAGGTACTATGCGTACATCTCCGTCTTTAAGCGGAGGTAACTTTACATAAGGTTCAAGCGAAGCGGCGCGATGCACGCTTACATTCGGCTTCCTATCGCGGAAGCGCGGCGGCCCCGCGCGCCGCGCCGCGCCAAACGGCGCTGGCCGCGCCGCGCCGAATGGCGCTGGCCGCCCTCCCAAGCGTGTTCCTGCTGGACGCACCGACTGGGGTCGTGGCGGGCGACTTGCAAACGGCGAGCGTTCACGAGGAGCAAACGCCGGTGCCGGTTTTTTAATCGCCGAGAATATATCTGCGCGGTGAGGTGCAAACGGCGCGTGAGTGCGCCCCGCTCCCTCGTACGGTCCGCCAAATCTCCTGATTCGTTTTTGTCTATCCATACTTATTTTTTTAATCTTCTAATTATTTTCTTAATGAAAATTGAAATACTTTCTCTGTCTTTATGTACGCTTTGTGAATGTTTAAAAATCGTTCGTGCGGTACCGAAAGCTTGCCAAGAGGCAGATCTCTAATTTCTTCCGGCAGAATGTAAATGAAGTCGGGTGCGTATAGGAATACTGCCGGCACATCTTTGCGCACTTCTTCGGCAAACGCCGAAAGAGCCGCGTCGCGCGCGCTATGCTCTTGCGCCGTGCGCGCTTCTTCCAATAGACGGTCGGCTTTTATGTTGGTGTAGAGCGCAATGTTTAGACCAGGGTCGTTCCTCTGCGACGAATGCCAAAAGGCAAATAGGTCTAAGTCGCGCCCGACAATTTCGCCGAAGAGTAGCGCGTCGTACGCGCGCGGGCGGATAACCGCTTGGTTCAAATCGCTAACATCAAAGAACTTAAGCTCCACTTGCGCTCCTGTCGCGCGCCACGCGGTCGCGGCAAATTCGGCGGCTCGTTTGAGCTCCGGTGTCGCCGCCGTAGCAAGCGAGAAGGAGAGTACGCGCGTCTCTGCGCCGTACTTTTTTTCCAAAACGCCCGTTTCCTCATTCATTTTCCATCCTGCAGATAGAAGCGCCTCGCGCGCCGATTTTGCGCTTGATATTTCGCGTTGAACTTCCGGCATATTCGCGATGTGCGGAAGCGGGTCATCTATAGGCGTGCCGTAGCCGCCCAAAACGCTCTGTACGAGCGCTTCTTTGTCAATCGCCTGCGCGAGCGCGGCGCGCACAGCTCTGTCTGTAAGTACGCGCGATTGGTTTTGGTTGAAGAAGATGCCGAAGATGCGCGGTAACGGCGTCTTTTCGGCGCGAACGCCTTTCGCTTCAAGCGCTCGCGCTTCGGCGGGCGAGATGCCGCCCATACTTTCAATTTCGCCGCGCGAAAATGCGTCTACGAGCGACGACTCGCTTCCGTAAAATCGTAGCGTTAGTCGTTCAATGTATGGTACGCCAAGTGCGTAGTCGGCGAAGGGCGCGAGCGTGTAAGAAGTTGGTACGCGCGATGCGTTTTCGTCTACGCGCACGACTTTATATGGCCCCGCTCCAACTGGCTCGCCGTTAAGAGGGTTAAACTGGAAACTTTCTGAATCAATATTTTTCCACAGGTGTTTGGGCAAAATCCCGAGCGTCGCGTTTTCCAGAAACGGCGCGTAAGGACGCTTCAAGGTTAATTTCACTTCGCGTTCGCCGATTTTTTCTACCGCAACGCCTTCCCAATTGGCGCGCTTCACGCTTTTGATAAGAGGGTCTTGCGCTTTTTGTATGGTGAATACGACATCATCTGCAGTTACTGGCGCACCATCGTGGAAAACCGCGTTTGGTTTAATCCAAAACGAGTAAGAACGAGCGTCTTCTGATACTTCGTAGCGTTCGGCGAGGTCTGTAATGAGCGTTCCTTCCGGAGTCGCGCGGAGTAACCCCGCGTACACGAGCGCAGTCAAATCGCGGTCGGCATCCGATGCGGCAAGGAGAGGGTTTATAAATCGCGGCGTGCCTATAATTCCCTCCGTAAAGGCACCGCCATAACGCGGTATTTCTACTAGAAAGAAATCGCTCGCGCGCGCGGCAAGCGCTAGAGTAGAAGCCGCGAGGAGTACCGCGAGCGCCAGAAAGAGCGCGCGCTCTGTTTTGGTAAATGCGCGTACTGCGGCGTCCAGCCGCATAAGAATTGGAATATGCACGCGCCGCGTGCAGAATTGGAATATAGATTTCAACACAATTATACGAATATACGAATGATACAAATCTACGAATTTCTACGAATCGTTCAAATCAAATGCCCGGCAATTGCCGAAAGGAAAAACAAAATGGCTGTAACTAGCGTGCCGTAGAATAGGAATTTCTCTGCCCCGCGGCGCGTGTGGAAACCAGCGGCGAAGTTGTCGCCGAATGCGCCCCCGAGCCCCGCTCCCGATTGCTGGAGCAGTATTCCTGCTATAAGGACGACCGAGAGAAATACTTGTATGTACGGCAATATGTCAGCCAGCATGAGTTGTATATAGAGGATAGCATGGGGGGTCGGAAAATGCAAAGAATACACCCCTCCGCCTCGTCGACTCGGCACCTCCCCTTAGGTAAAGGGCAGGTTTAGGAACGAGATCTTTCTGATATGATATTCACCACTTCGTCTATATTCGCATCTATCTCGCTATCCAGAAATCGCAATACAGAGATACCGCGCGTTTGCATGTATGCCGTTCTCTCTGCATCGTACTCTCTTTGTTTTGCATGTTGCGGTCCGTCAATTTCTATCGCCAGTTTCTTTTCCGGACAGTAAAAGTCAACTATATACCACCCAATGCTCTGTTGTCGGCGAAACCGAAAACCCAATTGATTTTTCCGTAGGCGTTCCCATAGAGCCGCTTCTTGTTTTGTTGCTCTAGTTCGCAGCTCTTTACGCCGTGCATACAATTCTTGTTTGTTGTGTATCAGCATTTTTACATTGTACCCTTTCTTTTCCATGTTCTCTTTTTCTTGCCCTTACCTTATACCCCCCTGCCCTTAACCTAAGGGGAGGGGGTAGGGGGAGGGGTGTTTCGCTGATTTAAAAAAATCCCCCAAACGCGCCGCGCGTTCGGGGGAGAAAGTCACTTCTTGGATTCTCTCACCGCCTTCGCAATCTTTTCTCCTGCGTACAGAATGTTGCAGGAAATTATGAATGTTGACATCGCAATCAAAACACCAACACCGACCATGGTATTAAACACTATCAACATCATTGCAAACATCCAATTTACATACCAAATCATACGAATTCCTTTCTTGTTTTGAATTGTTACACACAATGCTCATTCCGAACGAAATTATATACTATGTACTATTACTTTGTCAAGTTGCATTTCTATACTTCTCGGGTTATATTTCATGTCTAAAAGTAACTCGTTTTTTATAAAACTATGGCGAAAAACAAAACGGAAAGCGCAAAAACAAAGATACACCCCTTGGGCGACCGCGCGCTTATAAAGGTAGAAAAAACGGATGCGGAAAATGAACGCGCGTCGGGCATTATTATCCCCGCAACGGTGAAAGAAGACCGCGGCGCGAAGCGCGGAGTGATTGTTGCCGTAGGTGAAGGGCGCTGCGAAGAAGGCAAGCTTATCCCGATGAAAGTGAAGGCGGGCGACGAAGTGCTCTTTCAGTGGGGCGACGAGATTGTCGTAGACGGCGCGGAGTACCATGTGGTCGGCGAGTCAAGTATTTTGGCGGTTATTAAATAATTTTCATTTACCTATATGGCGAAGCAAATTCTATATAACGAAGACGCGCGGCGCGCGCTTCAGCGCGGAGTGGACAAGGTGGCGAGCGCGGTGAAGATTACGATTGGCCCTCGTGGGCGCAATGTCGTCTTGGACAAGGGCTACGGCGCTCCGACCATAACGAACGACGGCGTGTCCATCGCGAAGGAAATTTCCTTGAAGGACAAGTTTGAGGATATGGGCGCGGAGATTGTGAAGGAAGTCGCGAGCAAAACGAATGATGTTGCTGGCGACGGCACTACGACATCGGTTATTTTGATGCAGGCGATTATGAACGAAGGCGTGCGCGAGACGGGAATGGGAGCGAATGCAATGGGGCTTCGCTTCGGCATAGAGGAAGGTATGAAGCATGCGGTGAAAGCGCTTCGCGAAATTGCGAAGCCGATTAAGAGCGACGAGGAGATCAAGCAAGTCGCCAACATTTCCGCAGAAAACGAGAGCATAGGTGCAATTATCGCCGAAACTATTAGGAAGGTCGGCAAAGACGGAGTAGTGACGGTAGAGGAGTCGCAGTCGGTCGGAGTAGATTCGGAAGTGGTAGAGGGTTTGCAGTTTGACCGCGGCTATGTGTCGCCGTATATGATTACGAACGCGGAGCGGATGGAAGCGTCGTATGAAGATCCGGCGATTTTGATTACCGACAAAAAAATCTCCAGCGTTAAAGAAATCTTGCCGCTTCTAGAAAAGCTCGCGCAGACAGGCAAGAAAGAACTCTTGATTGTAGCCGAAGATGTAGACGGCGAGGCGCTCACGACTTTTGTGCTAAATAAAATCCGCGGCTCGTTCAATGTGCTCGCTGTCAAAGCCCCGGGCTACGGCGACAATCGCAAAGAACTTCTTGCGGACATTGCGACAGTTGTTGGTGCGAAGGTGGTTTCAGAAGAACTTGGAATGAAACTGGAAACAGCCGACCTCTCTGCGCTTGGCCGCGCGCGCAAAGCGATTGCGACTAAAGACAATACTATTATTGTGGGTGGCAAGGGGAAGCGTGATGCGATAGATGCGCGCGCGGCGCAACTTCGCAAACAGCGCGATGAGACGGAATCAAAGTACGACAAAGAGAAACTAGACGAGCGCATTGCGAAGCTATCGGGCGGGGTCGCCGTCATTCGCGTAGGCGCGGCGACGGAGACCGAGATGAAGTATTTGAAATTAAAAATTGAAGACGCGGTAAACGCAACTAAAGCCGCGATTGCGGAGGGGATTGTGCCTGGCGGGGGAGTCGCGCTTATACGCGCGGGCGAGCGCGTACGCGAATGGTTGAAGCGCGAAGAAATGAAAGGGGAGGCGGCGAAAGAATTCTTAGCGGGAGTGAAGATTGTCCTCCGTGCGCTCGAAGCGCCACTTCGTCAGATAGCCCTGAACGCGGGCAAAGATCCTGGGGTGATTGTGGAGAAAGTGCGAGAGGCGAAGAACCCGAACGCGGGATACGATGCGCTAAAAGACATTATGGTCGCCGATATGATCGGCGCGGGGATTGTGGACCCAGTGAAGGTAACGCGCCTCTGACTTGAGAATGCGGCATCTGCGGCGGCGTTGCTCCTAACGACCGAAGTTGCCGTTGCAGAAGAACCGAAAGAAGAAAAAGCGGCGGGTGGCGCGCCTGGCGGCATGGGCGGCGGGATGGATTACTAAACCCTTGTCCGAAGACAAACTCATCGTCAAAGGCGCGCGGACGCACAATCTAAAAAATGTGACGGTAGAAATGCCGCGCAATAAAATGATTGCGTTTACTGGGCTTTCCGGAAGCGGGAAGTCGTCTTTGGCGTTTGACACAATTTTCGCAGAAGGCCAGCGGCGTTATGTGGAGTCGCTCTCTGCATACGCGCGACAATTTTTGCGCCAGATGCAAAAGCCGGATGTAGACGAGATCACTGGGCTCTCGCCCGCAATTTCCATAGACCAAAAGTCGCGCTCCAACAATCCGCGCTCCACCGTCGCGACAATCACCGAAATATACGACTACATGCGCGTACTCTTCGCCCGAGTAGGAAAGCCGCACTGCCTCGTATGCGAGCGGGAAATAAAGAAGCTTTCCAACGAAGAAATTAAAGACACTATTTTGGATGCGGTAGCGGATGCGCGCAAAAGCGCGACAGGCAAAAAAGTGCTCGGCGTCGCCGTGAGCGATGCAAAGTTAAAAATATATGCGCCCGTCGTTGTCGGGCGCAAGGGGGAGTATTACCAACTTCTTTACGACTTGCTCGGCAAGGGGTACGCGGAAGTGAAAGTGGACGGCGCAGAGAAGAAACTCCGCGAGCCGATCGTTTTGGAGAAACACAAGAAGCACGATATTGCCGTGCTTGTAGACGAATTCTTTTTGTCGGAGCTTGAAGCGGGGAGCGCCGCGGTTAAGGAACGCTTGCCGGAGGCGATTGAGCGCGCTTTACATGAGTCGGGCGGGCTTTTGCGCGTGGAGACATCCTCGGAGAGCAAGATTATTTCTGCCAAGTTTATGTGCCCATATGACGGATTTTCGTATCCAGAAGTGGAGCCGCGCCTATTCTCTTTCAATTCTCCCTACGGTGCATGCCCAGAGTGCAACGGCCTAGGCACGCGGCATTTCTTCGGCGACGAGCCGTGCGCTACATGCAAGGGCGCGCGGCTTCGCGAAGAGGCGAGGCACATTACTCTTGCGGGCAAAAACATCGTGGATCTTACCGAGCTATCTATCGCTCATGCTTTTCTGTTTTTCGGAGGGCTGAAACTTTCTGCTAAAGAGCGTGAGATTGCGAAAGTGCCGCTCCGCGAGATCGCCTCACGCCTACAGTTTATGATAGATGTCGGCATTGAATATCTTACACTGGGGCGGCGCGCGCACACGCTCTCTGGCGGCGAGGCACAGCGCATCCGCCTAGCGTCGCAGCTCGGGAGCGGGCTCGTCGGAGCGCTCTATGTGCTTGACGAACCGACCATTGGGCTTCACGCGCGCGACAACGCGCGGCTTGTCAAAACGCTCCTGCACTTGCGCGACATCGGCAACACGATACTTGTAGTAGAGCATGACGAAGAGACGATTCTCTCGTCCGACTATCTAGTAGATCTCGGGCACGGCGCGGGCGTGCACGGCGGGAACATCGTCGTGGCGGGGGATTTGCAGAAGCTTTTGTCGGCGAAAACAAACCCCAGCAAATCACAAACGCTCGCATACTTGCGCGGCGACGCTACAATCCCCGTGCCGCCCGAGCGGCGGACGCAAGACAAAGGCGCCTTGAAGATTCGCGGCGGGAAGATATTTAATATACAAAATGTGTCGCTCGACATTCCGCTCGGGCGGCAGACGGCGATTACCGGCGTGTCGGGAAGCGGCAAGTCGTCGTTTTTGTACGAGATATTGCACAAGAATTTGCAGGCGCGTTTTGAGCGCAGATACCGCTCTGCTGAAACATTCAATTGCGCCTCGTTTACGGGCGCAGAGTATCTTTCTCGCGCAATACTAATAGACCAGTCGCCGATTGGCAGGACGCCGCGTAGCAACCCCGCGACTTACACCGGCGCGTGGAGCTTCATACGCGAACTATTCGCCGAGACCGAGGAAGCGCGCGTGCGAGGGTGGGGTGCCTCTCGCTTTTCTTTTAATGTAAAGGGCGGTAGGTGCGAAGCATGCCAGGGGAACGGCGAAATTGCCGTAGAAATGCATTTCCTTCCGACTGTGTATGTAACCTGTGATGTGTGCAACGGCAAGCGGTTTATGAAGGAGACCCTAGAAGTGAAATACAAAAAGAAGAGCGTGTTTGATATTTTGGAAATGACGATTGAAGAGGCGCTTTCGTTTTTTGAGGATATTCCCGCGATACACGACCGTCTGAAAACCTTGGGCGAAGTGGGGCTCGGCTACTTGGAGCTTGGGCAGTCGGCGACGACGCTTTCTGGCGGCGAAGCCCAACGCGTCAAGATTTCTTCAGAACTTTTCCGCACGCATATACAGAAGACGATTTATCTTTTGGACGAGCCGACTGTCGGTTTGCACTACGAAGATGTACGAAAGTTAATTGATATCTTGCATTCGTTAGTCGCGCGCGGCAACACGGTGGTGGTGATTGAGCACAATATTGATGTTATAAAAAATGCGGACTATGTCGTTGATTTCGGTCCTGATGGCGGCGACGGAGGAGGGCAGATTGTGGCGAAGGGAACGCCCGAAGAAGTGGCGGAGCACAAGAAATCGTATACGGGGGCGTATCTCAAAAAAGCGCTTGCATAAAAAAACCAGCCGACAATTGAATCGGCTGGAACTGACACTTTTAATGTGGGCCGGTCAGAAACTCGCTCCACTGTTGAGCGTTCGCCGGTTTAGAAAGCGCGACATCGGCTCCTGCATGTGCAGCAAGGTTGCCAATTTCAACATCCATCCGACCGCTCATAAGAGCAATGCGCGCTTTTGGTAGTCGTTCTCGCGTTATGGCGACGACCGCCAGACCCTCTCCGTTTGCCGGCATGTCGTAGTCAATTATTACTGCGTCGTATTCTTCTCCTCTGCGAAGCCGCGAGATTGCTTCGTCAGCACTTTCAGCATCGCTGAAAGAAGTATTCTGATTTGGCAATATGATTTTTTCTATGAGCGATTTCAGAATCAAACGCACTTCTTGATTGTCATCCGCAATGAGTATTTTCATCTGTTTCCTTTCAGTTGCTATTTTCCAAGACGGAGCATAGCATAGCACCTATGAACAGTCAAGCATTTTTTAATACACCCCCTCTCCCAGCACTTTCTGAAGAAAGTGCTGGGCTTCTCCCCCTTAGGTAAAGGGCGAGAATCAGAAAAAGAAAAAACCGAGCGCGTGTAAGCGCTCGGCAGCGAAATACACTCTTTCGCTATGTAGGAATGTTTTTCAGTTGTAAGTCTTTATGTTGCAGTCCGCGAAGATACACAACAAAACGCTTGAGATGTTTTGTAGTGCCTAATAGCAGCGGGACATTATCTGACAACATCCACAAGGCATCTCTTGAGATTCTTGTTTCCCTACTCAAAGAATGAGAAATAACATTGACATGGTAACAGATGTTATCCGCAAACCCTTTATCACCACGGTTTGATTTCATCCTTCTGTTCACACATTCTATTACTTGGCGTATATGTCCAAGAACCAGTTCTTCTTTTTTCATATTTTCCCCCCGCCACCTTTGAAGTAGGACAGGTTACAATTGCGCGCAATTAGCAATT
>CAYIUC010000017.1:0-12517 GCA_964366535.1 uncultured Candidatus Saccharibacteria bacterium | reverse complement strand
CCGCGTCGGTGCCGCGTATCCCCACCCGCCTCCCAATCTCAAACCCCACCGCCGCCCCCGCAATGAATATAAAAAAGTGTTTATGAATTATTTATATCACTACCTTCCTTTGTTTTGGCAGTTCTCTTCGTGCCCTTGTATACTTATAAAGAGTCATGCCTAGATCTTTGATCGTATGCAAACCATAGAATCAAGCATTTAGTAAAATCTTCTTTTCTAGCTTTAGGAGATTTTTGTCAATCTTTTTATCAATTTTGTCTAACATCTTGGTCGCCTCATCTGCGTTCTTGAAATATCTGGATGGAGTAAAAGAGAGTTCTTCTGATCTATACATATCCACTCTCAATGAATACAAATCTTCAACAAACTCAACTGCTTCTTGGTAAATTAATTTTAGTCGTTCATTTGATACAAACTGTCTAAATTGTTCATCGTCCTTAATTATCTTTTCCACCCCAACCACTTTCTCAATGATTTTCCCCATCACTGCAACTATATGTGTAGTTCCGTGAAGCATAAATTCCTCCTCGGCCTTAATACTTTTTCGTTTTTTGAATTTTTTAAGACTTTCTTTTGCAAATTCGTAACACTTATAAGCAAGTAAAAGATTCCGTGCATTTGTCGGTTCTCCAAATATCTCTTTATAATGCTCTTTGCTAGGATCTAGAAGCGAACTCTTCTCAGATTTCGCTTGAGCCGGTTTTCCAAGAAAAGAACATTGCGCTTGCGCAACTGTAAGATTATCAATAACGGATAATTTATCTCTCTTTATTCTCTTGGCGTTGGTTTCTTCGTATTTCTCACCTCGTTTTATTTCATAGAAATATCGAAGAGATTCAAATTCACCTTGTAATCTTTGCTGCTCCTTTCTGTGTGAAATAAAATCTCTTGGTTTTGTGGGATTCTGTTTATTGTTAAAATCTCTAATTTGTTCTATTAAATCTTCATTTTTGCTCGTTTTAATAATCCTCGTCAGAATAGATAACTCGTGTAGTGCGTCCATTCCAAGAGACATCGATGCTTCATAAACTGCCTTAGTAGTTTGGGCGCCGTTAACTATTTGTGCGTTTTGCACTGCAATAAAATCCTTATTGATCTGGTAATCGTCACAAATTATTGTGATGCCGTTATTGTAATACCAGAAGTTCTTACGCTGTCTTGAATCCTGCAATGTAGCTGCGATCTGTTTATTAATTGGACCACCTTTTAAACCATAGCGTAGATTTTGTTCAAGAATATTCCCCTTATGAGCCTTATATGCCAATGCAAGATCATCTGCAAATATGGAACAAACGACATATGGTATACTCTTTGACCTATGTTCGTGATAATTATTTTGCAAATTAAATTTTATGTCTGGCTTATCTTTTCTCCTAAAATTATCCATTCTCTCAATAATTTCTTTCGCGTCAAGCAATTCAATCTGAATGTCCTCATTTCGATTACGCTCATTAAAGATCTTTGTTTTATCTCGAGCGGCTAACTCATAAGTAGAGGAGGTAGCGAAAATGAGTCTAGTGTCATAGAGTCGCCCAATATATTCTTTGTATTCTTGAGATCTCTCTTGTATATATTTCTTACACCTCTTTTGTAGGCTAATCGGTGGCGCTTTAAGATATTCAATCGAGTTTAAAAAATTATCAATTTCATTTTCATTAATAGTGTTCTTATCACTACGATACTTGCATTGCAATAAATAGACAACCTTTTCATCGTCATTGACCCAAAAAGCATCTATTCCACAATCTTTGGGTCCGCCAGCATCCATAGCGTCGTCGTATATACTTTCTTCCAGTCCTAAAAATTCACGCAGGATGAAAAGAACAAAAGCTTCTTCTTCTTTCATTTTTTCCTCACCACTAATGTTTTTGACGCGTTGTCTTAACTCTTCGTAGGATCTATGGCCTTTATCTTCTTTTTGCATATGTTGATTAAATCATTTCGCAAACAAGATTGCAACAGGAATTGCACACATTAGATACTCCATATATTTTCTTTTCCAACGCGCAAAACGGCCAGACGATCGTTTAGCCGTTTCCTGAGGCACCAGAAAATAAGAGAATAAAGCGAGGAATGTGCTGAAGCGGAACGGCGAGGAGCCGAGCGGGCAGGTGCCCCACCGAAGGTGGGGCGAGCGAGGCGAGCGGATAAGGAAGATTTTCTCGCTGGGAAAATCTTCCGGTTCCGCGGGAGCACATTCCGAGCGATTCTTTATGGAATGGTTCGCCCGAAGGGTTCCATACAAGTATTTTGCAAAATACTGAAATAGAAATTCAACGCCCTGTGCATAACGCGGCTTGACTTAGATGCACGATTTGTTAGGATAGAAGCATCACTACGAAAAGGACCCTTGCGCGGATTCGTCCGCGTCGGGGGCCTTTTTATTTTGTACCTTGCTGTAGCTTGCTCTTCACATCTCCCAAATACACAATCGGAACCCCAGTGCGCTTCAACAAGATGGAACATTTACTTGGCGGCGCTGGAGATATGATGGTGCAGTGGACTTTCTTTTCTGACCAGAACTTGACGAGTGTAGCGTAGTCGCCATCGCTAGAAACAAGTACTGCAGACGAGACACCTTGCTCGAAATAATCGCGGCTAGCTTGGAGTACTAAATCGGCATCGCAGTTTCCCTTCGCTTTTCCGTCCCCATCGTATATCACCTCCTTAAAAAACAATTTGTATCCGCTATTTTGCAAATAGCCGTTTTGTGCAGTTCTTACTTCCTGCCTGCGCGCCAGTTTTCTATATTGGCGTGGTGGCCAGTCAAGAGAATTTCCGGAACGCGATACTTTTTGCCTTTGTAGGAAAATATTTCTGGGCGCGTGTATACATCTGCCGCGGCGGCGCGTGTTTCCTCGCGCGACGCTGGGTCGCCTAGCACTCCGCGCACCTGCCGCGCGACAGCGTCTATAATAATCTCCGCCGCGAGCTCGCCGCCAGTCAAGACAAACGGCCCGACTGACACTTCCTCTACCTTAAAAACCTTCTTCACCCGCGCGTCTATGCCTTCGTACCGCCCGCAAATTATAATCAAGTCGGTATATTTTTTCGCATACCCAATCGCCCTATCGTTCGTAAATTGCCCCCCTCTTGGCGTAAGCCACAATATTTTAATTCGCGATTTCATTCTCATATTCTTAAGAATATGAGAATGTACCCGGGCGATGGCGCGGATGACGGGCTCGGCTTGAATCACCATTCCGGGACCGCCGCCGTAGGCGCGGCGGTCTACTCGCGCGTGTTTGTCGCGCGCAAAATCGCGCGGATTGTAAAACCGCACTTTGATTTTTTTGTCCTCAATGGCGCGCTTCAATATGGACTCGCCAAGGTACGAATCAAACGCCTTCGGGAATAGTGAAATAATGTGGAAGGTCATATACAATACGAACTACGAAACTAGTACGAAAGAGTCATTGCGCATAGTAATTAAAAACAAACAGAAAAGCAATAAAAAAACCGCGCCTTTCGAACGACGCGGTTACCAAAATATTACGGGTGTCAGCATTATACACTGCTGAAGGGCTCTTGGCACCGCCTTTCACTCGTTTACTATCCTATACCTACACATTTGTTTAGTCAACACTACGCGGCACCTGAAAGGTGCGCGTCTACAGAGCCCAAAAAGGAGGCGAATCCAGCAAGGAGCGTGAGCGATTGCCCAGGTTGATCCACATTGTGATCGCTCATTTGGCAACCGTGACCATCTAGATAACAACACCTACTGTCGGTTGTATAAAACCCGCACGCACTTCCCGGGCAATCAAAGAGAAGTTGACCGTTGTGGAGAGACGCTCTGCAGTCACGGCTGTACTGCTCTTTGCCGAAAATGCGTTCATGCGCCTGCTGCATTGCCTTTTGCGCTGTGCTTACCATTGCTGCATGTTTCTTGTGCGGTACATTTAGAAAAGTGCATAGTACCGGACTCACATCGGAAGCGATACCGTGTCTGTCGCGTCCAATGCCTAGACATACCTGTGCAAGTTGGTAGTCGCCAGATGTGGTTTCTATATCGGGATATTGGAGCGCGTGTATGACGAGCGCAATACTCGCGCCGACGCGATACCCTTCGTGCCAATCATGAACATGCGTTCTGCCTGTTTTATCACAAGAGAAGCAATCAAACCCATGTTCGGTTTTGAGCGTACCGCCGCATTCGGTGCATACGGCACTAGTATCTTTCCTGACACACGGATACGACGCGAGAAACTCACAAAATTCTCCGTGTATTCCGATATTTTGCAATGCATCGCCAAACCCGCATGTCGGCTGAGACATATCTCCGTTGAAACGGACGAATAATTCTCCATCAAGATCACACTCCTCCGCGAGAATCTCGGTAAGACGCGATTTCTGCAGACGCTCTTGCAACCACGGCATCGCGTCGCGATGTATGGAAAAGATAACGCCGCATCGCTCCGAGTCCCAACGCATTTTGTACCAGCAGGACATGTTCTCGAGAGTGAGAACTTTGGCTTCTTTTGTTTTCTTTACTTTTCTCATTTGGTAACTCCTCTGTATAAATTTCAAACAACCACTCTACAAGGAAACCTACCACAAAAAGAAAACCCCCGCAAAGGGGTTTTCTTTTTCGCCAAAATAGCAATTACAACTTCAAATCGTCCATCGCTTCGTCGACGCTCTTCATCACTGGGCGCATTGGGCGCGTACTGCCTTCGGGCTCGTTGATCTTCAAGTTTACGCGGGCATTGTTCTTCATGCCCACAACCCGAAGGAGTATTCGTAGCGCTTTGGCGGTATTGCCGCTCCGCCCGATAATCTTGCCCATATCTTCGGGCGCGACTTCAAGCGTTATGAGGACGCCCATTTCGTCTACCGTACGCACTGCCTTCACCGCGTCGGCGTTATCTACGAGCGACTTCACCACATACTCCAAAAACTCCACATCATGTTCTTTCTTTGCCATATTCGCTGATGTTTCGTAGTAAGTAAAACCTTTCTTGCAGTTCGTCCGACCGAACCGAACTTGCTACATTTTAGTGTAACAAACTTGATACAATTTCTCAATCTGCACACACCTACGCCACCACACTAGAGTGTGGGCGGATACCTATCGTCCGTGGCGGTTTATTAGTTTGTGGTAATACCACAATAGTACAAAATCCACCGCTGCTACCGAAAACGCTACGATATACAATGTGTTAAGGTCTTCCATATTATTTTTTCCTTTTCTCTAAAATGATAAGCCAAACTAAAATACCTAGGGCAAGAATGTCTGCTGCGAGATACACTTTTGCTAAATTGATTTCAACAAAATCCATTTTTATTTTTCAGTATGTTTTGCCGCACCCATCGCAAGCGAGAATAGGACAAGTGTGGACACAAAACCAAACACCACCATGGTCCACGAAACAGTCCTCTCTGGGAAAGACACAAAAGCGCCCACTACCAACGAGCCAAAGATTATTTTGGCACTATCGCGTAGAAAATTGGTAAGCGTCTTCCATTGCTCCGCGGAAAACATACCACTCTATTGTCGGGCGTCTTATTTACTTTGTCAACGCTTCCGGTGTGGATTGTTCTGAAGCCGGCAATGGAGTTGCGGGTGCTTCGACTGGAGTTTCTGCTTTTGCCTCCGCCTTAGCTTCAGCCGCGGCTTCCTTAATTATCGGGCGGCGCTTTGGGAGAGCGTTTTTCTTTTTACCTTCAATAATTTTCTTGGTGATGAGAAAGTTGTGTAATGTCGTAGACGGCTGAGCACCCTTAGAAAGCCAATACTTCACCCGCTCGGCGTCCACTTCCCGTTTGTGCGTCGTGTTGTCCCAAATGCCTAGCGTCTCAATCGCCTTCCCGCTCTTCGCGGCGTTCTCGGAGTCGGTAAGCACCACGCGAAAGACAGGCATATGCACCCGCCCCACGCGCTGTAATCTGATTTTTAGCATACGCGATATACTAGCAGACAGCGTAGAAAAGTCAAAATACAAAAATATGTGCTATAGTGATGCTTCATGCATAAAACGATACAGGGAATTATTTCCGTAAACTCGCGCGGGACGGGATTTGTGGAAGACGAGAAAACAGAAGACGACATAGAGATTCCGCCGGAATCGCTCAACTGCGCCCTCCATAAAGATGAAGTAGAAATACGCTTAACCGGCAAGCGTTCGCTTCGCGAGCGCCGCCTCGCGGAGGTGGTGCGTGTAGTAAAACGCGCGCGCGAACGGTTTGTTGGCGTGTTGCACAGCGACCAAGCGTCAAAGAGTTTCTTCGTAAAGCCCGACGACTGGCGGTGCTATGTGGATTTTTGGATTGCAGAAAATAAATTAAACGATGCGAAAGAAAATGAGAAAGTGCTGATACAACTCTTGCCGTGGACAGACCACAAAGAACGACCGCGCGCCGAGGTGGTAGAAGTTATCGGCACTGCGGGCGAGCACAACACCGAAATGCGCGCCCTCGCCCTTGCGCGCGGATTCGCCTCTTCGTTTCCGCCGAGCGTGGAACGCGAGGCGGAGGATATCAAGAAACGAGATAAAGAAATATTTGCCGCCGAGATTCCGAAGCGGCGCGATTTCCGCGACACTCTGACATTTACTATTGACCCAGTGGACGCTAAGGACTTTGATGATGCACTTTCTTTTAAGAAATTGCCGAGCGGTAATTACGAGATAGGGGTGCATATTGCTGATGTGTCGTTCTTTGTGCGCGAAGGCACGGCTCTAGATGCGGAGGCACAAGGGCGCGGCTTCTCGGTATACCTTGTAGACCGCACGATACCAATGCTCCCAGAAATACTCTCTAACGATTTGTGTTCGCTTAACCCAAACGAAGATAAGTTTGCGTTCTCTGCGGTGTTTGAAATAAATGAAAAGGCGGAGGTGCTCGCGCGATGGTTTGGGCGCACCGTTATCCGCTCCGACAAGCGGTTTACATACGAAACCGCGCAGGAAGTTATAGACAAAAAATCCGGAGATTTATCTTATGAATTGCTTACACTAAACACGCTCGCCAAGATTATGCAGGAGAAAAATCGCGCGGCGGGGGCGATTGATTTTGAGCAAGAAGAGGTGAAGTTTGAATTGGACAAAGACGGCTGGCCAATCCGCGCCTACAAGAAGCCGCACCTTGCAACGCACAAGCTAGTTGAAGAATGGATGCTACTTGCAAACCGCGAAGTCGCGGAGTTTCTATTCCACGAGCGCGAAAGGCGCAAGAGCAAAATACCTGTCCTCTACCGTATCCACGACTTACCTGATAGCGACAAAATTACCGAGCTTGCGCTCTTCGCGCGCGCGCTAGGACACCACCTACCGCTCACTGGCAAGAGCGTAAAAGGTAAAGACCTTCAACAGCTCTTTAAGAAAATAGAGGGCAAAGCGGAGGAAGCGCTTATCAAAACGACTGCGCTCCGCTCAATGTCTAAAGCAATTTATTCTACAAAAAATATAGGGCACTTCGGGCTTGCGATGCCGTTCTACACGCACTTCACCTCACCCATCCGCCGTTATGCTGACTTACTTGTGCATCGCATGCTTGCTGGGCACTTGCACGGCGAGAAAATGAAAGAAGAAGAGTGGACCGCGTACGAAGCACTCGCCGCGCACATTACCGACCGCGAAATAGGCGCGGCGGAGGCGGAGCGCGAGTCGGTGAAGATTAAAAAGACAGAATATATGTCGGAGCGCGTTGGGCAGGAATTCTCTGGCGTTATCTCCGGCGTTACCGAGTGGGGCGTATATATAGAAGAAAACGAAGTGAAGGCGGAAGGTATGGCGGCGCTCCGAAACTTCGGCGACGACTTCTACTCGTTGGACGAGAAAAATTACTGCATCAAGGGCGCGCGCACGGGCAAGAAATATTCGCTTGGCGACAAGGTGCGTTTCAAAGTTATAAGCGCCGACCTAGAGCGTCGTACGCTGGATTTTAGAATACTCTAGAGATTTGCGCTTTTTTTTGATTGCATGTAATACTGAATGAATGGCGCATAAGTTATTGATTGTAGAATCGCCGGCGAAGGCGAAGACGATTGGGAAATATTTGGGCTCGGATTTTGTCGTGAAGGCGTCTGTAGGGCATGTGCGCGACTTGCCTAAAAGTAGCAAGAACGCCGTAGATATAGATGGCGGTTTTGTGCCGCATTATGAAGTTGTGAAGAAAAAGGAAGCGGTAGTGGCGGAGATTACGGCGGCGGCAGAGAAAGCGAGCGAGGTGATTCTCGCGACCGACCCCGACCGCGAAGGCGAGGCAATAGCATGGCATCTTGCGGAAATATTGAAAAAAGCGGGCATTAAAAAACCAGTAGAGCGCGTGGCGTATCACGAGATTACGAAAGAAGCGATTGAAGAAGCGCTCGCGCACCCGCGCGCTGTAGACCAAAATTTGCGCAGAGCGCAGGAGGCGCGTCGTGTGTTGGACCGCCTTGTTGGCTACGACCTCTCTGGCGTCATTTGGAGGAAGGTCCGCTACGGGCTCTCGGCTGGGAGAGTGCAGTCCCCCGCGCTCCGCATACTTGCGGCGCGCGAACGCGAGATACAGGCGGTTGTGCCCGAAACCGTTTGGGTTTTTTCCGCAGATACAGCAACACCATCCCATGAGAAGCTGCTTCTCACATGCATTGAAGAGCCGCGCGATAAGAAATTGGTGGAGAAGATATTGATGGAAGGAAAGACGGGCGCGTGGCGCGTTACTGATGTGTCCGAAACAAAAGCAAAGCGCGCGCCGCGCGCGCCATTTATTACTTCAACGCTACAGCAAGCCGCGTCTACGCGGCTTGGTTTTTCGCCCGGGCGCACGATGGCGGTAGCGCAGAAACTCTACGAAGCTGGGCTTATTACTTATATGCGCACCGACTCTACCAATCTTGCCAAATCTGCGCTCGCGCAGATTTCTGGAGTGATTGAAAAAGTGTTTGGAAAAGAATTTGTCGCAGTGCGTTCGTATGCAGGCAAAGTTAAGAACGCGCAAGAAGCGCACGAAGCGATACGCCCAACCGATGCGCGCAAAATTAGCGCCGGTATCAATCCTGAACAGAAAAAGTTGTACGAGCTCATCTGGCGGCGCACCGTCGCATCGCAAATGCCGGACGCAGAAATGCTGCGCACAAAAGTAACTGCAAATATTGAAACAAAGACGATTCCCGACTTTGCGGCAAACGGAGTACGGCTTGTCTACGAAGGGTGGCTGCGCGCCGACCCGACGGCACGCGGCGAAGATGTTGAACTGCCGAAAGCGGCGGTCGGAGATGCGCTCGCGCTTGTTGCCTTGGAAACGCAAGAAAAGCAAACAGAGCCGCCCGGGCGCTACAGCGAAGCTGGACTAGTGAAAGAACTGGAAAAGCGCGGAATCGGTCGGCCGTCCACATACGCATCTATTATGAGTACTCTGGAAGAGCGCGCGTATGTTACAAAAGAAAATCGGTCGCTAAAGCCGACTGATGTGGGAATGGTGGTGTCTGGATTTTTGGAAAAGCACTTCCCCGCTTACATTGGAGATTCTTTTACTGCGGAAATGGAAGATAAACTAGACGATATCGCGAGCGGTACGCGCGAATACGAGAAAACCTTGCGAGAATTTTATACGCCATTCACCAAAGAAGTAAAGAAACAAACGAAAGATGCGGAGAAGATTACCGGCCTCGGCGACGCGCCAGAGGGCATGCTATGCCCAGTGTGCGGCGGTGCAATGGAGAAAAAGCTTTCGCGTATGGGATCATTCTTTTCGTGCAAAAAGTTTCCGGACTGCAAAGGCGCGCGCGGGCTCGACGGCGCGGCTGTGGAAGAAAAGAAGCCCGATGTGCCAATCGGCGAGCACCCAGAGACGCACCAGCCGATTTTTGTGAAAGTGGGAAGGTTTGGGCCGTATGTCCAACTTGGCGCAAAGAAAAAAGGAAGCAAAGATAAACCAAAAATGGCGAGTATCCCCAAAGAAATTACGCCCGAGTCCGTCACTATTCCCGTTGCACTAAAACTCCTCTCGCTCCCCCGCTTGCTTGGCGCGCATCCGACTACGGGCAAAGAAATCACCGCGAGCCGCGGGCGCTTCGGCCCATACATCGTACACGATGGTGACTTCCGCTCACTCAAAGCCCCCGACAACCCGTACGACATAACTCTTCCGCGCGCGCTTGAAATACTAAAAGAAGAAAAGAAAACGAGGCGCGGTGGAAAGAAAAAGTAAACACCCCCTCACCCTCCCCTCTCCCCCTTAGGTTAAGCATGCCTGCCGGTAGGCAGGGGCGAGATGGGGAAAACGGCTCATCGTTCGTTGAGCCGTTTAATATGCCTCAAAATAAGGGTTTTCTGACAATCCACCCACGCGCTATTGACTTCTGACGCTAGAGGTGCTATACTGTATACAGCGAACTTTGACATACGGAGGTGTTGAGTGTGGCGATACGAGTGCTTTTGCAGAAGCTCTGGTATCGCTACACTCATGAAATACGAGAGTAGTGTTCGGAAAAACAAAAACCCCTCCAGCGGCGAGGATAAAAGCGCAAAATGAAAGGTAAGTATGAAAAAGTTCGTGTATATTCCAGAGGCGATTCGTAGAATTTTCGGGATACGCTTTCAAGCATATCAATTTGGGGAAAGAAAATTTAGGCGGATGTTCCCGGATGTTCCACTGCTGGGGCCAGACCCAAAACGAGAAGGACAGCTTCTCGCAAACTGGAGCGAGTACCAGTCGGTCTTTCAAGCAGAATTTTTGAAGTTCGAGTTTGAAAGGAGAAACCGGAGAATGTCTCCGGCGGTTGAGAAATTAGTAATCTCACGGCCAAAAACCGAGAGAGGAAAACGGATAATGCTCTGCGAAATGCCGAACATCCCGTAGGGAATCTGTCGTGGATTCCCATAAGCATCGCGCAGTCGCGGTGCTTTTTTGTTCCATGATTTTGAAATTAAGGCACGAGTGTATCTTAATATCACGGGTATCTTTCTTACCCTGCCCTTAACCTAAGGGGAGGGACAAAGGGAGGGGTGTGTTATTTGAGTATTACTTTCTCCAAAATAACGGGGGTGCGAGGTGCGTCGCGATCGTCTATTTCAGCATGGCTTATGGCAAGCGCGGCGTTTAAGCCACTAGTGACTTTTGCAAAAATAGTGTGCTTGCCTGCGAGCCAAGGAGTTTCCTTTGCGGAAACTATGAAAAATTGGCTGCCGTTTGTGTTTGGCCCGCTATTCGCCATTGCGACTGCACCCTGCAAAAATCGCTCATCATTTATTTCATCGCCAAATTGGTATCCGGGTCCGCCAGTACCCCAGTAATCTTTTTTCGTATCGTCTTTGGAAATAGGGTCGCCGCCCTGAATCATAAAGTCGGAAATAACGCGGTGGAACTTCGTGCCGTCGTAGAAGCCGCTCTCCGCGAGCTTCACAAAATTTGCAACGGTCTTTGGAGCTTTGTCTGTAAGAAAAGAAATCTGAATGGAGCCGTAGTTTGTTTTTAATGTAGCGCCGCTCCACTCCGCAACCGCGCGCACTTCTGCATTTGTTTCCATAGTTTGTTTTGTGTTATTCGCATTGTCGGCAAAATACCACCATACGCCAAGCGCGGCGGCTACAAGCACGAGTGCAATAATAAAAGGTGTACGAAATTCTTTGAGAATCATAGCGCATATTGTATATGATACTATATCCGCATGCAAAAGGACTTTGACGGATGGAACAAAACAAAGAAGCAAGTGCATTATGAGAGCACATGCAAACTCTTTCACGAACGAGAACTGTGGTGGTGTTCTTTCGGCATCAATGTTGGAAGAGAGCAAGACGGCAGACAAGATAATTTTGAACGACCGATTGTGATTTTAAAGACATTAAGCCCAGATACTTTCTGTGCTTTACCACTTAGTACCAAAAAGAAGTTGGAACGGTTCCAATCAGAAGTAACCGCCAACGACATACGCGGCTTTGTTCTACTTGACCAAATACGAGTGCTTGATTCAAAACGACTTTTGCGCAAAATCGGCACTATGAGTCAGAATGAGTTTCAAAATGTGAAGAGAAAACTTGGCAAAATTCTTCTTTAAAGAGTCGAAACCCCGCCCAAAGGCGGGGTTTCTCGGCGGCCGAAGCCACTGTGTAAAATATAGTATAGCAAACTGGCATTTCCGCGCAACTTGACGGAGTATATCCTTTATGCTAGGATAGTATCGGAAAATTGCACGGTCTAACCAAAAAGGAAAGATATGAAAAAATCGATAGTAGAAATAGGAACAATCACATGTTTCGTAATGTTGGCTGTCGCGCTCACGGCGGTGGTGGTTGTGATGTCTTCACGACAAGCCACACCTCAAACCGAGACATGGGACATGCAAGACGCGTCAAACAAGAAAAATGCGCTCACCAAGGATGCTCAGCCGACAAATTCGGTGGCGGATGGAATCGTTCACTACGGAGAAAATGTGTACTATTTCCCATATATCCGCGCCGACTTTGCGAACGCTCTCGCGAAGTTTCTCAAAAACAACAACAGTTTAGAGGTTACTGCCATGACAGGAGATGTGGTGCCCCCCGCCACCTTTGAAGTAGGACAGGTTACAATTGCGCGCAATTAGCAATTA
>CAYIUC010000016.1:1363-13379 GCA_964366535.1 uncultured Candidatus Saccharibacteria bacterium | reverse complement strand
AATTGCTAATTGCGCGCAATTGTAACCTGTCCTACTTCAAAGGTGGCGGGGGGAAGTCGCAAGGGCGCTTGGTGTCGCCGGCTCCGTCCAGAGCCCTACTTTTGTGATTATGAAAAGATACTCGCTTCACGATGTGCGATTCAAGAATTTGATACACATAGATGCATACCGTTTAGACAACGGCGAGGATTTAAAAAAACTCGGCTGGCGCGAGATTGCGGCAAACCCCGCGAATTTTATTCTCATAGAGTGGGCAGACCGCATTGCCGACATTTTACCGCCAGACCATCTCAAAATCAGTTTTACTTTCGTCAATGAAACAACGCGAGAATTTAGAGTAGAATAGAGGAATGACAGAACATAAACAGCGGCTTGTGCTTATAGACGCGCATGCGGTACTGCATCGCGCGTATCACGCCTTGCCGCAATTTGCGAATAGCAAGGGCGAGCCGACTGGAGGTCTATACGGCCTTTCGGCGATGCTTATAAAGATTATTGCAGACCTGAAGCCGGACTATATTGCCGCCGCCTACGACTTGCCGAAGCCGACTTTCCGCCACAAGGCATACAAAGAATACAAGGAAGGGCGCGCGAAAGCAGACGACGCGCTCGTATCGCAAATGATTCGCTCTCGCGAAGTGTTTGCCGCGTTTTGCATACCTATATACGACTGCGAGGGGTTTGAAGCGGACGACATTTTGGGGACGATTGTGGAACAGGTAAAAAACCGTGTTGATATAATTATTGCGTCCGGAGATATGGACACTTTGCAACTGGTGGAAGACAAACGAGTGCAAGTGTATACCCTGAAGAAGGGGATTAACGACACGATTTTGTATGACGAAGAAAAAGTAAATGAACGGTACGGATTTTTGCCGAAATTTCTGCCCGATTTTAAGGGGCTCAAGGGCGACCCGTCGGACAATATAAAAGGAGTGAAAGGCATTGGGGACAAAACGGCAACTGAACTCATAAAAGAGTTTGGTACGATAGAGAGCGTCTACAAAAACCTTAAGAAAGTAAAGCCAACAATTGCCGAAAGATTAGAAAAAGGTAAAGAAGATGCAGAGTTTAGCAAGATTCTCGGAACGATTCGGCGCGATGCGCCAATCTCGTTTGCGCTTCCAGACAATACATGGCGCGAAGGAGCGGACATAGAAAAAGCAGAGCGGTTGTTCCAAGAGTTGGAGTTTCGTGCGCTTGGAGAACGGCTCCGAGCGGCGATAGGGGGTAAAAAGTCGGCGGAGAAAATTGAATATGTAGTAGTGTTAAAAGAAGCGCCAGCAGAACTGTCTATCGCCCTCTGGCTCATCAACTCCAATATTACAAACCCGACTGCAGAAGATATCTTTCACTTTGCAGAGACGCATGACCTAGGGTTAGCTCGCGCGAAGCTTTTTGCAGAGCTCAAAACGCGCCGTCTAGCGCGCGTGTTTGATGAGATAGAGAAGCCACTTATGCCGGTGGTAGAGAAAATGAATGCGCGCGGCGTGCGCTTGGACGCTCGCTCACTCGCCTCACTTTCGTTGGAATACCACGAGGAG
Source organism: uncultured Candidatus Saccharibacteria bacterium (assembly GCA_964366535.1). Taxonomy (GTDB): domain Bacteria; phylum Patescibacteriota; class Minisyncoccia; order Phycocordibacterales; family UBA10002; genus UBA10002. The sequence continues at coordinate 11,835 of CAYIUC010000016.1, read as the reverse complement.
CTTCTGAAGTTGGAAAAGGAGATATGGAAACTTGCGGGCAATGAGATAAATATCAATTCACCGAAACAGCTTGCCGAACTTTTGTTTGTAAAAATGGGGCTGAAGGCGTTGCGGCAAAAGAAAACCGCTGGCGGCGCCTTATCTACCCGCGAGTCGGAACTTGAAAAGATGCGCGAACTCCACCCGATTATTGGCAAGATTCTTGAATACCGAGAGTTTCAGAAACTGCTTTCCACCTACATTGATGCACTTCCAAAACTGATAGGCGCAGACGGGCGCTTGCATGCGCATTTTCTACAGGCGGGCTCTACGACGGGGCGGATGTCGTCGCAAAATCCGAATATGCAGAATATTCCTATTCAAACCGAGCGTGGAAGGCGCATCAGAAACGCGTTTGTGGCGGCGGAGGGGCACGCGCTACTTGCTTTTGATTATTCGCAAATTGAACTGCGCGTCGCGGCGATTTTGTCTGGAGACGAAACACTTATAGACATTTTTAAAAAAGGGGAGGATGTGCACACAGCGGTCGCCTCGGCGGTATTTCGTGTGCAGCCCGAAAAGGTGACGAAAGAAATGCGTAGGCAAGCAAAGGTGATCAACTTCGGCATTCTCTACGGTATGGGAACAAACTCATTGCGGCAAGCGCTTGCAGAAGGGGGTATGCCTGTATCACGCGATGACGCGCAGACATATCTTCATGAATACTTCGCGCGGTTTACGCGCCTCGCGGCGTATTTGGAAGAAACAAAAGACAGCGCGCGCGAGCGAGGGCTTACTGAAACGCTTTTTGGGCGCCGCAGATATTTTGATGCGCTCAATTCGGCGATACCTTACATTCGCGCGGCGGCGGAGCGGCAGGCGATTAACGCGCCGATACAAGGCACGGCGGCGGACTTGATTAAACTCGCGATGGTGCGCGTAGATGCGTTTTTGCAGAAAGCAAAATTAAACAAAGAGGTTTTTCTTATCCTGCAAGTGCATGATGAACTCGTGTATGAAGTGAAAAAGGAATTGGTTGTAGAACTAGCGCCTAAGATAAAAGAGATACTGGAAAGCGTGCTCACGCCAGAACAATCACACGGCGTACCGATTGTTGTCGGCGCGAGCGCGGGCGCGAATTGGGGGGCAATGGAGAAACTATAATGAAAAAGGATTACAAAAAATGGCATGAGAAAAAGTCAATCGTGAACGCGATAGGGCATCGCCCGTTTTTTCATGAGCGAGAGATTTGGTTTTGCGCTCTCGGAGCAAATGTTGGGTTTGAACAAGATGGATCAGGAGACGATTTTTTGCGCCCAGTGGTTATTTTGAAGAAATTCAACAATGAAGTCTTCTGGGCCGTGCCTCTTACGCGGCTTAAAAGGAAAATACATAAAAATGCCGAAAAATATTATTTCCGTTTTTCTTTTATAACGAAGAAAATAAGTGCGGCGATTTTATCGCAGATACGACTCGTAGATGCACGCCGCCTTTATTATGTAGTGGGTGAGATTTCTTCTGTTGATTTTGTAGAATTGAAAAAGCGACTCAAGGCACTTTTGCCGTGAGCCGCTTTTTCTTTTTACCTCCGCCTTACGGCGGAGTCGGGCCGAAGCCGTTTGTACAAACAAGTATAGCAAGCCATTATAGTAAGTCAAGCCACTTATCAACATGCTTTACTTTTTTCACGGAACCGATGGGGCGAAGGCGCGCGAGCGTGCGAGCGTGCTTATCGCTGCGCTTCAGGAAAAGAAGCCGGAGGCGGAGCTCTTTCGTATAGAGGCGGAAAATTGGAACCCTCTCCAGTTTGACGAGCTTACCATAGGGCAAGGGCTTTTTAGCAAAACCTATCTTGTGCAGATGGTATCGCTTCTTGAAAACGAAGATGCAAGGGAATATATTTGCGCGCGCGTTGCGGACATTGCCGCATCTCCGAATGTTTTTGTTCTTGTGGAAGAAAAAGTAGACGCTGCAACGAAGCGCGCGATTTTAAAATATGCCGACAGGGCGCAAGAGTTTAAAAATACGGAAATCGGTAAAGAAAAGTTTGATGTATTCTCGCTTGCGGATTCGCTTGGAAGACGAGACAAGAAAAACTTGTGGGTGCTTTATCAACATGCGCTTGCGGAAGATATTGCGCCGGAAGCCATAAACGGAATCTTGTCGTGGAGGGCGAGGGATATGCTGGCGAATCGCCCGAGCCCGTTTTGGAAGACAGACGAATTAAAAGATCTTTCCTCAAGATTTGTTTCTTTGTATCACGACTCTCACCGCGGAAAGCACGAACTCGGTGTCGCGCTGGAGCGTTTGATTTTGGGTTTATAAAAACCCCGCTCTGATATTCACCGGAGCGGGTTTGTTGGTTTACGCGAAACTCCAATCAAGCGTTCCGCCAGCCCAGAATGGTTCTACTGTCCATGGGCCGATATTGTAGGTGGATGGGATTTGGAATGCTCTCTCTTTTGTGATGAGAACAGGCGGCGATTGTAGTTTGAGTTGCGGATGTAGTTTTTTGGCGTTGAAATAGAGAAAATTCTCTACATCAGAATTGAGCATCGGTGTTTCGTGGACCGCTCGTGTGAACACATGAATGTAGAGGAGTATAAGAAACGGCGCGGTATAGGCACCGCAAGCGCATCGCCCCTTGCTCACATGTTTGCTCTCTATTGGGTGCGGCGCATCGTCGGCGCCAGCCATCACCCATTCGTAACCATCAGCAATCAGACGGAGTAGTTCTTGCCGGTCTCCCTCTGTTTTGATTGGTGGTTTGCAGACGGCGCGCACATCGCCGAATGCTTCATCCTCGCTCGTGGCGATGTGGTGCGCGGTGAGTGTGACGAAAAACCGCCCGCTTGCCGCCATATCTTTCCAATGCGTGATGCACCGCGCATCAGTTCCGTGCTCCCATACAATAGTTGTGTCTGTTTCTTCCAAAAACATTCGCGCGAGCGGCAAAAACGCAAACTCCGCGTCGCGATTGGAGAAAACGGGCGAAGGGTGCTCGGGGTGGAAGTGAAATTTCATTCCAGCCTTGCCTCCGTGGCGGATGAGCGGCAGGAGTTTCCCGTATCGCACGACGCCGTTTTCCGACTTGGTGGTGCGCAGACACGGGTACACCTTTGCGTCCGCGATACCCGCCGCGACGCACTCATCAATGTCCTTTTCGGTCGTTTGTTCTGTTACCATCACAATTGGCAGAAAGGGCATATCTGGCGCGAATTCTTTTGCGCGGTTGACATACTCCGTAATCGCCGCGGCGGTGGTTAGCCCCGCGCTCGTGTTGGGCATAGGACCGAGCGCGCATGCGCCACCCTCTATTGCTTTTGCAATTAGTGGCCCAACTACTTCCCCCTCTCGTAAGTGCGTATGTACGTTTGCAATTCTTTGTAAGCTGATCGTTGTTTCTGTCGTTTCCATTTTTTCCTTTCAATGTTCTTTTGTCTGTCTATATCCGCATCGTACTTTACATGTCAAGAGAAAAAGAAGCAAATCCGCCCACCAGGGATCGAACCTGGGACCTTCTCCTTAAAAGGGAGCTGCTCTACCAACTGAGCTATGGGCGGTCTTAAACTACATTAGCAAACTAGAGCGGCAAATCAAAGGCGAATGCGCCAGCGCCGGAAACAACTAGCGATAGTGCGATAACCAGAAGAAGCGCTAGGAACCCGCGAGAGCTTTCAATCCCATCTGCCGATTTTTTCTTAAGTAGTAGCGCGCCGATAAGAATGAGTGAGGAAGCGAGCGCTGCGACTTGCGTATAGAGCCCGACTACCAGAAGTAGCCCGATGGCGAGTTCTGCGATGCCTATGCCGAGCGCGACATACGCTCCCGGCTTCCACCCAAGCGAATCAAAAAACGCCGCTTTGCTCGCACGCCCTTTTCCTAATTTGTATTTTCCAAAAGAAAGGAATACGAGCCCGAGTGCTATGCGCAAAAGAAACGGCGCAAGGAGCCCGAAAGCGAGCATGTTTGGGAAAACGCTCAACATAGCGCAAGTATAGCACGAGTTGGTATACTAACGATATGGCAGATATCAAAAAGCCACATAACGGTATGGAAGAAATTAAATGGTTTGTAGGGTTCTTAATCTTTTTTGTGATTGCGTGGTGGATTGGAGGGGGAACGCTGCGCGATGTGGCGAGCCCATACATCGCGCCGCCGGTACCGGTTGGGGGAGGGTCTGCAACGCAGCGCACTACTCCTACGCCGAAAGCCCCGCAGTCGGGCTCGTTCTCGGGCGACCTAAAAGCCGTTGAGGAAAAGAGCGGCGCATCTTCACTTAAAGGGCTCTTGGAGCTTTCGGTAAATAACTACGGCTCTGCTGTTTCTCCAGCGGAGGAATATGTAACCTTGCAACTTTCCGACTCCGCGCCCTCGCGCGTGCTTCTGTCCGGTATGACGCTCAATAGCGAAGCGTCGGGACGCACGGCAACTATCGGCAAGGGCGCATACTTGCCGCAACAGGGGACGGTCAACCCCGAAGAACTTGTGTATCTTGAGCCGGGAGGAGTTGCGTATGTGGTGACGGGGCGGTCACCGCTCGGATATTCGTTACGCGTCAATAAATGCGTCGGCTATTTTGAACAATTCCAAAACTTCACTCCGCAGCTTCCAGTTGCATGTCCACTACCAAAAACCGAGCCGCTCCCGCCGCCGCCAAACAGCTTGTCGGATGCATGCCTGGAACATATAAATAATATGCGGCGATGTCGCATTGAGCCGCAGCCGCCAATAGAACTTGGAGAAGAATGCGTTCGTTTTATCCGCGACTCCTTTACATACCCAAAGTGCGTGACGGCGCACAAATCAGATACCGACTTTTACAAAAACGAATGGCATCTCTATCTCTCTCGCGATCTTACGCTCTGGAAATCCACTCGGGAGGTTATAACCCTGCGAGACGCATCAGGTAAGGTGGTAGATACAGTGACATACTAAATATTTTACAAATGAAAACAAAAACCGCGCTTATTATTCTTGTGGTTGCTGTCGCGGCTCTTGTTGTCTATGTATTTGGAAGCGTTGAGTATATATCGCTTGGTGATTTCCGTCGCGCACTTGCCGGAATATTTTTTGCAGATAGCATTACCGAGGCGCAACTGCACGAAGCGTATGCAAAAGCACTTCGCGGGGAAGGAAAGGTGAAGGTGCTCATTGTTCCTGGGCACGACGACGAAAGTTGGGGAACAGAGTACAACGGCGTGCGCGAGGTAACGCTTACTACTGCGGTAGGTGAGGCGCTCGCGGCAGAGTTTGCGAAAAATAAAGAGTACGAAGTGACGCTTCTGCGATCGCAAGAAGGGTACTTGCCCGCATTTGATGCGTATTTTCAGAAAAACAAAGACACGGTGCGCGCAGCGGTAACGGCGAAGAAAAAAGTAATGGCGGATTTGCTCAAAGTCGGCGCGGTAAACCGCGCCGACGGCGTGCCGCACAACAAAGCGGCGCTTCCGGTAGCGCTCCGTTTGTACGCGGTGAATCAATGGGCAAACGAACAAGGTTTCAATCTTGTAATGCACTTGCACTTCAACGACTACGGCGGGCGCAAAACAGGCGTCGTAGGAAAGTACAGCGGCTTCACTTTATATTTCCCAGATGCACAATATTCAAATGCGAAGGCGAGCCGCGCGGTTGTCGACGCGCTATTCGCGCAATTTTCCACGAAGTACACGCCAAGCAATCTGCCTAAAGAAAACGGCGGGCTTGCCTCTGATCAAAGTTTAATCGCCGTTGGCGCGTACAATACGCTAGACCCCGCGGCGGTACTTATTGAGTACGCATATATTTATGAAAGCGCCATACGCAATGCGTCAACGCGCGCAGAGGCGTTACTCGGCTATGCAGCCGAGACCTATAGCGGCATAGAACGGTTTTTCGGAAAATAAACGGCGGAGCGTAGTTTAGCCGTTTTTACCGAGCAATTTCAACGCTTGTTTGATGCGCGCAGAAGTGCCCGCAACACTCCCTTCCACTTTCTTTAGCGCTTCGCGCGCTTCTGTGTGCGAATATCCGAGCGCCTTCAGGGCTTCCAGCGCGTCCACCTCGTCTTTGAGCGTTTCTCCTTCGCCTCCAGAGCCAAGCTTTTCGCGCAGTTCCAGAATGATTTTGTCTGCTGTCTTTTTCCCAATGCCGGAAATCTTTGTGAGGTACGCCGTCTCTCCAGATGTGATGGAGCGGCGAAGAGTTGCGGGTGTTGCGACATTCAATATGTTGAGTGCCGTCTTTGGACCAATGCCGGAGATTTTAATCAGAAGTTCAAAGAGCGCTAGGTCGTCTGCGTCTAGAAACCCAAAGAGTTCCTGCGCGTCTTCGCGCACTGCGTGATGCGTGAGGAGTTTCGCCTGCGCACCGCCTTTGAGGGAGTTAAGAGTGTCGTCGGTAGCCCACACCTTATACCCTATACCTCCAACATCAAGCACGGCAAATCGTGCGCCTTTCTCCGCAACTATTCCAGTGATGGACGCAATCATAAAGATAGTATATACTACTTTTCTTATGGCTATTACCAAATCTGCGAAAAAAGCGCACCGCGTATCGCTACGCAAGCGCGTGTTCAACCTGCGCCGCAAAGAGGCGGTTTCTGATGCAATAAAAAATATGCGCAAATTGGTCACGGCAAAGAAACTTTCCGAAGCGACAAAACTCCTCCCGCTTGCTTACAAAGCGCTCGATAAGGCGTCAAAAGAACACACTATTCGCCGCGGCGCGGCAGATCGCAAAAAGTCGCAACTCGCGCGATTGGTCGTTTCGGTTAAATAAATCTTTCCCCTCGACAGGAATTGAACCTGTATTTCCAGCTTCGCAGGCCGGTGTCCTATCCGTTGAACGACGAGAGGTTTAAACTATACGCTACACGCTAAACGCTTCGCCGTCAAAACCCCAAATACTCCAAAAACTTCTGTGCGAATGGCTCTTGGAGTTTTTCTTCTTGCAAGAATTCTTTTAGCGCGGCGCGCACGATGTTTGGATGCACGCCTGCAATCGGGATGGCGGTCAAGAGCGAGAGCTTCTTTTTGTGTCTAAGTAGAAGGCGAGAGGAGCCGTTGCTGTCTTCCACACAAAAGGCGGCAAGTTTTTCGTAAGGAAGAAACACATCGCCAAACGAGATGCCCTCGTTTGTTACCGCCGTATGCGCGCTCCTCGGCGCACGGCGTGTGTGTAGAAGGAAGATTATTGATGCGAGCGTAATAACGCCCGCAAATAGCGCGTTGCCGAGGATTATTGCAGTGGCTATGAGCGCAACCGCAATAATACTTGCGGCAAAAAACCACTCCGCCGTTTTCGGCGCGCGCCGCTCCTCTGTAGCGTTCCATGAAAGAGTTTGCATAAACGGAGGGGGTGAGATTCGAACTCACGAACGGTGTAAACCGTTAGAAGTTTTCAAGACTTCCGCACTAGGCCTCTATGCGACCCCTCCCTTGCTTACGATACTAGCAAAATGCGCTGATACTGTATAATGTGACATTTACAATTTCAGAAATTCTTTTATAGACAACCCTGCTTGTTTGAGGATTTTACTTAAAAAACCACACTTAATGTCTGCGCTTCTATCGCGCCTTCAATGGCTTCCAAAATCATTTTCTTTGCTTCTGTGAGCGTCTTGCCCCACGATATCGCTCCAGCAACCCCATTCGCTTCAACTGAATACCCACCCGTATCTTTTTCCGGCTCCGCAACGCATTGGAACGAGCCGTACTTTGTTCTTGTAGTAAAGATTTTCTTAACCATAACGCTTTCAGTATAACAAAAATGTGCGTTTTGCGCTACACTACCACCTATGCGCTACATCGGAATTGACTACGGGGCGAAGCGGGTAGGCGTTGCCGTGTCGGACGAAGATGGAAGGGTGGCGTTTCCGCATAAGGTACTTCCAAACGATAAAAATTTAGTAGCCGCGCTCGCGGCTCTTTTCCGCGAGCGCGGCGTTTCGGAAATAGTTGTCGGCGACTCGCGCGACTTTTCTGGCGCGCCAAACAAGATTGCAGAGCGCGTCGTGGATTTTTCAGAACATATTGCACGAGCGACCGGACTACCAGTCCGCGCCGAGCCGGAATTTTGGTCGTCTGCGCAAGCGGAGCGTTGGCAAGGCGCAACAGACAAACTAGACGCCTCCGCCGCCGCCATTATCTTGCAGAGTTTTCTAGACAGAGAAAAGAAATAAATTCTTATGACTTTTTTACAACCCGTCATTGATTTTCTGAACCCTACATTTCTAATCTCCTCCATCGGGATACTAGGTGTCTTCGCTATCGTGTTTGCGGAGTCGGGACTTTTCTTCGGATTTTTCCTGCCTGGCGATTCGCTGCTATTTACGGCTGGTCTCCTTGCCTCGCTCGGGCACTTCAATGTTTTTGCGCTTTGGCTCGGCTGTATATTATGCGCCATTGCTGGCGATAGCGTAGGGTATGCGTTTGGAAAAAAGGTTGGACCAAAAATATTTACACGCGAGGACTCGCTTTTTTTCCACAAGAAACATGTCGTGCGCACGCAGGCGTTTTACGCGCGCTACGGCAAGAAAACAATCGTACTCGCGCGCTTTGTGCCGATTGTTCGCACCTTCGCGCCGATTCTAGCTGGGGTGGGGAAGATGGAGTACCGCATTTTTTTTACATACAACTGCATAGGCGGCGCTCTGTGGGCTACACTGCTTGTATTTCTTGGATTTTTTCTTGGAATGGCAATTCCAGAGCCCGACCGCTACCTAATGCCTATCATTGCCGCGATTGTTGTCATTTCGTTTTTGCCTCTATTGCGCGAATGGTGGAAAAACAGAACAAAAAGCAGTGTTATACTGGATGCATGAATGTACTCCATCGTTTGCTTCCGCCTCCGCGCTTTCTCGCAATGCCCGCCGCGGGCATAGATATATCCGACGCGTTCGTGCGCGCTATTTCCTTTTCGGGTTCGCTCGGCAGTTTGCATGTTGATTGGTGGGCAGAGGAGCCGTTGCCTAAGGGCGCGGTGGTAGGAGGCGCTATCTCGCGCCGCGAGCAACTCGTAAGCGTGCTTAAAAAGATACAATCCGCACGAAGCATCCGCTTCGTGCGCGCCGCGCTTTCAGAACAGCAAGCGTATGTGTTTGAGACAGAAGCGCCGACTGCGCTTGCCGAGGCGCATACAGCAATCGGACTTCATCTGGAGGAGCAGGTTCCTATTCGCTCGAACGATTCGGTATTTGCGATAGAGCCAATTTTGCATCGTAGAAACAATACTGCATTGTCGCGGTATGTGGCCGTAGCGGCGCCTCGCGCCGCGTCGGAGTCGTATGCCAGCGCATTTAGAGATGCAGGACTCTCTTTATTGTCGCTTGAAAGCGAAGCGGAAACAGTTGCTCGTGCGGTATCGCCTGCAAAAAACGATCGCCCGATTCTGGTAATTAATCTTTCCGAAGATGATGCTGGGCTTTTTATCGTGTGCGGCCGTTTGGCGCGATTTTCAACCACAATTCCGCTTACAGCAGAGGAAACAGCGAGAGATCCCGGCGCGCTTGCGCGCGAGGCGGCGCGCGTTTGTGCGTTTTGGGAGGGAGAACATGGGAATGTGGATGGCGCTCCACGATCTGCTGTTGCTTGCGGCGCTGGAGCGGGGGACGCGCGCACGCTCGCTTCGCTCGCGTCGGTTCTACACATGCCGGTAGAACCAGCGCTAGTGTGGCGGCACGCCTTGTCGGTAGAGCACGCCGCTCCAGCTCTGCCGCAACGCGATGCGCTTAGGTTTGCGTCGGCGATAGGTTTGGCGCTCGGTTCATTTTCATATGCTTAATATACTTACAAATGATGTACAAGAAAATACGAAGCGCGAGTATCGCATGCGGTTGCTTATTGTATTTTGCTTGTTCTTTGGGGTAGAGGTGCTGGCTGCTGTCTTTGGCGGCGCTCTGTCGTTTCAAGCCCTTCGCGGAGACGAAACAAAATTCACAAGCGGCGGGGCGCCGTCTAAGGTCGATGGCTCCGTCGCTTCTAAAACTGATGCTCCGCATTTGGTTTCTGAAACAAAAGCGCGCCTTGCTACGCTAGCCGCTCCGCGGCAAGAAGCGCTTTCTGGAGCATTGCCGCTTTTTGCGTCGCTTCGTAATGGCGGCGTCAAGCTTACTGCGTTTGCCGCTACCCCTCTCGCAGATGGCGGCTTTGAGGTCTCGGTAAGCGGCACCGCCGAAACGCGCGACGCGCTTGCGGCGTTTTACGCGGCGGCAAAATCGGAACGGCGTCTTGCGCAGGTAGCGTTGCCTATCGATAGTTTTGCTAAGGAAACGGCATTATCTTTTACGCTCCGCGCGGTATACCGCGAAACACTTCCATGATGCCATTTCGTTCAACCAAATTGCTTGCTGCACTTTCCGTTGCGCTCGCGCTTCTAGCGCTTCTGGCGTATGCCGCACTGTGGTTCTTTTTTGCACGCGAGCAAGCGCGCCCCCCCCCCACCCCCGCGGCCCGCGCGGCGGAAAAACAACAACGGCGGCACCACACAATAAAATATCCCCAACTTTTATATAA
>CAYIUC010000016.1:0-1353 GCA_964366535.1 uncultured Candidatus Saccharibacteria bacterium | reverse complement strand
TTGGGTTTTTGGCGGCTTTTTGTTTTTTTTTGCCGGCGTCCTCGGGGGGGGCGGCCCCCCGGGGGGGGGCGCGCGCGGCGGAAGAACAAGCAGGGCGGCACGACGCATTAAGAGAGCGCCTGCTTTTAGAGACAGAGGTTAAGCGCGCGCGAGTCGACGCTCTTTTTGTCGGTCAAGACGGAGCTGTACAGTTTCTGAAAGAGCTTGAACAGGCAGCGGGCGCGGCGGGAGCGGAGCTTACGATTATAAAAGTCGCGTCGCCCGAAGAGTCCGTAAACCCGCCACCCCTTGGCGGGTTTGAGAAATTGCTCGTCGCGGTGGAGGCAAGCGGAAGCTTTGCGGAAGTGCATCGTTTCCTCATGCTTCTAGAACTCTTACCCAGACCGCTTGCAATTTCTCGCGCGTCGTTTGCGCGAGAAGAATCAGGAGCGTGGTCGGGAATTTTTGAGTTAGAGGCGTTAAAATTAAGATAATAAAAATATGCCAACACGCCGACAACAGTGCCGCGATTGGACGCTATTGCTTGGGGGTGCCATGCTACTCGCGCTACTTCTCGCATTCTGCAACTGGTTTTTGTTTATACGACGACACTACATTCCAGTTGCAGAAATACCCGCCCCCGATGCTTCGTTCTCGCGCGAAAAGCTGGACGAAGTTCTTGAGGCATTTGCGCGACGCGCCGCGGAATACGAAGCGACGCGCCGTTCGCTCCCGTCGGTTGCCGATCCGGGGAAGTAAGGGTATTTTGAAAGTGTCCCCATAGCTCAATGGACAGAGCAGCGCTCTTCTAAGGCGTTGATCCGGGTTCGACTCCTGGTGGGGACATAGCGTAAACACACCTGTTAATATCTCGTCCTTGCGCGGGGAATTGGCATGGTATACTAGACGCAAAGGTCATTGTGTATTAGCAACTAATTTTTTTAGAATTATTTTTATGAAAGGATTGCATATTATTGCGTGGATTCTCCTCGTTATCGGCGGTTTGAACTGGGGTCTCTATGCGCTTACAGGTTGGGAAGTCGGCTCGCTTCTTGGCGGAATGGACACGACGATTTCTAAAGTCGTCTATGTGCTAGTAGGTCTCTCCGCGCTCTACGAGCTCTTCACGCACAAGAAGGGCTGCAAGTCGTGCACAAACGGCGCAGCGATGTAATTTCAGAGCGATTTTGTATCGCAAACAAAACCCCGCCATTCGGCGGGGTTTTGTGTTGGTGAGATTATACGCTGATGTGCGTACCCATTCTACCCGAAATCTCGGCCCCTAGGGTAGTCATGCAGGTAGTCATTCGCCCTACCTCGGAATGACTACCCTGCGTTGCTGAAACCGCCCATCATTCCTAGCTTTTCTGACCT
>CAYIUC010000015.1:4670-14066 GCA_964366535.1 uncultured Candidatus Saccharibacteria bacterium | reverse complement strand
AGGTTCGAGTCCTGGATCGCGCATTTGGTGGTTTTATGGGCATGTGGCGGAACTGGCATACGCGTACGGCTCAGAACCGTATCCCGCAAGGGTTGAGAGTTCGAATCTCTCCATGCCCATTGACAAATATACCCATATCTGCTATACTAAGAGGTAGATATGGCTGGTCCCGCTTGAAGCGGGATTCCATGAAGGAAGGCAATACGCCTTAGCCATCTTCTTTGTAAAAGGTAATTGTGAATAGTAATGTAGTGTTCGCTCGAGTGACAATGTTCCGTCCTAACCACGACGAATCGCTTGCGGGCTTCGGGTTCGCAAAAACTGCAGATGGCAAGGATTATTTCTTGCCCATGTCCAGTTGTCGCAAAGTGGTCGCAGGGCCGACTGCTCCAGAGTTCTCATGCGAGGACTGGAGTCAATGGCCGAAGTGCGGCGACGAAGTCGTCATCACTCCAGACTTGCGTCCGGCTCTCCCCGGTAGAGCGCCTCGCGCCGGTTTGTGGGGTTACAAACGGTACTGGGACTTGGCCTTGAGTCAAATCAAAACTCGCTCGATGTATCGGGTGGTCGGCGAGAATCGGTTCAAGGGGCAAATCATGCGCAACGGTGTGCGTGAGGAAGAGGTTGCGGTGGGGACAATGGAAGAACTCCAAGCGCGGTTTCCGCGCGGGCGCGAGAACGACCCTGTCGGTACCGAAAAGCCGTACCACTCCGGACCCTGCCAGCGCATCAATCGCTGGACGGTCTGGAAAGACGCTGACTTCGTCGCTTGCGACGACCCGCGGCCAAATCCAAACCCAAATCCAAACCCAGTCGCCGTCGCGGTTTGTAACCGCGAGCAGAAACCGGCAGTCGCAGAACAACTCACCGAGTTGGACCGCGAACTCGAAGAATTCGCGCGCTCTGCGAGCGGCCGTCGCGCGGGGACCACAACCCGCAGGCCAGACCGAGAATTGGTTGCGATGTAAACATGCTCGCAACTATAACCCAGTGCTTATCGGAAGTGCTGGGTTTTTTGTTTCTATGCTAGGATTGCCGCTATGCAGAACTGGAAGCAATTCTTTAAAGGGAAAAAAGTAACCGTAATGGGACTCGGGCTTCTCGGGCGCGGGGTGGGGGATGTCGCATTTTTGGCTTGGTGCGGCGCAGAGGTGCTAGTTACCGACCTCAAAACCAGAGAACAACTGGCGAGCTCCCTTGCTCAATTGAAGCGCTATAAAAATATTTCGTACACACTCGGTGGCCATCATTTGGAAGATTTTAAAGATTGTGATTTTGTATTGAAAGCCGCGGGCGTGCCGCTTGAGTCGCCATATATTGCAGAAGCGCGTAAAAACGGCGTGCCTATATATATGTCTACTGCGCTATTTGCAAAGTTTGCGCGGGAAATGGGTGCGACGATTGTCGGCGTTACCGGCACGCGCGGCAAGTCAACGGTTACGCACCTTATTTATCACGCACTTACAAAAGCGGGAAAACGGGCACACCTAGGCGGAAATGTGCAAGGCGTTTCTACTCTTGCGCTACTGCCGAAAATAAAAAAGGGAGATGTGTGCGTCTTGGAGCTTGATTCGTGGCAGTTGCAGGGGTTCGGTGAACTTCATATAAGTCCCGATGTTGCTGTTTTCACGAATTTGCAAGACGACCACCTTGTTTATTACCGTTCGACTTCCCTCCATAAAACTCGGGACGAGTCGCTCACGGCAAGCAGAGAACTTTATTTTGCCGACAAGGCAAATATTTTTAAGTTTCAGAAAAAAGGCGACACACTGATTGCCGGTCCGCACATTGCCGTTCGGATACAAAAAGAACGCTCACCAATTGCGCCACTCGTTCCAGCACCGCTTCCTTCTGCAATTAAACTCAAAATACTCGGCGAGCACAATCGCGAGAACGCGGCGCTCGCCGCCGCTGCGCTTTGCGTTCTCGGTATTTCCAAATCCGCCTTGCGCAAATGGTTAAAATCGTTCAAGCCCGTCGCAGGCCGCTTAGAATACTTGCGCACTGTCCGCGGCATTAAAATATACAACGACAATAACGCTACGACGCCGGATGCTACAATCGCCGCGCTCCGCGCGTTATCTTTGGCGCCAGATGTTGTGGGCTTCAAACATCTGGTGCCTCAAGGGATTGTTTTGATTTGCGGAGGCACCGACAAAGGTCTTGATATGAGCAAGTTGGTGGCGGAAATACCGAAGCATTGCAAAGCGGTAATACTTCTCCGCGAGACTGGGACAGAAAAACTAAAAAAAGAGTTGGCGAATTTTACAGAAAGAGAAACTCTGAAAGAGTGCGTGGAAGCGGCTATGCAGATTGCAGAAAAAGGCGATATTATTTTGTTTTCTCCAGCCCTCGCATCTTTTGGGAAGTGGTTTAAAAATGAGTATGATAGAAGCGAGCAGTTTGTGGAATTGGTTAAAAAACTATGAAAAAGTCTTTACGCCAAAGCATAATAAAATCCAGAGTGAAGCTAATTCATGCGTACCTTTTCAAAAGGGTGCCTGCTCGATTTCTCGCACATGAAGTCGCGATGCTGGTACTGGATGTACTGGAAGCGCTACGAGACAAGATGCTTACCCCCAAAGAAGCTTCACGCTACTTCGTAAATATAGCGTATAAAATTGATTCAAAAACGGATAAAAAACTAAGCGACGGCTTCCAGCAGGTGCTTGCCGAAGCGATGTTATTGGACGAACTAAACAAGAAATACGGTCCCAGTCTTAAGGAACTGAGACGCCTTGCTTTGGTGATTCTAGACCGATAATCGTTTGGAAAATGGTTCAAGAACGAGTATAATAGTGGAAAGCAGTTTGTGAAATTAATTAATAATCTATAGCAAAAAATGAAACAAGAGCCGTCAGATTTAGTTCATGTGTTCGCAATAATCTTATTAGTCATCGGAACAGTTTCTGCTTTAGCATACAAATTCTTTGGATTTGAGATCTCTATAATCATTACATTAGTTTTGGGCATAACTACTTTAATGACTGGTTTAGTTGGCGTAGAAAATATTATCATTAATAAAAGGTAGCCGAATTTACTAATGTTGGCTAACTAGAATTTTCGGGATTGGCTAGATTGTGGTTTCTGCGTTTGCGCGAGTTTTTTTGCTTGCTGACTTGCAAAGATTTTAGCTTCGGGTATACTACCGGTATTAACATCACTGCCCCTGCTCGAAAGAGCAAGGGCAGTTTTGTGTCATTTTTATGCTATTATTTCCGTGAATATGGACTTCTCAAAAATTAAAGTGGTGCATTTCATCGGCATAGGCGGAATTGGGATTTCTGCGATTGCGCGGATGTTTCTTTACCCCGAGCGGAGTCGAGGGGTTGCTCGAATAAAAGTCAGCGGCTCTGACACGGCAGAGAGTGAAGTGATGGCAGAGCTCCGGAAAGTCGGGGTACAGGTAACGATAGGGCAAAGGGCGGAAAATATCCCCGCCGATTGCGATTTAGTAATTTATACAATTGCAGTGCCGTTGGAGAATCCGGAATTTGCGGAGGCGAAGCGACGCGGCGTGCTGCTCCTCTCGTACCCCGAAGCGCTCGGGGTTATTTCCAAAGAAAAATTCACCATTGCAATTTCAGGTACACACGGCAAAACGACGACGACTGCAATGATTGCAAGGATTTTGATGGATGCGGGGTTAGACCCGACGGTGATTGTCGGCAGCTTCCTTTTGGACGGAAAGGGCGGAAGGACCAATTTTATTGCCGGCAAAAGCAAGTATTTAGTAGTAGAAGCGTGCGAGTACCGCCGTTCGTTCCTGAATTTGTCGCCAAAGATTTTAGTTATTACCAACATTGATGCAGACCACCTTGATTACTACAAGGATCTGGACGATATTAGGAACGCGTTTGCGGAACTCGTGGCAAAAGTCCCGAAAGACGGAGTGGTTATAACTGAAAAAGAGTACGGCTTGATTGTGTTGAAAAAGAACTTTGCATTAAAGATTCCTGGGAAACACAATCTACAAAACGCGCGCGCTGCGCTCTGCGCGGCGCGTGCTCTAGGAATTTCTGACGAAGTGTCGCTCCGCTCCCTCGCCGCCTTTCGCGGCACTTGGCGGCGGTTTGAATATAGAGGAAGGGCGCAAAACGGCGCATTGGTATACGACGATTACGGCCACCACCCGACAGAAATTGAAGCGACATTGCAAGGCGCGCGCGAAGCATTTCCTACGCAAAGAATTGTGGTTGTGTTCCAGCCGCATCTCTACTCGCGCACTAAAGACCATCTAGCGGCGTTCGGGCAATGCTTCGCGCGCGCCGATGCAGTTGTGCTTCTTCCTATTTACCCCGCCCGTGAGAAAGACCCCGGCGACATTTCATCGCAAATGGTCGTAAATGAAATTAAAAAGAACGGCAAGGAAGCGCATTTTGCCGCTTCGTTTGCCGAAGCCGCCGCGCTCGCGGAGAAGTTTTCCAGCGCCAATGATTTAATTTTGACACTCGGTGCGGGCGACACTAACAAAGTTGCCGACATATTAATTAAGGTGTGATTGTGGGGCTTGGTTCTTTCTGGTATTTTTGAAAACATTAGAATAAAGAAATCTCGTAGAGGAATATGAAAAGATTTTTTATAAACATATTTTGGAATGCTATACATCCATTTCGGCGCTTCTATTGGTTTATGTTCCAACCGTATACGCGTGGAGTAAAAGTGTTGATAGAGTGTCAGGGAAAGATTCTATTGACGCGTTTGGGATATGCGCATCTGGGGTGGACGATTCCCGGTGGTGGCGTTCATCGTGGAGAATCTTATGCAGAAGCGGCACGGAGAGAAATAAAAGAGGAAGTTGGTATTATACTTGGCAACTTGGACAAGATTGGGGAATACGAAAGCCGAAAAGAATACAAGCGCGATACCGTTGTCTGTTTTCGCGCCATCGTCTCCAGTTCTGATTTTCGTATTGATAATATAGAAATTGCCGAAGCGGGGTGGTTTGCACCATCAGCACTCCCGCAGCCGCATCGTCCCACCATTGAGAAATTGTTGCGTATGGTTGTGACGGATTAATCGCTTGCATTTGGCTGGTATGTTCTGATATTCTCAAGAACATCAGCATAAGGAATTTTATGGAACACAAACAGGAAAAGAAAAATTATAGGACGCTCGAGCGGCTCGTGCGCGGGTTTTCCAATCATCGGCGCATTCAAATCTTGGAAGTGCTCAAGAAAGCTCCGGAACAGTCGGTAGACGATATTGCGAAATTGCTCGGCATCAATTACAAAACCGCCGCCGACCACTTACGCCGCCTTGCTATTGCAGGGCTAGTCCTCAAAAAGTCCGACAGCGTCTCAATTCGCCACAAGATTACCAGCCGCGCTGAGTATGTTCTTAAGTTCTTGAGAACATTAGAATGACAACAACATGAATATTATACTATGTATATTCTGTTATTCTTGAGAACATCAGCATAAGAAATATCTATGGCCACTCTTTATATCGTCGGCACGCCGATTGGGAACCTGGAAGATGTAACGCTTCGGGCGTTGCGGGTTTTGCGCGAGACGGATATTATTTTGTGCGAGGATACGCGCGTTACGAAACGGCTGTTAGAGAAGTATGAAATAACAGGCAAGAAACTCATTGCATACAACGAGCAGAAGAGCGGCGCATCCGCGGAGCGTGTAATTGAATTGTTGCAAGAAGGGAAGAGTGTTGCGCTAGTAACGGATGCGGGTACGCCCGGTATTTCGGACCCTGGTTCACGGCTTGTGCAAAAAGTGCGTGTGGCATTACCGGAGGTAAAAATTGAGTCGGTGCCCGGACCCTCGGCGCTCACCGCGGCGCTTTCGGTCGCGGGTGTTTCAGCAGATAATTTTTTGTTTCTCGGGTTTCTGCCACACAAGAAGGGGCGAGAAACTCTATTTAAAGAAATTGCCGATACGAAGCGGGTGGTTGTATTTTACGAATCGCCGCATCGGATTATAAAGACGCTTGAGTCGCTTCAAACATTCGCGCCGGAAAAGTGCATTACGATTTGCCGCGAATTGACGAAAATTCACGAAGAAGTAAAAAACGGCTCGTCCGCCGAACTCCTGGAATATTTTAAAAATAATCAGGAAAAAGTGCGCGGCGAGTTTGTGGTGATTGTTTCAAACAAATAAAAAACAAGCCCCTCTCTAAAGAGGGGCGGAGTTCAGGAGAGTTTCTTGGTGATGCTCTCTAATGATTGATGTACGACGACCACGGTATCGTTATCACGAATGACAAGGTTTTCATCCACCCATATTGCGTTCAGAGCAAATGGCATTGGATGATTTTCTGAACGCACCCACTTTTCGCCACTCTTCTCTACATATTTGGCGAATGTGAGCACAATGTTGCCGTTCCGTACGGCAATGTCCCCGATAATACCGCCACAGGAGCGTTCGCCTAAAATCTGCACCTCAGCGACGCCTCCGATAAGCGACCGTAGGTTGTCTGCAGTCAATTCTTTCTTTTTCATAAATCCTTTCTCAAAAATCTGTGGATAAGTATACCACAAAGCGGATATAGAGGTGCTGTGCTACACTTGCGCTACCATGAAAAGACATTCTCGGATTTCGCGTCTTTGGTATGTTGGCATTGCCGCATTGGCGGTGCTTGCCGTAAGTGCGGGCGTATATTTGCGCGGGCAAGGTAGTATTGCGTATCATGCGGACGCGAGCGCGGCGGTGGCGGCAGATGTTTTGCAGGAAGTGGTGCATCTGAAGCTCCCAGAACCCCTCAAGGCGCTCTATATGACCAGTTTTGTGGCGGGCCACGCGGCGCGGCGCGAAGAACTCGTGGCATTAGCAGAGCGCACGGAAATTAACGCCGTGGTCGTAGACATAAAGGACTATAGCGGTACCGTCGCTTTTCCAGTAACTGACCCGCTTCTAGTATCTGTTGGCGCTTCAGAAAACAGGATTCCAGATATTCGCGAGTTTATTGAGAAACTGCATGAGAAGGGTATCTTTGTTATTGGCCGCATTTCAGTTTTTCAAGACCCGAAGCTTGCGGTGGCGCGCCCCCCCCCTGCGGTCGTGCCCGCCTCCGACGGGTCTGTGTGGCGCGACAGAAAGGGGCTCGCGTGGATAGACCCGGCGGCTCGCGCGGCGTGGGAATACACCGTTGCGCTCGCGAAAGAATCGTATGCCGTCGGTTTTGATGAACTCAATTTTGACTATGTGCGCTTTCCATCAGACGGCGATATGAATGACATAGCGTACCCATGGAGCGGCACGCGCGTGAAAACGGAAGTGCTTGATTCTTTCTTTGCGTATCTCGCATCGGAACTCAAGCCAACAGGCGCTGTAATCTCTGCGGACTTTTTCGGTATGACGACGACGAACCGCGATGACTTAAACATCGGGCAAGTGCTGGAAGTTGGGCTCGCACATTTTGATTTTGTCGCGCCGATGGTGTATCCGTCGCATTACCCGACAAACTTTCTGGGAATGCCGAACCCGGCGGCAGAGCCGTATCGCGTTATTAAATATTCTCTTGATCGTGCATTTGCACGCGCGTCTACCACGCCGGAGAAAATTCGCCCTTGGCTACAGGACTTTGACTTGGGTGCGACCTATACCGCAGATATGGTGCGCGCGCAAATGCAAGCAACCTATGACGCTGGATTCACCTCGTGGATGTTATGGGACCCGTCAAACCGTTATACACAGGACGCGCTGTTGACAGAATAAATGGTAGGAGTACACTTTGCCGCCAGAGGATTGGAGCGCTGGGTTGCGCTTCGTTTGTTCTCCTCAAAAAATCGGTCAATCAAATACATAGTTAGTATGGCTAAATCCATAGGTGTTGTATCCAGCCCGCTTTCTGCGGGAGTGACTCAAAATCAAACATCTGCTGAATCGAAGGCGAGAGTGCGCCGTGCGTATACGCGATGGCAATCGTCCTTTGGTTCAGGAATCGTTGGATGCGCTTCGGTCCCCAGAAAACTCACGCCAGATGTGCTGGCGGATATTGAGGCAGGGAGGCCAGTTCTCAACCAGTACTAACCAGTTCTCGTCCGTTGCGGCGAGAGAAGCCCCGAACTCCGTTCGGGGCTTTCTATTGTGATATACTTTCCATATGGCTTCGGGAGAAAAAATTACCTACTTCGCACAGACCGATGCGCGCGGCAAGCGCACCCCATTTGGTATTAAAGAGAAAGACCGTTCGCGGCATATGTATGTCATTGGAAAGACCGGTATGGGCAAAAGCACGCTCCTTGAAAATATGGCGATTCAGGACATTCAGTCTGGCAACGGGCTTGCGTTCATAGACCCGCACGGCAAGTCCGCAGAACTGCTTCTGGATTATGTACCGAAGGAGCGGGTAAACGATGTGCTCTACTTCGCGCCGTTTGATATGGATTTCCCAGTAGCGTTCAACATTATGGAAGATGTAGGCGCGGACAGGCGGCACCTAGTGGCGAACGGACTTATGTCTACCTTCGAGAAAATCTGGGTAGATGCATGGAGCGCGCGTATGGCGTACATTCTGAACAATACCCTTCTAGCGCTCTTGGAAACGCCGGGCACAACACTACTCGGCATCAACCGCGTGCTTGCCGACAAGGAGTACCGCAAGAATATTGTAAATAATGTAAAAGACCCGTCGGTTCGCTCGTTTTGGGTAGATGAATTTGCGAAATATACCGACCGCTACGCGGCAGAGGCAACGCCCGCAATACAAAACAAAGTGGGGCAGTTTACTTCCAACCCACTTATAAGGAACATTATTGGGCAAGAAAAGTCCAGTTTTGATTTGCGACAGATGATGGACGGGCGGAAAATTATTATCGTCAATCTTTCCAAAGGGCTGGTCGGCGAGGGTAACGCAAAGCTTCTCGGAAGTATGCTCGTGACGAAAATGTACCTTGCCGCTATGTCGCGCGCCGATGTGCAAGAAAAAGAAGCCGCCAAACTTGCGCCTTGCTACCTATTCGTTGACGAGTTTCAGTCGTTTGCAAACAAGAGTTTTGCCGACATACTATCGGAAGCGCGCAAATACAAGCTCGCGCTCACGATTGCGCACCAGTATATTGAGCAAATGGAGGAGGAAGTTGCCGCGGCGGTATTTGGCAACATTGGCACGATGGTCACCTTTAGGGTCGGTGCACGCGATGCCGAGTTTATTGAAAAAGAATTTGCTCCGCAGTTTATGGCGGAGGACTTGGTGAATCTTGGCTTTGTGCAGATTTACTTAAAACTTATGATAGACGGCATCTCCTCTCCGCCATTTTCTGCAACGACACTACCGCCTATTGAACGCCCGAAAGAAAGTTACAAAGCGGAAGTGATCGCCGCGTCTCGGCGGCAATTCGCCGCGCCTCGCGCGGCTGTGGAAGAGAAAATTAAAGAGTGGCACGCTCCCACACCGATCCAACGGACCCACACTCAAACTCCAGAACAAACCCGCCACCCG
>CAYIUC010000015.1:0-4660 GCA_964366535.1 uncultured Candidatus Saccharibacteria bacterium | reverse complement strand
CCGAGTCGCACCGTCGGGAGGGGTATTGGCAGGAACGCAAGAGAGAAGTGCGTGAACGCCCTCCTGCGCCGCCTGCGCCTACCACAGTTCGTCCTGTGCCGACGCCTCCGCCAGCACCGCCACTTCCGCCACCCAAAGCGATTCCGCTTTCTTCGCTACAGCCGCGGCGAGATATGCAAAAGCCGTCTTTGCAAGGAAACACTGCGCTTCGCGATGCGTTGCAGGATGTGTTGACAAACGCTTCTGCGCCATCAAACGAGAAACCTTCTCCGCAAGAAGTAGAGCGTGTTTTGCGCGAGGGCCTTCCGCCGGAGCCGCCACTTGTATGATGCGCGTTGTAGCGATGTTGTCCTTTATTCCGTTACTAGCAAGCGCCGAGGCAACACCCGCGCAGTTTGTTTTTGTATCTCCGCCGCAAACGATTGGTGTTGACACTGTATCGGAAGAAATTACTTTACAGGCGCAAAATGATGCAGGCGTAGAGTGGAAAAAAGGCGAACAGCCAAAGTTGCCAAGTACCGCCTGTATTTCTCTGTCCGTTTCGCCAACAGGTGGCGAGTTTTCTTCAAGTGTCTCAAACTGGAACGCAGTTTCAATATTGAGTATGGGCACTAATACTGCGAACCGTTCTTTTTATTACAAGAGTAACACTGGCGGTGTGAAAACTATTTCCGCAACTATTGCATTAAAGCCCGGTGAAGAAAACCGCTCGTGTTCAAAATGGATGCTAGATGAATCTCCAACTGGGTGGACTGCGACGCATGACATTGCAGTTGGTTCGGAGACTGGTGAGTTTGCGCAAAATCCTCTCCCCCAACCCCCCTCCTTTATTAAAGGAGGGGGGAGCGAAGCGGGGGGTGGATTTTCTGAACCCGCCGCGACGCTCTCGGTTACCGCAACGGTTCCCGCGCGCGCGATTGTCGGCGCGGACTCCGAGTTCTCCGCCGCCGTTTTTGGCGCCCAAAAAGAGCCGATTTCGAATGCGCGAATTATATGGAATTTCGGCAACGGCGCATCGCGCGAAGGAGCGAGTGTGCGCTATGCTTACAACATTCCTGGAACATACCTAGTTGTCGTGAGTGCCGCTTCCGGAGGTCTATCTGGAATGGCGCGTATCAAAATTACTGCTAGCGCACCCGCCGTGCGCGTGTCGGGGCTAGAATCTGGCCCTGCTGGGTTTATAGAAATAGAAAATACCGGTGCTATGGAACTGGATCTCTCCGGTTGGATTCTCGCAAGCGGATCCTTGCAATTTGCACTGCCCTCACACACGACGCTCTTGCCAAAAACAAAAGTCGCGTTTCCTGCATCTGCGACCGGCGTATTTGTAACAGGAGGCGACGCGCGGCTTCTCTTTCCGAACGGAAAGGAGGCGGGAAGGTATGAGGAGCCCGAGCCGCCACCTCCTTTCTCGTCGGAGATACCAAAGAAAAATCCTCCCTCAACCCCCTCCTTTATAAAGGAGGGGGGAACAGAGGGGGGTGGATTTTCTACCACAACTCCCGCCGCCATCGCAATGTCTATTTCGGATAACGCACGGACGCCATTGTGGTATTGGATTGGAGGAGTACTCGGAGTTGGCGCGGTCGGAGTAGGCACGCTCGCGGCGTTTCGGTTTCGTCCGTCTACAAAAGACGAGCGAAGCGATGCAGCGCAATTTGCAGAAAAAGTACATTTGGTATGAAAAAACGCATTCTTATTTTCTCTTACGCCTACGCGCCGCTAATTGGCGGAGCAGAGATTGCCGCGCAAGAAATAACAGCGCGTCTCGGTGGCGATTTTGATTTTGAGATTATCACGCGCCGATTTTCTAGCACGCACAAGCGGCGAGAAACAATCGGAGCTGCTGCCGTACATCGCGTCGGGGGCGGTAAGTTTTTGTTTTCTTTCACCGCCGCGCTCCGCGCGCTCTCCTTGCATAGGCGTGAACGCTTTGATGCCGTGTGGGCTGTTATGGCGAACCGCGCGGGCGCGGCGGCTCTGATTTTTAAATTGTTCCACCCACGCATGCCGCTTATACTAACGCTTCAAGAAGGTGACCCGATTCCAATAATACGCCGCCAAATGGGCGTGTTCCGTCCACTATTTATGATTTTATTTCGTAGTGCGCGCATCGTCACGGCAATTTCAACTTACTTGGCAGGATGGGGAAAGGCGATGGGGGCAAAAAATATCAAAATTATTCCGAATGGAGTGGATGCGGAGAAATTCAAAAGGCAAAATGCAAAAGGCAAAAGTGAAGAGAAAATAATCGTTACTACTTCGCGATTGGTGGAGAAGAATGGGGTGGGGGATTTGATAGACGCGATGCGGTACTTACCACTGCAATACAAATTGGAAATAGTGGGGAGCGGGCCCTTGGGTGAACTTCTAAAGTTAAAAGTAAAGAATCTGAAATTAGAAGACAGGATTCTTTTTGCAGGCGAGGTCGCTCATAAAGAACTGCCTGCATACTTGCATCGCGCCGATATTTTTTGCCGCCCGTCGCTCTCGGAGGGTATGGGCATTTCGTTTGTAGAAGCGATGGCGGCGGGGTTGCCGGTTATCGCAACACCCGTCGGCGGCATCGTGGACTTTCTGCGCGACAAAGAAACTGGGCTTTTCTGCAAGGTCGACGACCCAAAAAGCATCGCGGATGCCGTACTGCTCCTTGACGAACAACCCGCGCTCCGCGAGGCGATTATCGCCTCTGCGTTCCGTATGGTGCAAGAGCGCTATGATTGGAATATCATAGCGCGCGAAATGCGGGAGGTGTTTGACTCTACAATAATGGAATCTAACGCCACTAATTTACCTTTTATTTCCAACGAAGAACAAAAGGATATTGAAACACGGTATGGAACACCGTCTCACCGTACCTAGTTTTTCTTGCTAATGTTTTGCAATTCTTGCTGTAATTTTTGCAGTTCGCGTTCGTGGTTCGCGTGCTCCGCGCGAATTTTGTTGCGTTCCGATTCTAGTTTGTGTACATCTGCTTGGCGCGCCGAGAGTTCCCGCTCTACTTTTTCAAGTTCTTCGCGTTCTTTCTCTACTTCGCGCTTAAGGGCGTCTATAGCGCCGGCAATGTTTGAGGTAGTCATAATGTTATTATACCAGTATGCGCATAACAATTGCAACCGGCATATACCCGCCAGATATTGGCGGCCCTGCGCAGTACGCGCGAGAGACAGAGCGCGCGTGGGGAAGTGTGTGGCATACGGTAGCCGTGTGCCGCTTCAATGCGTTGCGGTTTTTGCCCTCGGGCATACGGCACCTAGCTTTTTTCTTGTGGGTGCTTTGGCGCTCCGTCGGTGCCGATTTTATATTCATCCCCGACACCTTTAGCGCTGCCGTACCTGCCGTTGCCGTGGGGAAACTGCTCCGCAAAAAAACAATCATCCGCACCGGCGGTGACTTTTTGTGGGAGCAGTTCGTGGAACGCACAGGAGACCTTGTTTTATTGCGCAATTTTTATCAAACTCGTAGAGCACAACTGAACGCAAAGGAAAGAATGATTTTCAGATTTGTGCGATGGGCTTTGCAAAATGCGTCAGCAGTTGTGTTTAGCACAGAATGGCAGAAAAATATTTTTGCGGAGCCGTATAGGTTGGACGCAGAAAAATGTTTTGTGGTTGAGAATTATTATGCGTCGTGCACCGCGCGTTATTCTGATGTTCTTGAGAACATTAGAACAAAGAAAGTGTTTGTAGGTGGGACGAGGAAGTTGAAATGGAAGAACACGGAACGACTTCGCCGCGCTTTTTATATAGCAAAAGCCCGGCGCCAGGAACACACAATAGATATTGAAAATGCGCCGCATATGGCGTTTAAGGAGAAAATAAAAAATGCGTACGCGGTTATTTTGGCTTCGCTTGGCGACATATCTCCAAATATGATTTTGGATGCGCTTCGCACTGGTACGCCTTTCATTTTGACTCGCGAAACAGGTTTGTACGAACGCTTGAAAAATATCGCCGTTTTTGTGGACCCAGAAAGCGAGCGCGACATTGCAGAAAAAGTGCTTTGGCTTTCGGACGAAAGAAATTATACAGCGCAAACGGCAAAAGTCCGCGCATTTTCCTTTACACACTCATGGGACGAGATTGCGCATGAAATCTTGGCGATACAAAAACAGCTAGGCATTTGTTGAGCCGTTTTTCGTGTTGCAAAGCAAGGATATTTTGGCAATCCATTACGAGCTATTGACTCTTAGTACTGGACTGTGCTATACTGTACTTAGAGTTCAAAGCACCTTGATAGGTAGCAGAGGACCAAACAAAAAACCGATACCCGTAAGGAGTATCATAAATAAAGAAAGGAGTTGCTCATGGAAGCAACCTTTGATCAGGCATTTCACCTCCTGCAAGTGGTGAAGCAGCAAGACCCAACTACAGACGGACTGCAACTGCTGTATAACAGCGGTTTCCAGTCCGACTTGTTGGAAGCTGCGGAAAAAGGTACGCTCAATACGGAAAAACGCGACGAATTCCGGAATGTTCTCGGCCTTGCGCCGCTCCAACAGTCATCTCTCCGCCATCTCGGTATCACTGTCAACATTCCGTTGCAACCGGAATGCGTGGTGGCCCAATGCTTCACCAGCAAGTCGGTTTTCGTATACCGCGACATCGACTTCGACAACTTACTACCAGAAACGCTTCCGGCGAGTGCAGAAACCAAGGTG
>CAYIUC010000014.1:0-14873 GCA_964366535.1 uncultured Candidatus Saccharibacteria bacterium | reverse complement strand
TAATTGCTAATTGCGCGCAATTGTAACCTGTCCTACTTCAAAGGTGGCGGGGGGCGAGAGAACACTGACTTTCTCGTAGCCGTTCTTTTCAGAAAAACATCAATAAAAAGAAAGGTTGTCTATGCGTATGCGACTGACGACACGGGAAGTGGAACGGTTCAAAGGCGGCCAAATGGAAATTACGAACGAGGGAGAGGAGTATCTCTACCGCGGCGAAATTGAAACAATCGCCGTAAAAGATGGAGAACTGCAAGTACAGTTTTCCTGGCTTGCAAAAGGTGAGGGGTTCCCTCCACTACCTGAAAAGTGGGTGAAGGATGATCGCTTGGATTACAAAGCAAGCTTGGAAATCTACTCGGCAAACAACATCGGTCCAAGTGGCGGTGAAGTGGGCGGCGGAGATAGAATCTGTCTCACATCACCAATCGTGGGCGAGACCGTCGTTCTATACCCGCCAGACGGCAGCAAATTGGATCCTGCAAAAGTCGAAGGTCTCCAACTCGCTACAACATAAGCGTACTATTCCCTACCCCACACCACCCGCGATCTGAAAATGGTCGCGGGTTTTTCTTTCCCTGCCCTTATCGTAAGGGGAGGGACAAGCCCCGCCGATTGGCGGGGCGAAGCGGGAGGGGTGGTATTTATTTCTCCAGCTCTTCTTTTTTCCCATTCTTAAAATCAAGCATTTGTTTTAGGAAAACGGAGACGGAGCCGTTTTGGGCTGTCGGCTCTTTGCCGCGCACAAGGCGCGCGGCTTGGCGCATCTCGCGAATACTCCACTCAATGCCCGATGCGAGCGCGTCGCGCGCTTTCTCGCCCGCCATGCGGAGGGCGGGCTTAACATGCTCGTGGTGCACCTCCTTGCTCTTGTGCTTCAGCGCGCGTTTGCTTTGCGACAGGAACGCGTCGCCAAAGCGCGAGATAGAAGCAAGAAGCGTCTCCTTGCCGCTAAGCTCCGCAAGCTTAAAAGAAAACAGGGCGGCAAGCCCAGCAAGCGCAATAATAAATAGAGTGAGTGCAAACCACATAATTTTGGTTTTTGAGATTAAGGTTATCCACTTGACTATATTTTTAGTGCTTGCTAGGATTATAGCACAAACGGCTTCGGCCTGCCCCCGCTCAAAAGGCGGGGGAGAATTATTTTAGGTCGGTAGACGGCAGGCACTTCTTCATAAAATCCTGGGCAAGGGCACGAAATATATTCTCCTCAAGAGTGCATATCTTGTTCACGAGTCGTCTGCGGTCAATAAGTCGGACCTGTGAAAGCACCGCAACGGCATTTCGTTCTTCAATTGTACCCACGGGAAAGTAGTATATGCCTTTTTTCGGACGCGCCGTGAGCGGGATGACGAGGCATACATCAAGATTAAACTTCTTAAGTATGACTACGGGGCGCTCAAAATCTCTTTGTCCGCCATCTTGTTCGTGTCCTACATTTACGCCAAGAAGACACCACCATACTTCCCGCTCTTGAAAAAAGGCATTGGCATCCGCATCGTTAAGTTTCTCTTTCTTGATATGCCAAGTTTTAAAGTCCTTTTTCATTCCTATGAACTACTACGCCGCGAAGCGGGCGAGGTCGGCGACTTCAATGCGCTCGCCGAATTTCTGCACCGCGCGCTCAATGAGCTGGCGTATGGTAGTGTCGGGCGTTTTTATAAACGGCTCGTCCAAGAGCGCGTCTTTCGCAGAACCCATTGCCGCCACATGCATCGCAATGTCGCGCGCAAGCGATTGGAACTCGGGGTTGCGCGACACGAAGTCGGTTTCGGAGGAAAGGAGCACGAGCGCCCCTACAGTAGCGCCCGGGTGAATGTACGCGGCGACTGCGCCCGCGCCAAGCGTGCGCGCAAGCTTCTTCGCCGCTGCCTCTGCCCCGCGCTTTTTGAGAATTACGAGCGCCTTCTCGGCATCGCCGCCCGCTTCAGTAAGCGCCCTGCGGCACTGCATCACCGACACGCCCGTCTTATCGCGAAGCGCTTTGATTTGGTCTGTAGTAATTTCCATACTTTTGATTTCTAACTTTTTACTTTCCCATCATTATACGCCTTAGCGATTTCTTGTACAAAATACCGAATGCTACCCATAGACGCATCGTTTGCAACAATCGGATGCGCAATTTTAGAAATATCGCAGTCGGAACTCGCGAGCGCGACGACTGGTATGCCTAAGCGCTTCGCCTCGCTCGCGGCAGTATGTTCTTCTTTCGGGTCTACAATAAAGAGCGCTTGCGGGAGCGCCTTAAGCCCGACAAGCCCAGCAAAGAGCACCTCCAATCGTTCAATGTCGCGCCCAATCAAGAGCTGTTCTTTCTTTGTATATTTCGCCAAGCCGCCTTGTTCGCGCTTCGCCTTAAGGTCAAGGAGCATGTCTACGCGCGAACGGATTTGTGCGAAATTGGTAAGCGTGCCTCCTACCCATCGGCCGGCGACATAGGGCATACTCGTTTCGAGAGCCCCCTGCCGAACAGCGTCTGCCGCTTCGTGCTTGCCGCCAACAAAGAGCAGTGTTTTGCAATCCGCTCCAAGCGACTTCACAAACGCTTTGGCTGTCTCCAAAAGCGTTTTGGTTTGTTCTACATTAATGATTTCTACGCGGTTTTTGACGCCGAGTATATATGGCGCAGTGGATGGGTGGCGGCGCGTCTTGGCGTAGCCGTAGTGCGCACCGACCTGGAAGAGCGCGTCAATCGCGGGATCGTTCTTTGTTTCAGTCATAGTGAGAGGAGTGTAGCAAAAATGTTATAAAAACTCAACCCAAGGCCTCCAAAATCTCACCAATACCGCCCTTGAAGATGGCGGGTAGGTTGTGCCACGAGTTCTTCAACCGATGGTCGGTTACGCGGTCTTGAAGAATATTGTAGGTGCGAATCTTCTCGCTTCGGTCGCCGGTGCCGATTTGCGCGCGCCGCGTGTCGGCGTGTTTCTTGGCATCTGCTTCCGCCGAAAGCGCTTCAAGCTTTGCTGAGAGAATGTGCAGAGCTTTCTCGCGGTTGCGGCTCTGGCTGCGCTCTGCAGTAGAGCGTACTACCAACCCAGAGGGTTTGTGGAATACGCGCACCGCTGTTTCCACCTTGTTTACATTTTGCCCTCCCTTGCCGCCAGCGCGCGAAAACTCCACCTCAAGGTCGGCGTGGTTTATTTCAAATTGTGAATGTGCGCGGAGAGGCATAATAGCAACGGATGCTGTAGATGTGTGCACGCGCCCCATCTTCTCTGTCTCCGGCACGCGCTGGATGCGATGCACGCCCGTCTCAAAACGAAGCGCGCGGTAGCACCCTTTACCCTTCACCTCAAACGACGCTTCTTTGTACCCGCCAATTCCGTTTTCAGATACATCAACAATACTCCATGCCCATCCTTTCCGCTCCGCAAACGCGCGATACATATCGGCAATCTCGCGCGCAAAGAGAGCCGCTTCGTCGCCGCCAACTCCCGCGCGCACTTCCAGCACGAGCTCGTTCGGAAACTCTTCTTCTTCCTTCGCCGCCTCTGCAACTTCGCGCATTTGCGCCGCGAGCGCTTCTTTCTGTTCAGCAAAAAGTGCGAGCTCCTTGTCGGCAAGCTCTTTCATGCTAGGGTCGCGCTCCGCAAGAACGCGAAGTTCCGTCTCTTCTTTCGATACCCGCTCATACGATTCCGCGAGGTGCGCAGTACGCGGGTTCTTTTTGTATTCACTTACATCCATCTATTTTTTCTTCGCTGTCTTTTTTGTTTTAGGTTTCGCGGCGGTCTTTGCAATCTTTGATTTAAAGCGCTCCACGCGGCCCGCCGTGTCTACAATCTTCTCCGCGCCGGTGTAAAACGGGTGGCAACTACCGCAGATTTCTACTTTCAGCTCCGGCTTCGTAGAGCCCACGGCAAAAACCGCGCCGCAGGCGCACGACACCTTCGCATCTGGAAAATACTTCGGATGTATGTCTGACTTCATATATATAGAAACTATACCAAAAACCGCCAAAAACCGCAAGAAATCGCCAAAATTAAACCCGCCAACGGTTGGCGGGTTTGTGCTTTTAGTTCGCGGCGATGTACGCCGTAATCTCGTCCTTTTTCGCCTGCGAAATCTTTCTCTCGCTGACGAAAAAGTCCAATGTCTCGCCGAGCTTAGCGACTGCGCGCACCATGCGGCCAGTGCGGTTCAGCTCGTCAAGCCCGCCTTGCTCGCGGTCGTAGAGCACCAAAGTCGCAACGACCTCAAGCCCATTTGCTTCTACCGACTCAATCGCCTCGCGTTTCGTTTCCGCCTTGGTAATTAAGTCGTCTACCAGCACCACCTTCTTCCCTTTCTCAAACTGATCCATGATGTGCGACGAGATCTTGCGACCCTCTTCTCCTTCAATCTTTTCAATCCGGAGCAAGGGCTTCCCAACCGCCTTCGCAAATGCGCGGCCAATCGGCTCGCCCGCCTTCGGAATCCCGATGACATAGTCAAAGTCGGGAAAGTTATCCCGAGCAGATAGTTCGTGTAAGATGTCGCCCGCAAGCGCATACACCCATTCCGGCAAGTCCCGAATGTTCAGGTATATCGGCGAGAGCGGCGCGTCTGGATTTTTCTCATGGAGCTTCAATTTGAACGCCCCGAACTTGATTTTTCCAAGGTCAAACAAAACCTTGTGCAAGCGATCTTTTAGCCCAAGATAAATCTCGCACGCAATCTTTACCGCCGCATCCGTTGGTGAAGATGCCTTCACAATAGGTCTGCCAATGACCAAAAAACTTGCTCCTGCTGTCATTGCTTCCCGCGCTGACATAGTGCGCTTTTGGTCGTCCGGCGGATCATCAGAGGAACGAATTCCTGGTGTACCTTTCTGCAAACTAAACAGCTCAGGCTGATCGTCAAGAAGTAAGAGTTCTTGCGGCGAACAGATAATACCGTCACAACTCGCGAGTTTTGCATTGCGTGCATACTGAAGCACTTTTGCTTTGGTCGGTGCTCCGTAGTCCAAAAAGGCGTTGTTTTCTTCGTGCGAGGTTAAGACCGTTACGGCTAGAACCTGCGCCTTGCCTTTGTTTGCAACCGCAGCCATCATACCTTTGATGCCACTGCTCGCATGAACATTGAACATACCGACCCCGATAACCTGGCCGACTATTTTGGAAACCGCACCGATGGTATTTGGAATATCCTTAAACTTTCCGTCCCAGAAAAACTTCCGGCCGAGGAGTTCAAAGAATATGCGTACGCTTCTGAAGTTCACGAGGGACTTGTTCGCGTCTTCAACCAAAATTGACGCGAGCATTGCTGTGATTAACTCCAAACCGATTTTGAACGAACCGACGAGCGGCATTAGTTTTGTGATTAACTCAATCGCCTTGTCCGGTTGATCAACATCAACCGCGACGGTAATTTTGTCTTTTGCTCTCATATATTTCTGATCTTTCTGCCCTTTATTTACTGACAAACAACTATAAGAAAGTAGGTTCCAACCCACTATCTCTGGACATACACACTACTCTCGCATTAAGAAAAAGCAAGTTTTGTGCTTCCACGGCATGTGCGATAATACGGGTGTGAAGCACCTCTCTAATGCGAAGATTGCGGAATTGCTTGGCGAGACGGCGGCGCTGTATGAAATGGAGAACGAGCCGTTTAAGCCGCGCGCCTACGAGCGCGCGGCGCTTGCGATAGAAGCGCGCGAGGAGCCGCTCTACGAAACATTTGCGCGCGGAGGGCCGAAAGCACTACAAGAGATTCCGGGCATCGGCGCGGGAATAGCGGCGCATTTGGCGGAGCTCCTCGCGCGCGGTTCGTTCGCAGAATACGAACGGCTGAAAAAGAAAACGCCCGTTGCTGTAGGCGAGCTGGTAGCGGTAGAAGGCGTTGGCCCGAAAACGGTGAAGGCGCTCTGGGAACAACTGAAAATAAGAAACTTGGACGAACTGGAAGCGGCGGCGCGCTCTGGAAAACTGCGCGCGCTCGCGGGCTTCGGAGAAAAGAGCGAAGAAAAGATTCTCAAAGGCATCGCGTTCCGGCGCGCGACCGGAGGGCGTATGATTCTCGGCGCGGCGCTACCGGTCGCGCGCGCGCTGCAAGAAAAAATCCGCGCGTTTCCGGAGGTGCGAGAGGCTGCCGCCGCGGGTTCATTGCGGCGTATGAAAGAAACGATTGGCGATATTGATGTGCTCGTCGTATCAGACAATCCGAAAGAAACAATGGAAAAGATTGCGGCACTACCGGAAGTGGAACATATCTACGCAAGCGGCGACACAAAAACGAATGTGCGCCTCGCTCTTGGGCTTGATATGGATGTGCGCATCGTGCCTGCTGGTTCTTGGGGCGCGGCGTTAAATTATTTTACCGGTTCTAAAGCGCACAACATCGCGCTTCGCGAACTCGCTATTAAAAAAGGGTGGAAATTGAGCGAGTACGGACTTTTTGATTCCAAAGAAAAACAAATAGCGGGAAAAACAGAGGAGGAACTATACGAAAAACTTGGGCTTGCATACATAGAGCCGGAGTTGAGGGAACACACTGCCGAAATTGCCGCGGCTGAACGCGGGACTCTGCCGAAGTTGGTGCCTTACAGCGCGCTAAAGGGCGACTTGCAGGCGCACTCCGACTGGACAGACGGCACTCGCACAATTGCAGAGATGGCAGACGCGGCGCGCGTATTGGGGCTCGAGTACATCGCCATGACCGACCACACGCAGGGGCTTGCGATGACCGGCGGCATGAATGAAAAAGAGTTTGCAGAGCAGGCGAAGGAAATAGACGAAGTAAATGCAAAAATCAAAAGTCAAAAGGCAAGATTTGTCGTACTAAAGAGCGCAGAAGTGAATATAAAGAAAGACGGTTCGCTAGACCTTGCAGACGAAGCGCTTGCAAAAATGGATTTTGCGGGCGCGTCGGTGCACAGCCACTTTGAACTCTCGGTGAAAGAACAAACAAAACGCCTTATCAAAGCCATAGAGCATCCGCTCGTGGACATTATATTCCACCCCACTGCGCGGATGCTGAATAAGCGCCCTGGAATTGCCGCCGACTGGAGCGAGGTGATTGCCGCGGCGAAAGCAAACAGCACGGTACTGGAAATAGACGCGGCGCCGGAGCGGCTGGACCTCCACGACATACTCGTGCGTCAGTGCGTGCAAGCGGGAGTACTGCTCTCTATCGGCTCCGACGCGCACTCGCCCGACGGGTTCAAAATGCTTCCGTTAGGAATCGCTCAAGCCCGCCGCGGCTGGGCTGAAGCGAGAGATATTATAAATACGCGGCCAGTAGAAGAAATGCTGGCGCTTCTGAAAAGAAATAGGAGAAAATAAAATACTCGGTTGCATGTTTTCTGTAGTGTGTTATATTCAACATGGAGATAGTTTTTTGCGAAAACAAACAGAAGGTACTATATGAACGAAAGATTCGACACCCTTGTAAAACTTGGCGAGTCAACGCCGTTAAAGACCGCTCTCAACCTCGGTATTGCAACGCTTCCACAAGCGGAAAATACGCAACTAAGACCCCATGTTTGCCTCAACGGCGAAGAAGGGTACGAAGTGTTGCAGAAAATTATACGGAGTCCGGAAAAGGCAGATACTGAATTCTGCCTGTGTCCTAAACCAATCATTTCGAGAAATGACATCTGGCTCAATGTGCGCGCGCTCGTCTGTTTTGAGAAAAGAACATACCCGACAAACACTTGCTTCTTGAGTCCACAGCAAACGGGAAGTATTTTCAAGAAGCTCCCTGAAGAACTGCAGGCTGAAGTGTTTCTGAAGGTGAAGAACTGGTATCTGAAGTCGGTTCTCCCAGACCTGCAAAAAGGAATCGAGGTTATCACCGAGCAATTTGAGAAGGGCAACCCCTTCTTGGAAAGCGACCATGATAACCGGATTTTTGATATCCATGGTGGTCGTAGCATGAAAGACATTCCGTATACGGAATCGAGAATTGTGGGAGAACATCTCTACTCGGCAATTATTTACGGAAATACTTTCTATGAGTACGGGTCAGACGGATACGCTCGCGCAGACGCACTCATCACTGGACGACGCCAACGCCAACAAGTGGCCGTGAATGAATTTCTTGGAGCTGTCCGTACACTGCGTGACTTCTCCAGATGAAATCGCAAAAGACCAAGGTGCACCGTCGTGCCTTGGTCTTTTTTATTTGTTCTTTCATACCCTTAATTCAAGGCCTGCCTGCCTACCTACTATTCCAATTACCTGCTATAGCAGAATTAAGGAATAGTTGACAGAAAGAGAAAAGGGAGGGATTACGCCACCGCGCGATGCAAAGTGAAAAGACGAGAGATGCGCAATAGGTCTCGGAGAGCAAACGCCGCGAGTGCGGCGAGCCCGAGCGTAAGCGCCTGCACGGCGAGCTCGGTATTTGCAAATGCAGATACGATAAACTTAGCAAAAGAAAGTAGTTCTGCCGGAGATGGCATATTCCAAAAGACATTGCGTACAGAAACGAGCGCCGCGGCGTACGCTACGAACCCCACAGCAAACGCTCCCTTAATAACAAGCGGCTTCGCCACATTGCGCAAGAAAAATACGACATATACGCGCCGCATCACATCCCGCCGCACCGATTGAATATATTCTGACATAATTATGAAAACACTTCGCAAAACGACATTTTCAAAAGTCCTCGGTAACGCTCGGGCGCTTCATTGCGCCCTTCGCTCCAGACATTTTGAAAATGTGTTTTGCTTCGTGTTTAGTTATTTATTTTTTACTTTGTGAAATAAGCATCTTCTTCATCGCCTGCTTTGCGCGGTGTACTCTGGCTCGCACCGCGCCTTCCGAAATGCCCACTGCGCGCGCGACCTCGCGCTGGGGCTTGCCCTCAAGAAAATGCAACTCAATGATACGCGCCAATGTTACGGGGAGCTTGGAGACAAGCGAGACGATGGCGTCTCTGTCAAAGCGCGCTTCGCGCTCTATTTCCTCGCCAGAATCGCGCACGGCTTCCATAATCTCTGGGTCCAAAAGAGAATTAAACTCGTGGTCGCGCTTCCCTTTCTGCCACGCGGTGAAGCAGAGGTTCACGAGCACCTTGTACATCCACGACTTTGGCGAGGCGCCTGGTACGGGCTGGTACTTGTGCGCGTTCATATAAATTTTCACGAATGCGTCTTGCACCACATCGCGCGCCTTCTCGTCGTCTTTCAAAATATGTCGCGCCTTGCGTAGGAACGCCTCCTCGTAGCGCGCGACGAGCGCCTCAAAGAGCACGGGGTTCTCGCGCGAGTCGCGTAGAATTACCGCATCGTCCTTGCTGTTTTCTTCTTTTTGTATTGGGTCGTCTAAAAGCATATTCGCACTTTGCGGAAAGCATAATTTTCGCCGCTTTACCCTCTCTGCGGGGGTCCTACGCGGACGAAAATTCTGCTTTCCGCTTCGTGCTATTTTAACATAAAACCCGCCTTGACGAAAGTCAGGGCGGGTTATGAAGCGGATTCGGAGCCGTTACTTTCGTTGAGTACTGATTCCAGATACCCAACTACGGTAGAGACCTTGATGCCGTGGCGCGGTTGCGCCCGGTTCCACTGCAATGGTTTGCCGACACGACCAGATAGATACTCCATAAGAAGGAGTACCGTCTCCTTGTCCAACTCTGTATCGCTGTTGGCAATACCGGGAGCAAACCTCCCGATATCTGTCATGCCGGACAGTACTTGCATCCGAATCCAGCCCCTTGTGTATTTGGTACTCATAGAGCACCTCCTTTCTGCCTGCACCCTATACCCACCTCTCGGAAATGTCAACAACCACCCATAACGGCGCCCCGATGTTGATAGGCGGCAAACATCGGGGCGCCTTCTTTTGCTATCCACATATCCTTTGCGTATACGAATCCAAACTTGTGTCATAATACTCTCGTAGACACTAATGGTCGCAAGTTTTATAAATAATGTCTTTTATTACTATGCATAATCACATAAGCATTTTGCCGCTCTTGGCGTTGCTATTCTCGCTCGTATTTCTCTTTGACGCGCTCGGCTATATCTCGGCGGAAACAACCGCTATGACTTGGCCGATTATCGTCGGCGTAGGAGCGATTTTGCGGATGGTGGGGAGCAGATAACCCCCCAAAAGAAAGGGAGTAAAGCGCGCTTGACCTCAAGCGCGCTTTGTGCTATGCTCCAGCGTAGGAAGTTGTCCTTTGACAACGAAAAATCAAAATAGAAACTCGGAAACGAAAGGAAAACTATGTTCCCCATCATTGTACTCGGTGCAGAGATTGTGCTCTGCGTCGTGGCTACCTTTGTACTCGGAATCGGCGGGTTAGCGATAACCCTATTCATCATCGCGCTCACGCTGCTCTTCTTCTACAACGCCGCGCTGAACAAACAGCAAGCAAGTTTTGTGAAGTCAGGCACGATTGAGTTTGTCGCCGCAGGAGAGACGCTCCTTGATATCCTAGAAAACATTCCAAACTGGCATTATCAAAAAGGATGGGCGTGGTTTCCGGTACTGCGTCGTGGTGCGTGGGATGCCACTACTAATACATATGGTCCACCTACGCCAGATTGGGAGGCAGTGGAGGATGCTATCGTCCCAGACCACGAAGGCAAGGGTGTTCTAATTACACTATCAAACGGTAGCACAGTTGCAGATACAGATATCAACGGCACAAACGGAAATTGGTGGTGGGAGAGCAAATTTGGTTTCTTTTGGGTAAGCGCGTTCTACCCACTGCGAAGAGTGTATGAGTTTCTCGTTGTACATTTACGACTGAAACCCGAGACAACCGTTGGCCCAGACAAGCCGCTTGAGGACTATCTGGATAGCGCTGTACCAAACCCTGCAAAAGATACAGATGGGAGAGTAATATCTACGGACACGACACGCGAGAAGGCGCTCTTGTGGAAATTTCCACGCCCAGTCCTGGTACGAGATGTGGAGTTTCAAGACCTCTTCGATGCAAGCGTGCTCATTCAGTGCACATACCAAATCGTCCGACCGCGCCCATTTGTATTTGAGTGGCAAGAACGATTCTTCTCGCTCCTTGAACAGTCAGTACAAGCGGCGTCCATCGATTATCTTCGCTCGTACCCGCTGGGATACAAGGCGTTTGTGCAATCAGGAGCGACGGGCTCACAGTCAACATTCTTCTGGGTAGCGCTAGACCCGCTCAACTGGGGCGACCGCGGATTTATTAAAGAATTCGGGGTTTACTTGCGCGACACGCGAGTTGTACAAATTCGAGAGTCACAAAGAGATAAGCGTGCAACCGATGCCCTCAAAGCACAAAGGGTTGCGCAACTGGAAGGTGAAGCAGAAGTAACTAAAGCAACCTTGCATGCCAGTGCGGTTACTATAGCAGCGACTGCAGATGCGGCAGCGCTCACAGCACAACTCAACGCGGCTCTGAACAATCCGGATATTCTACGAGCGAAGTTCTCTGTGGATATGGCGCGGCTTGGTGTGGAAAAAGCAGGCAATATAAAGCCGGGTGTAGTATGGGTAGAAGGCGGCGGTAATGCGTCAGTCATGATACCTACTCCGCCACCTACGCCGACACCACCACCAACCCCGCCAGCAGGTAGAGGCGGAACACCATAAAATCGACACATCACACCACCCGAAGTCAGGACTTGACTTCGGGTGTTCTTTTTGCTATAATGAGAGGTAGAACAGTTGTTGGCATAAAGTTAAACACTGAAAACGAAAGGACGAAATATGAAATGGTGGAAAGTCGTGTGGAGGTTTTGTAAGACCTACCCGAAAACAACTGCGGCACTTTTGTGCGCAGCAAAACTAGAAGCGTTTATCGTATGGGGCGTGCCTGCTGTGTACGAGTGGTGGATTAACACACCAACCCGCGCAACCAGTGTACACGGGCAGTGGCTCTGGTGGGTATTTGCTGGGCTTGCCGTTGTCGGCATGCTCGCCCTACTGATACAAGGCAGAGGCAAAATCACAAGCGGGTGGAAGGTGTGGGGTGCTGTACTAGGCAGTATCGCAATACTCGCGCTCGCAACCTGCGGCGCGCTCGCTCTTACACTATACTGGTACGAGTTCATCGGGTGGCGATACTGGCTACACACGTTATGCGGAATTGGTGCGCTTGGACTTCTTGCCATAGTAATATGGCTGTACAACCGACGAAGTACAGGAAGTGCAGCAGGAACAACCGTCAAAAAAGGCGACGGGCTGAAGAAGGGGTTGGAGTTGTTCCTGGCGCTCGGTAAGGTAGCGGCACTATTTGCCCTCACCGGCATAATGGTATTCTTCCTCGTCGGGCCGAAGTACTTCTGGGGCGAGCCGATTGTGATTGAACGGGTGGGGGTAGAGCGTCAAGCGACTGGGCAGAGGTATGCCAACACGATTGACATCCTAGTACCGACAGGAAGCGTGAGTACACCGATAGAACAATGGAGCGCGCCGCTACAACTCAATGGGCGGCGTTCCGAGTTCTTTGCACGCACGGAAGACGGCCGCAAGGGGCTTATGGCGATACACGCCGACGGGAACATTACCGTCGTTCCCCCGGGCCACGAGCCACACATCGGGAGCCCGCGCGAATTGCGGTTTCTCTCGCTAACAAACTTTCCATTACGAATACTCGGATCTATGGAATAGTTGAAAACACAACACCCCGCTGCACAGCGGGGTGTTTTTTATTCCTATACCCCTATCGTTCCCTTTATCACCGCCACAATCCCCTTCGCGCCGAGCATTATTGCCATACCGAGTACTCCCCAGAGCATTGCCCAGCCGCCTTTCTTTCTTTCTTCTTCACTATCCAAGTGTGCGAGGAACATATACACCCCCCATGCGAATGTGAGCGATGCTACCCCGAACATGAGGTAAATCAGGGGGTTTAGAATGTTCTCCCCAATTTTGTTGATTAAAGCGTTGACTGGTCCCATTACAATTTTACTGTCCGATTAAACTTCCAGGACCGTAACCAGAAACATCAAGACCAGGAAGAACCGCTTCAGAACCAGGAGTGCCAAGTCCAAAGGTTCTGTTAAGCAGCGCAACCAAACCAAAGATGGAGAACGCAACGAACATGCCGATAATCGCGTATATCATCGTGTTACGGGCTTCTGCCTGCTTTTCGGCATCGGCACCTGCGCCGACATATTTTGCCACTCCCAAAAAGAAGTAAATAATAAGAAGTGCGCCGACGATTGGCACAACCAAATTAATTATCTTGGAAACTGTTTCGGTTACATCAACCAAATCTCCCGTTTGCGCCAATGCCACGAACGGCAGAGCGTACAAGCCGCCTGCGATAAGAGCTTTTTTCATAAAGCAATAATTTTATTATTAAATAATAATGACCTTTTTGTTAATAGACCGTCCCCTATTATATAACACGGGAGGAACGAGCAACAGCCCCGCTGTGGACAAGTCGCCTCTTCGGCGAACCCGCCGATGAGGCGGGTTATGAGGTAGGCAGGAGCGGGACTTTAGGAATTTCTCCGGGCAAAAGGTCCATACGCACCCCCACACCGAAGAAAAAGGTGTTTTGTATGATGTGCACCAAGCCCCAAATAGAGAACATCACGAAAAACGCAATTACTGCATAAATCATAAATTCGCGCGACTGTTCGCGTTTCTCCACATTGTCGCCCTTGAGCACATACTGAATGATGCCCCAGAAGAACCAGATAAGCGTTAGCGCGCCGACAATTACCGTTACCAAGTCCAAAATGTTTAAGATGCGGATCATGACGAGCCCGAGAGGAGTAAGAAGTGCAGGGTTGGTCATAGGTAGCACCTCTCCAGCAAGCGCAACAAACGGAACGAGCAAGAACGAAAGCAAAGTGATAATGATTTTCATATATTTTCTAATTATACGCCACTAACTGCAACTCGCAGCGCCCACTGTACCGATTAAACTAATACAAATAATTTTCGCGACACCCCAGTACACAAGCATAGCAACGAGCCCCAAAATGCCAAATAGCGCTACCTGCCGCGCCGCCGCCATTTTCTTTTCGTCGCCGCTCCCGCCCGCGCCAAGGTAGCCGGCAAGGTAGGCAAACACGGTAAACCAGCCGAGTACCGTGAGCGCGAAGATTGCAAAGTTGATGTGGTAGAGCGCAAGGTTCACAAGCTCTTTGAAGTTGCGCGGCGCGGCGAATGCTATACCAGGTATAAAAAATACCGGTAGTATTCGTAGACATTCGTTGATTCGTATCATTCGCATATTCGTATGGTTATTTAAGCGAGTTAATCGTCGCCTCCAAAATCTTAGCGAGCGCCTGTGCGCCAAGCAAAATGGCGGTACCGATAACCGCATACAAAATTGCCTTTTTTGCATCGCCAAGCTTTTTATCATTCGCACCCGCCGTCGCAAACAAAAACCCGGCGTAAATAATGAAAAAGACCGCGACTATGCCGCCGATGTCGGAAACAACAACAAGTATCTTCGCCGCAAGCGCTTCGAAAGTGTTGGTCGCGCCAAGCGGGTTGGGGAGTTTTTGGAAAGCATTCGCTGGAGGCGGAGTGACGACTACCCCCGGAGGAGTCGCGGGAGGTACGACTTCCACACCGGGTGGTTCCGCGACAAGCACGAATACCGGCAATAAGAGGAAACCGAGTACTGAAAGCGCAAAGATTTTTTGCATATCACTAATAAGTATACCACTAACCTAAAAGAATAAACTCGGTGGGGACGCCAAGCCCGACGAGCACCATTTTGACTATGAGCCATGCCGACAACATCAACATGAAACCCCATACAACTTTCATAAACATCTCACGCCCCTTTTCCATTTTGGACTCATTACCGCCTGCAGTTAAAATGTGGAATCCAGCAATGGCAAACACAATCGCCGCA
Organism: uncultured Candidatus Saccharibacteria bacterium; assembly: GCA_964366535.1. Taxonomy (GTDB): domain Bacteria; phylum Patescibacteriota; class Minisyncoccia; order Phycocordibacterales; family UBA10002; genus UBA10002. The sequence continues at coordinate 128 of CAYIUC010000014.1, read as the reverse complement.
ATAGAGCCGCCGATTGTAATTAAGAAGTTTATGACATTGTTGATGCCGACAAGAAAGTCGTTAAAGTGGCACTCTTCCACTTTTTGACCTGGTAGATCTTTTATTATTCCGTCATTATTCCAGTCATC
>CAYIUC010000013.1:10130-15532 GCA_964366535.1 uncultured Candidatus Saccharibacteria bacterium | reverse complement strand
TCATTCGCCCATTTTGTCTTTGAAATAAGTTCGAGCAAATGATATGATTACTGCATTTCCAGTGGAGCGCGTTTATGGTATACTGTAGAAAAGTCGGCGTTTAGAAGCCATATATTTTTTACTCCTATGGCAGACAAAAAGGAAAAAGAAATCGGGAGGGTTGTGCATTGGTACGACAAGATTAATGTCGCAGTCGTTAATCTCGCGGGCGCATTAAAGGTTGGCGACGCTATTAAAGTACGGCACGGAGATGCGGAATTTACTGACACTGTGTCGTCTATGCAACTAGACCACAAGCCAGTAACGGCGGGTAAAAAAGGGCAAGAGGTCGCGGTACAACTCTCGCAAGAGGCGAAAGACGGCTCGCTTGTGTATAAAGCGTAAGCATGTGGTACACGCGAAAAGGGGATAGCGGTACGACCAAAACCTTGCGGCAGGGTGGTAGCGCGCGCATTCTTAAGTCGTCGTGCGCTACAGAGGCGCTTGGCGCGCTTGACGAGCTTAATGCGCTTATAGGGCTTTTGAAAGTTAAATCGCTCCAACTGCCGTTTGAAGTACGCGGGACATCGTTGCCCGCACTCTTGCATGCCGTGCAAGAAAACCTCTTTACCGCGCAGGCGGAGCTAGCGGGAGCGGACAAACGCATTGGTGCAGAAAAAGTGAAGTCGTTGGAGGAAATAATCGCCGCGATTGAAAAGAAACTGCCGCCAGTTACTTCGTTTTGCATTCCAGGCGGCACTGGTAGCGGCAAATGGAGCGCGGGGCGAGAACTTGCGGCGGAGCTGGACCTTGCGCGCGCCGTCGCGCGCCGCGCAGAGCGCCGCGCTGTAGCAGGTATTGAGAAGAAAGAAATAAAAATATCAGTTGCGACGCTTGCGTACTTAAACCGCCTATCCTCGCTACTATACGCCCTTGTGCGCTTTCTACATCACAGCGCGAGCGTCCCCGAATCCGCGCCGACCTACCAATGAATCGCAAAACTCTTTCTCGGCGAACGAGTTTTGCTTTCTGTCCGACATATTTTATGGTATTTTCAGTGTTATGGTGCCTATAGTGTAGCGGCTCTGCACGAGGGTTTGTGGAACCCTAAGTTCCGGATCGACACCGGATAGGCACCCCAAATAAACGCTTGTTGACGAGCGGCGAGGTGATACAATAAACACGGAATTGAACACGGAGGTTTTGGATGAAAAAACACAAACAGAACTGTAGAAAGCGGGTGCGTCCAATCGTCATTACCGAAGCTATGCTCCACAGGGCATTCCGTGCCGTCGGGCTGGAGGAGTGTCGGAAGTGGATGCGTGGCGTTGGTGAAGCGCGGCTTACTGCGCGCAACCCATATGCGGGGCGGAATCTTTCCGCCCCGCTTTTGACTTTGCGCTTGCGAGATGCAGAATAGGGGAATGCAAAACTTACCGCTCATACTAGGCGGACGCGCGGTGCGCGAGAGTATACGCGCTCGCCTTAAAGAAGCGTTTGCTCGACAAAAGGGCGGGGCGCTTGCGATTGTGCAGGTGGGTGCGAATGAGGCGTCCAACGCTTACATTTCGCAAAAGAAAAAGTTTGGCATAGAACTAGGCGTACAAGTAGTACATGCGCAATTTCCGGAAGACATTTCCGAACCGGCGCTCATTGCCGAAATTAAAAAATTAAATGCAGATACATCAGTTGGAGGCATTATTGTGCAACTGCCTTTGCCCACGCATCTAAACAAAGAACATATTCAAAACGCCGTCGCGCTCGAGAAAGATGTAGACGGGCTGGCGCATGGGAGTAAGTTTACGCCCGCGACTGCGCGCGCCGTATCGGAACTTTTGATCTTTTACGGCATCGCGGTTGCGGGTAAGCGCGTCGCCGTGCTCGGCCGCTCGCGGCTTGCTGGTGCGCCGATAGCCGCGCTTTTGCAAAAGCGCGGCGCTCTTGTATCGGTGTGTCACAGCAAAACAATGAACACTAAAGAAATTACGCGCGCGGCAGACATCATTATTTCCGCCGTCGGCAAACCGCGTTTTTTAGATAAATTATATTTTAGAAATGATCAAACGCAGGTAGTGGTAGATGTAGGCATCACTGTAGTTACCGAGCGAGGCGTGGAAAAGTTGGAAGAAGAAATCCCGAAACGCCGATTGGTGGGCGATGTGGACTTTGAAAATGTCAAAGGCATGGTCTCCGCCATTTCTCCAGTACCTGGCGGAGTAGGACCAATGACAGTCGCGGCGTTGTATGAAAACTTGCTGGATGCCTCCATCGTGAACCGCACCAGATGTTGACGGGCTTCAAACATCTGGTGCGGGATATGTTGCGTCAAGGGTTCAAAAATGATAATGTACATCGTACATATGTTCAACAATCCTAAAGTAGAAAAGGCGGTACTCGCGGTTCTTATTATTTTGGCGGTGTTTCTAGTCGGTAAATCGTTCGCGGAGTTTGGAGGGTTGCGCTACATCGGTACCAATCCGCAGGCGCAAAGCATTATTTCTGTATCCGGCAAGGGCGAAGTTGTCGCCGTGCCCGATATTGCAGCGTTTTCTTTCTCGGTAGAGAAGGAGTCGCTCCTTGTCGCCGACGCGCAATCTGAAGTAGCTAAGCGCACAAACGACATCCTGGCGTTCTTAAAGAAAAACGGCATTGCAGACAAAGATATCAAAACGGCGGGCTACAACATTTACCCTCGCTACGAATACGCTCCTCGCTCGGGCGACGGCTCTGTTGGGGTGTATCTTCCGGAAGGCAAACGGTACCTAGCGGCATATGTCGTGACGCAGAGCGTAACTGTAAAGGTGCGCGTTCTTGCAGATGCAGGAAAGTTCCTTTCCGGCCTAGGCGAGCTTGGCGCGTCCAATGTATCCGGACTTTCGTTTGATTTTGACAAGCGCGACGAGCTCGTACGCGAGGCGCGCGACAAGGCGATTACAGATGCGCGCACGCAAGCGGCATTGCTTGCAAAAGCGCTCGGCGTGCGTCTCGTGCGCATCGTTTCCTACAACGAAAACGGCGGCTACCCAATTTACTACGATAAGGTTATGACCGCATCGGCGTACGGCAGGGGAGGCGACGCGGCTCCGGTACCGGAAATTCCGGTCGGCGAAGACAAACTCATTTCCACCGTCTCGTTGACATACGAGATTAAATAACGGTATACTCTCCCTACGGGCCGCGGGGCCTTTTAAAAATGTCAAAAATAGGCGTCTATCTCACAGAGACGAAGGCGGAGCTCCGCCAAGTGCATTGGCCGTCGCGTAAACAAACGGCGGTTTTTACTGCGCTTGTAATTTTCGTATCGCTTGCGACTGCGGCATACCTCGGCGTGTTTGATTTCATCTTTTCTCTTATCCTCCGCCAGGTTCTTTAATTTTATTCGTAGACATTCGTTGATTTGTATAATTAGTATATTCGTATCTTTATGTCCAAACAGCAAACGGCAGAACGAAACTGGTACGCGATTCATACCTACGCAGGGTATGAGAACGCGGTTGCGCGCAATTTGAAACAGCGCATCGACTCTCTTGGTATGGAGGACCGCATTTTCGGCGTGGTTGTGCCGGTAGAGAAAAAGATAAAAGTGAAGGGTGGCAAACGAGTTGAGGAAGAGGAAAAAATCTACCCCGGGTATGTGCTAGTGGATATGGTAGTAACTGATGACTCTTGGTATGTAGTAAGGAACACGCCGCGCGTGACGGGGTTTGTCGGTTCGGGCGTGTTCCCAGTGCCTCTGGATAAAAAGGAAGTTGACTCGCTTTTCGCGCGCATGAGCGGAGGGCAAGTGGAGCACCAAATAGCCCTGGAAACGGACGACGCGATAATTATTACAGACGGGCCGTTTAAGGAGTTGGAAGGCAAGGTTTCGGAGGTAGACAAGGCGCGCGGGAAGGTGAAGGTGCTAGTCTCTATGTTCGGACGCGAGACGCCGGTAGAACTGGACTTTTTGCAGGTAAAAAAGATTTAATCAAATACTATGGCTAAAAAACTTGTACGGAAACTTAAGGTAACGGTAACGGGCGGCGCGGCTACGCCCGCACCGCCCTTGGGGCCCGCTTTGGGGCAGGCGAAGGTAAACATCGGCGAGTTCGTAACTCGCTTCAATGCGGCGACGCAAAAGATGAAAGGGGAAGCGCTCCCGGTAGTCGCGCATATTTTTGACGATAAGACATTCGAGCTTCAGATAAAAGCGCCTTCCGTTTCCAGTATGCTACTCAAGGCAATAGGCAAGGAGAAGGGTGCGGGCAAGCCGCCTGTAGAAAAAGCTGGTACGCTCCCGAAAGCGAAACTGCGCGAGATTGCTGAACGCAAAATGCAAGACCTAAACGCTACTACGATAGAAGCCGCCGAAAAGATTGTCGCTGGCAGCGCTCGCTCTATGGGAATTGAGATAAAGTAACATTCACTTTTTTATTTCCCTCTGAGATGGCGCATAAATTCTTGTACCGAAAGATTTGCTTGCTTCAAAATTGAGCCAAGAGTTTTCTTGGGCACATCTTTGCTGTGGAATGATACGGTTACGCGCTTTTTTGTAAGAAAGTGTTCAAACCGAAAGTGACTCCCACGATTCTAATGATGCGAAAGCCGGCTTTGAGTAATGTCTTGATAACTTCTGCCGCTTTCAGAACGGGGAGCATGAAGTTTATGCGTACTGCAAAGAACGCGTGGTGGTCGCGCACTGTTCAAGGAGTGTGCATTCGTAGTGGAATTCTAACCCCTCCTTTGCATTTTTTTCTGCGATGGAGAGTGTCGGTCCGTGGGTGACGAAACCTTCAGCTGCCGGGCTCGTTACAGTGAATCCTCGCTCGGGGTGGTTTGGTTCAAACGCGCACAGAAACGAGCCAAACCTCGTCCTCACCAGTTTTTCAAGTTTTTGTATTTTAGTTTTCATCAACTGCAGTATTGTCTTTTTGTCGTTCTAAGTCAACCCACGCGTAGCGCAGTCCGGTTTTTTCGTCTATACGCTCTTCGCGCGATACTTCGCGCGTAAAGCCGGCCGCCGCGTAGTCGGGGAAAAACGCATCACCCTCTGCGTCGCTCTCTACTTCTGTGAGAAGCAGCTTCTCACAGAGTGGAATTGCTTGCGCATATATCTCCCCGCCGCCAATAATAAAAATCTCTTGATTTTTATTATTGCCATGAGCGAGCGTCTGCGCGAGTCGAATGGCTTCCTCGAGCGACTTCGCCACAACAACCCCATCTGGCTTGAAATTACTGTTGCGTGTGATAACGATATTGGTGCGGTTTGGTAGCGGCTTGCCGATAGAATCAAATGTTTTACGCCCCATAATAACAGTGTGCCCGGTAGTCAGTGTCTTAAATCTCTTGAGGTCGTCCCCAATGCGCCAAAGTAGCGCACCCGCTTTTCCTATTGCGCGATTGTTCTTACCGATTGCAGATCGGAAGAGCACACGTCTGAACTC
>CAYIUC010000013.1:316-10120 GCA_964366535.1 uncultured Candidatus Saccharibacteria bacterium | reverse complement strand
TATGTTGATTCTTGCGTTCGGCATACAGCATCATTATACTGCACCAAATGGCTTCTGCTCCGCATGCAAACATAAAAGAGATTTTAAGCAATAGGTCATCGCTTAAGACCCGTTTTATCACTGATTACAAAAAGTTAAAAACGGCTGTAGAGACACTCAAAAAGACCGGTTATCGCATTGTGTTAACACAGGGCGTGTACGACCTTATACATGAAGGGCATGCAGGCTATTTAGAAGCGGCGAAGGCGCAAGGGGATGTGCTTGTGGTCGGTGTTGACTCTGATGCGCTTACACGCAAGCGCAAGGGCCCAGGCCGCCCAATAGTGCCGCAAGCGGAACGGCTGAAGATGCTCGTGCATTTGCGGCATGTAGACATCGTCACTCTCCGCGATGTGGAGCACGACATTGGCCACTTGATACGTCTAATTAGGCCCGATGTACTGATAGCTTCCAAAAGCACATCAGATTTCAAGAAAGATCAGGTGTACGAGTATAAGCAGTATTGCGGCAAAATCGTAATTCTCGCGCCGCAGGCGACTACTTCTACAAGCGCTCGGATACGCACGCTAACGATTGATGGTGCAAAAAAGCTCGCCAGCGAAATAGGACGATTGACACAGGCATTTATCAAAACCATTCGCGGCAAGAAATGAAAACAGAACTTGTTGCATTTGTGCCGGTTTTGCATGAAGGGTACCGCGCGCTTTTCGAGAAGTATCCGCGTACACTTCATATTATTCCGCCGGAATTCTTTAGCGAAACGCTCCACTTGGAGCGCGACATTCGCGCTCTGCCTCCGCTTGAAATGAAACGCGCGATAGAAGCGCTTGGTATTTTTGGAAGCGTAGATATTTTAAATAATAAGAGCACCCGCGCACTTCGAAGTGCGCGGGTGCGGTTTGCGCTACCCGACGAAGATGTGTCGCATTTATTTGCGCAAAAGTATCTGCCTGGGAAAAAAGTAAAATACGAATCGGTCTTTCTTCGTTGGAACAAAAAGATTTCCGATACGGAATACGAAGTGCCGCCGGACCGCACAATTTCTCGTGCGTCGCTTCATCGGTCTCTCATACGCCGAGCGCAGAGCGAGGCGGAGAAAAGCTCCGATTGGTGGCGGCAGATCGGCGCATTGATTGTAAAAGACGGCAAAGTGCTTGGCGTTGCGCATAATCGGCATTTGCCAACCGATTATCACCTGCACTCGTTTGGCGACCCGAGAAGCTCCTATAACGCCGGCGAGCGGCCAGAAGTGTACACTTCCATACACGCCGAAGCATCGCTTGTGGCGCGCGCAGCGCGCGATGGAGTGTCGCTAAAAGGCACTACGCTCTACGCAACGACATTTCCGTGCCCAAACTGCGCTCGGCTAATTGCGGGCGCAGGAATTACGAAAGTTTTTTACACAAAAGGGTACTCTCTTCGTGATGCCGAAATCGTGCTTCGGGCGAGTGACATTGAAATCATACTCGTGAAATAGCCACTCACCCGATACGCGCGATTACTCCCTCCGGAATTTTCTTTTCTTTTGTGTAGTCAGTGTGTTCTGGGTCGGATTGCACGAGGTGTGCGTGTAGGTGCGCTACAGATGCGCCAGTAAAATGCGTGTCGCCAAAGCGAAACACAAACGCGCCGCCCTCAATTTTCTTTTCGCGTATATTTTCCGCAATAATTTCGCGCAGTTCTTCCCATGCGCTTTGCGATAATTCTGTGATGTATTCGCAGTGCGTTTTGTGAATGAAAAGCAGGTGGTGTCGCACGGGGTGGTAGGGGTACATATTTTCCGTTACCCACCAGTATTTCCGTTCCACAAGGGGCTTTTTGTGGTATGAGTGCAAATATTCCGAACAAAAAGGGCATACGCCGCGCGTGGCAATGCCCTTGATAACATGCCCATATCCAGCGCGCCATGCATTTCTCTCGTTGACGAGTTTTTTCATACTGGTGTTGGGATCTTCATTGCCGTATGTGGATTGTAATCCAACAGACGAAAATGCTCAATTCTGAAATCAAGCACGGTTTTCGGCGCCTCGTCTAACTCCATGGTCGGAAACGCACGCGGTTCGCGAGACATGATCTCGCGCACACTATCGTACTGGCTTTCGTAAATATGCGCGTCCGAAATAGTATAGATAAGCTCTTTCGGAGCATATCCTATCTCGCGCGCCGCCATCATTGTGAATGCCGCATATTGAATTATGTTGAACACGACGCCAACAGGCATATCTCCGCTTCGCTGATAGTGGTGTACCGATATTTCTTTCGTGTCTGGGAAGGCGAGAATGTGAAGCCAACCGTGGCATGGTGCGACTACCACTTTGCGCGTAAGACCCGAATGTTGAATCACATATGGCGGGTACCATGGAGTAATGAGATGTGTGCGCAAGTGCGGGCGCTCTTTCAACTGCCGCATCACTTCGGTGATTTGGTTGAATGGCGTTCCTTCTCGTGTAGGTACCGCCGTCCACCCTGGTCCGTATGAGCCTGGTCCAAGGTCTCCTTCTTCAAGTCCGAAGATGGCGCATTTTTCTTTCGTTACCCAGCGTTTCCACCACTTGCACCCCCATCGCTCCAATTCTTCTTGTGTGTGTGCTCCGTGTAGGAAGGCGAAGTGCTCGGCGAGCGCACCCGCCATAAAATTGCCAGATAAGTCGCGTTCGGTAATCATCGGGAAGCCGTTCTCGAATGAAAATCGCATCTGCGCGCCGATAATCATTTTTGATTTCTCGCCTTGTATCGGGCTGACTTCAACCCCTTCCTTCATAATTTTTTGCAACACATCGCGATACTGCGTATTGGGTGTTCGTTCGGCGTATGGTTTTATTTTCATAGGTATATGATATAACAAAGAAGCGTTCCGTGCGCCATACTATATATGAACGACCTACAAGTCAAAAAACTTATTGATGCCGAGAAGAGGCGGCAGAAGAAAGCGATCAACCTGATTGCATCGGAAAACTTTGTATCTAAAGATGTTTTAGAAGCGCTTGGAAGCGAGCTCACGAATAAGTATGCCGAAGGGTATCCAGGCGCGCGCTACTACGGTGGCAATGAAATAATAGACAAGATAGAAACGCTCGCGCGCTCGCGCGCGCTCGCGCTTTTTCATTTGCCGCCAAAAGAGTGGGCGGTGAATGTCCAGCCGCTATCGGGCTCGCCGGCAAACATTGCCGTGTATCTCGCTCTAGTTCCGCAAGGAGGCCCCGCCACACTGGTCGGGGCAGGCAAAATTATGGGAATGTCGCTTGCGCACGGCGGGCACCTTACGCACGGACACAAAGTGTCGGCATCTGGGAAATTTTGGATACAGGTGCCGTACGGCGTAGACCAAAAAACAGAGACACTCAACTATGTCGCACTTAAAGAAATTGCCCTCCGCGATAAACCCGCCATCGTGGTGGCGGGTTTTACTGCGTACCCGCGCGCGATTGATTGGAAAAAGTTTCGTGAGATTGCGGACGCTGCTGGAGTACTCTTGATGGTAGATATGTCGCATATCGCTGGGCTAGTAGCCGGAGGAGCATATCCGTCGCCATTTCCATATGCTGACATCGTAACTACGACGGTGCATAAGACACTGCGCGGTCCGCGCGCGGCTATGATTTTTTCACGAATAGATGTGCGCGAGCTCCCGAAGAAGATTGATAAGGCAGTGTTTCCAGGGCTCCAAGGCGGTCCGCACCTCAACCAAATTGCGGCAGTTGCCGTTGCGCTACGCGAGGCGGGTGCGCCAGCATTCAGAAAGTATGCGGCACAGGTAGTGAAAAATGCAAAAACACTCGCGGTAGAACTTTCGAAACTTGGCTGGCGCGTAGTTTCTGGCGGCACTGATTCGCACCTCGTGCTTGTAGATGTGTGGCTTGGAGGAAAAGGCATAGGCGGAAAAGAGGCGAGTGAGCGGTTGGAAAAGGCGGGAATTATCGTGAACAAAAACGCAATTCCTTTTGACGCCCGACCGCCAGTGGACCCATCGGGCATACGCCTAGGTACTGCGGCAGAGACCACGCGCGGCAAGAAGGAGAAGGACTTCGTGTCAATCGCTCGGAAAATTGATAAGATACTTCGTAATGGTAACGGAAAAGATTAAACAGGCGGTCGCGGGCGCGCTTGCGGAACTCGGGGTCAAAAACCCCGAGGTATCTTTGGAACATCCGGCGGAAATGGAACGAGGCGATTACGCTACAAATGTTGCGCTGCGGTATGCAAAAGAACTCAAAAAGCCGCCGAAAGAACTGGCAGAAGTTATAGTACGATATATCGTACTACAAAAAATCCAGCACCTCGAGCGCGTGGAAGCAGTTGGTGGTTTTGTAAACTTTTATCTCCCGCCGGAGTTTTTTGCAAAAGGGATCCACGAAATTTTGGAGAAGAAAGACGATTTTGGTAAGAACGCGCACTGTGCGGGAATGAAAACGCTAGTTGAATTTACCGACCCGAACCCGTTCAAAGAATTTCATATTGGGCACCTCATGAGCAATGCGATTGGAGAGAGCATCGCACGCATCATTTCTTTTCACGGCGCGGAAGTGAAGCGCGCGTGCTACCAAGGTGATGTCGGGCTTCATGTTGCGAAGGCAATATGGGGGATGCAGAAAATCAAAAATCAAAAATCAAAAATCAAAATTGAAGAGTGGGGGAAGGCGTATGCGCGTGGTGCTGAAGCATACGGAACAGATGCGGCTGCGAAGGCAGAAATGAACGACTTGAATACGGCGATTTTTGATAGGACAGACAAATCGGTAAATGCACTCTACGATGCGGGTAAGGAGACGAGTTTGGCGTACTTTGAGGATATTTATAAAATCCTTGGGACGCATTTTGATTATTACTTTTTTGAGAGCGAGACCGGCGTTTTGGGCAAGAAACTTGTTGAGGAAAATCTTGGGAGAGTGTTTGAGCAAAGCGATGGCGCAGTAGTATTTCCAGAATCAAAATCGGGGCTTCATACTCGCGTGTTTCTGAACGCGAAAGGGTTGCCGACATACGAGGCGAAAGAGCTTGGGCTCGCGCGTACAAAATACGAGAAATATCCGTACGATTTTTCCGTAATCATTACAGGCAACGAAGTAAGCGAATATTTCAAGGTGCTACTTAAGGCCATGGCGTTGATTTTCCCAGACCTTGCGAAAAAAACGAAGCATTTGTCGCACGGAATGTTGCGGCTATCTACTGGAAAAATGTCATCGCGGACTGGAAGCGTTGTAACAGCGGAATCGCTAATTGATGCAGTGAAAGAAAAAGTCGGTACGGAAGAGGTGGCGGTAGGCGCGATTAAATATTCAATTTTGCACGCATCTCTCGGCGGCGATATTATTTTTGACATTGATAAGTCGGTGTCGATTTATGGCGACTCTGGTACGTACTTGCAATACTCCTACGCCCGCGCTTGTTCTGTGCTACGAAAATCCCCTACTCAGCTGAGGGGGGGTGCCGAGTTTGCGAGGCGGGGTGGTGGTGTTTTACAACTTGAACGCCTCCTCTGCCGCTTCCCAGAAATTGTAGAGCGCGCGGGCCGCGAATACGCGCCGCACTATATCGCATCGTTTCTTATTGAGCTCGCTGGCGCATTCAACTCGTGGTACGCAAAGGAACACATTCTTGATGCGGGAGACGATACACCCTACCGCCTCGCGCTCACCGAAGCGTTCTCTATTGTTATGAAAAACGGCCTATGGCTACTCGGCATAGCCGCTCCGGAAAAGATGTAAACACGCCTCCTGTTGACTTATGGATTACCTAAAGATAAACTTACTGAATATGAATGCAATCATTGGGCTTAAAGAGTTGCGTACGAATACGGAGAAATATATCAATGCTGTAAAGCGCGGGCGCTCGTTTACCGTGGTGCGCCGCTCGCGTCCAGTGTTTCGTGTTATACCAGAACCGTCGGACGAGTGGGGCGACGATGGGGTATGGGAGACACTTCTTGATTTCAATAAGGCGCGCAAAGGCGGTGTTCCCGCAACGGAAGTGCTTACTGCGTTACAAGCGATCCGTGGCAACAAAACTTGAGAAATTCTTACGGAAGCTCCATCCAAAAATCCGCTTTCAGACGGAAGGAATTTTACTGCGCGTTCTCGCCCGTGATTTTATTGGATTGGATATAAGGAAACTAAAAGGTATCGATAATTGGTATCGAGTCCGCTGTGGAGGCATACGAATTGTTTTTTCTGTTTCTGGCGCAGTGGTCACACTGCAAAACATTGGATTTCGGAGCGACACGATCTATCGGTAAAAACGGCTAAACGAACGATTAGCCGTTTTTTGTGTTAAAATGGCGCGGTGGAAGAAAAACAAAACAAAAAGAGCGTAGCGGAACGGGAGCAGGCGATACTAAAACGCTGGAAAGAAAAGAATATTTTTGAGCAAACCATACAGAAAGATGCGCCGCAGGGTGATTTTGTGTTTTACGACGGGCCACCGTTTGCGACTGGGCTGCCGCACCAAGGTTCTCTACTTTCTTCTGTTATTAAAGATGTGATACCGCGCTACAAGACGATGCGTGGCTTCCGCGTTGCGCGCCGCTTCGGGTGGGATTGTCATGGGCTTCCGATTGAGAGTTTGATTGAAAAACAGTTTGGCCTTAAAACAAAAAAAGATATAGAAAAAGTCGGCGTTGCCGCATTTAACAATGCGGCGCGCGCGAGTGTGTTGGAGTTTGATAAAGAGTGGGAGAAATATGTGGAACGCGTGGGGAGGTTTGTGGACTTCCGCAATTCCTACAAGACGATGGACAACGAATACATGGAAAGCGTGTGGTGGGCGCTCAAACAACTACACGAGAAAGAGCTACTGTATGAAGGTAAGAAAGTGCTAATGTATTGCCCGCACTGCGAAACGCCGCTCGCAAAGGCGGAAATCGCGATGGATAATACTTACAAGACAATCACCGAAGAGGCGATAACGGTGAAGTTTCGTATTACTGGTAAGTCCTACTTCGCTAAAGCTTCGCAGGACACGCCAGAAAATATGCAGACATATTTTCTGGCGTGGACGACAACCCCATGGACGCTTCCTGGGAATGTGGCGCTGGCGGTTGGAGAGAAAGTTGTTTATGCGAAAGTTGCTGTTGGAGGTACGCATTTTGTGCTCGCTAGAGACAGAGTTGCGGATGTATTTAAGAATCAAGAGTACGAAGTGGCGGAAGAACTAACGGGCAAAAAACTTGTTGGGCTTTCGTACGAACCGCTTTTTGATGTACCTGCACTAAGGACGGAGAAATCATACAAGGTGTATGCGGCTGATTTTGTGAATACGGAGGAAGGAACTGGAATTGTGCACACAGCGGTAATGTATGGCGAAGACGACTTTGCGCTAGGGCAGAAGGAGGGATTACCCGCGGTCCAACTACTTGATGCAAGTGCGAAATACAACGAAAACTCGCCAGCGTTTTTGATGGGGAAGTATGTCAAAGACGCAGAAAAAGAAATTAAAGACGATTTAGAAAAACGCGGCCTTTTGTTTTCGCGCGCGAATAATACGCACGAATATCCGCACTGCTACCGATGCGCTACGCCGCTTATCTACAATGCGGTTGTGTCGTGGTTTATCGCAATTCAAGACGCAAAGAAAAAGATGCTAGAGGAGAACGAGAAAATACAATGGGTACCAGAGCACTTAAAGCACGGACGGTTCCAAAATATTATTGAAAGTGCGCCGGATTGGAATATCTCACGTAATCGCTATTGGGCGACGCCTCTACCGATTTGGAAGGAGAAGGGCGGAAAGGGAGTGATGGTCATCGGCTCGCTTGAAGAACTTAAAAAGCGTGTGAAAAAATCGGGCAATGCGTATTTTATTATGCGGCATGGCGAAGCTGTGGATAATGCGAAAAACATAGAGGACTTATATGGAGACCCGAAAAATCATCTGACTGAAAAAGGCAAAGAGGGCGTTATGAATACTGCAAGCAATCTCAAACGAGAGCATATTGACATTATATTCACTTCTCCGTTTGTGCGTACACGCGAGACCGCTTCGATTGTCCAAAAAGAACTTGGATTGCCGGACGATGCTGTGGTGGTAGACGAACGATTGCACGAGCGCAACGAACAGGACTTGGGAGAGGTGCGTCGTCGCGTCGGCGAATTTTTGTTTGACACAGAGCGCCGATACAGCGGTAAAAATATTCTGATTGTCGGGCACGGCAGTCCGCTGTGGGTTCTATCTCATGTTGCTGATGGGCAGACGCTAGGAAAGTTTCAAGATCGGGTTATGTTAGGGCTTGCAGAGTCGCGCGCCCTTCCATTCTCGCCGTTTCCGCACAACGAGGAGTATGAGCTTGATTTGCACCGCCCGTGGATTGACGCGCTTACACTCGTAGACGATGGTGGGCGAGAGTACGAGCGCATTCCGGAGGTGGTGGATTGTTGGATGGAATCGGCATCTATGCCTTTCGCAACTGATAGCAAGATGCCCGCGGACTTTATAGCCGAATATATAGCGCAGACGCGAACATGGTTCTACTATCTCCACGCGCTCGGTATTATGCTTTTTAAGAAGCGTGCGTTTAATGCGGTTGTGTCTACAGGTACAGTACTCGCCAAAGACGGAGCGAAAATATCAAAATCAAAAGGCAATTACACCGACCCGCTCGTCTTGATGGACCAATATGGCGCAGATGCGTTTCGTCTTTATCTTATGGGGAGCGTTGTTATGCAGGGAGAAGACCTTGCATTTTCTGATGACGGCGTGCGCGAAGCGCATAATCGCGTTGTCGGGATTTTGCGCAATTGCATTGCGTTCTTTGAGTTGTACAAAAACCAGTACGACGGCAAAATTAAGGCGGAAGACAGCGCGCACGTTTTGGATGTGTGGCTTCGTGCTCGCCTCGCGCAGGCAGCGGTGGAGGTAACGCGCGCAATGGATGCGTACGATCTGCCAGCGGCGTGCCGAGAGATCCGTGCTTTTACGGAGGACTACTCTACATGGTATATTCGGCGTTCGCGCGAGCGAGTGAAATCGGAAAATGAACAAGACAAACAATACTGCCTAGCCACACAACGAGAGACGCTCCTCGCTGTTTCAAAAATAATTGCGCCGATTACTCCCTTCCTTGCCGAAGAAATGTATGCGGTGGCGGGAGGGGAGAAAGAGAGCGTGCATTTGGAGGGTTGGTACGATGCTCACTTAATGAAAAAAGACGCAAAGATAATTGAGACAATGGTTACAGTACGATATATCGTATCATTAGCGTTGGAACAACGGGCGAAGGCGAATATAAAAATCCGCCAACCGCTTGGGAAGTTGCGGGTGAAGAGTGAGAAATTAAAAGGCAACGATGGATTGCTGCAGTTGATAAAAGATGAAGTGAATCTAAAAGAAATCGTCTTTGACGGAAAACCTGCGAACGAGATCGAGCTGGATACTGCGCTTACTCCAGAGTTGAAAGAAGAAGGTGACTATCGCGAACTTCTTCGTGCGGTGCAGGACTTGCGCAAGAAGCGCGGGCTCACTATTTCCGCTCGCCCGACGCTTGCTGTAGACACAAACGCAGACGGTAAAGCGTTTGTAGAAAAGTTTGCCGTGCAACTCAAAAAATCCGCGCTTCTAAAAGATATTAAATTTGCGGTTGTTGCGGATGGAGATAAAGCAACTGTAGGTGATATATCATGTACCATCTCTATCATACGGGAGCAGTAGTTGTAGGGTCGTCGCCCTCTGGCGAGGCGAGCAAGACGATACTTCTATTTACGCGCGAACTTGGGCTCGTATCGGCGCGGGGGGGGGGGGGCGGCCCGAGGCCGCCCCCCAACCGACCCCGCCCCCGCCACACCCAATATAACTAATCTAGCAGGAGAGGGCGGG
>CAYIUC010000013.1:0-306 GCA_964366535.1 uncultured Candidatus Saccharibacteria bacterium | reverse complement strand
GCGGGCTCGGCTACCAAGAGTAAATTTATATTCCCCCCCCACTTGGGGCGGGCTCGCGGGCGCGCCCCCGCGCCCCCCGTGGCGCCCGCTAAACTCGCCGGGCACCTCACGGACTTTTCTTATATAGACGCGTGGCTCGTGCGAGGTAGGGAAGTATGGCGACTCGCAAATGCCGTCTCGCGCGCAAACTTCTTTAGCGCGTTGTATGGAAATCAAGCCGCGGGGGGGGGGGGGGGGGGCGGGGGGGGGGGGCGGGCCCGGCGCGGGGGGGGGGGCGGGGCGCCCCCCAACACCGTTTTAAACGAG
>CAYIUC010000012.1:0-15568 GCA_964366535.1 uncultured Candidatus Saccharibacteria bacterium | reverse complement strand
CAACAACTATTAAAACAATCACCGCCCAAAGCGTTTTCATCCCCCCACCCTGCGATGACGGTGCTGTAGATTTACTAGACATCTGGTCTGGATTCATAGTTTTAAAAAAATACTGATAATGTTACCCCCCGATCGCCTTAAGAATAAGCGCGCGCTCGCGGTCGCTAAACCGGTACTCGCGGAATCGCTCGCCAGAAAGAAGCTCGAAAAGCCGCTTCTTGTCTTGGTCGACAAGCGCTCTCCCCCGCTCGGCAAGCCGCAACACTTCGGCGCGCGCGCTAGCGTTACCCTCCTGCATTTGCTCTCCTGCGCCGCCGCGAAAGAAAAATATGCCGAGCGCTAAAGCAATAATGAGCGCTAATCCGAGCGTAAGCGTTTTTGCCGCGCCATTTTCCATACTACCCCTCTATTATATAGTATACACCAGCCATGCATACCCTCTAATGCAGTGTTGATAACTCCTTGCATTATATATGTAATAATGTATAGTAGAGCGGTAGTTCGCCCCACGAAGGCGGGCTATTTTTAATAATAGATTACCGAGCATATGACATTCGACTTAAAAACCATCAACGCGGTATTGACCGAGCTACAGGAAACTCGCGGAGTGCCGCGCGAGAAAGTAGTGGACGCTATTGAGTCGGCACTTGCAACAGCATACCGCAAGGAATACGGCAAAAAAGGGCAGATTGTGCGCGCAAAGTTTAACCCCGGTAGCGGCGAGGTGGAGTTTTTCCAAGTGAAAGAGGTCGTGGACGACACCAAGGTGATTGTACGCGAAGAAGATGCAGACGGCGAGGCGGTAGAGCGCGCGCCAGATGACGAACGCATTTTCTACAACGCGGAACATCATATATTTATAGAAGACGCCCGCCGAATAAAAAAGGATGCTAATCTGGAAGACGAAATTGTTTTCCCGCTGGAAACAAAGAGCGACTTCGGCCGTATAGCGGCGCAAACGGCGAAACAAGTTGTGATACAGAAAATCCGCGAAGCGGAGAAAGTGTCGGTTCTAGGCGAATACGGTACGCGCGCGGGCGAGATCGTATCCGGCACTGTACAGCGCATAGACCGCGGAGCAATATTTGTAGACATGGGCCGCGCAACCGGCATACTTCCATACGAGGAGCAGATTCCCGGCGAACGCTACCGCCAAGGCGAGCGGGTGCGCGCGTACCTTATGCGCGTAGAAGACACTCCGCGAGGAGTTGGACTTCGGCTTTCGCGCGCAACGCCGGACTTTGTGAAGGCACTGTTCAAACAAGAAACACCGGAAATCGCCTCGGGCGCTGTGGAAATTAAAGCCGTCGCGCGCGAGCCGGGCTCGCGCGCTAAAGTGGCGGTCACTTCGCACGACACGCACATAGACCCTGTTGGGTCGCTTGTAGGCGGGCGCGGCGTACGCGTGTCTACCGTTATGTCGGAGCTTGGCGGCGAGAAAATAGATATTATCCAATGGTCGGAGAACTTAAAGGACTTTGTGTCGGAAGCGCTCTCTCCCGCGAAAATTCTATCCGTAGAGGTGCTAGATGAAGCATCTCGACATGTGAAAGCGGTGGTTGCAGACGACCAGCAATCGCTCGCGATTGGCAGAGGCGGGCAGAATGTGCGCCTCGCCGCGCGGCTCACAAACGCAAAAATTGACATTGCATCGCTTGGCGATAAGGCACAAACAACAGAAGCGCCGAGTACTGTTGATGAAAAAACGGCATAATAATGCTACACTTACGCTATGAATTTACTTCATGACCTATCTTCGGGCACAGAAAAGGAAATCAATGTAATCATTGAGATTCCCAAGGGCTCAAAGAACAAATACGAAATAGACAAAGAAACTGGCATCATCGCCTTGGATCGACCCGCACACACAGCGCAGGACTTCCCTTTTGACTACGGTTTTGTACCGCAAACTCTATGGGACGACGGCGACGCGCTTGATGTTATAGTGCTTACCACCTTCCCGCTCGCGCCTGGCATACTCGTGCGCGTGCGGCCAGTTGGAATTATGAGCGTCATAGACGACGGCGAATCAGACGACAAAGTCATCAGCGTCCCCGTTTCCGACCCGCGCTTTGCAGAAGTGCAGGACTTGAAAGATGTAAACAAACATACGCTCAAAGAAATGGAACACTTCTACTCCACCTACAAAAAACTACAAAATAAAGAAGTGAAAGTAACAGGCTTCGGAGGCGCAGACAAAGCGCGCACCGCATTCATACGCTCAAAAGAGCTATATCTTGCAAAAAAGAAAGAGGTGCGTGTATAATGCAGGCGTTAGTATTTATTATTTTTAATTTTTAATAATCGTATGTCTACGACACGAACCCTAATGCCGCTCCAAGTAGCAGTTGTCGCAGGGCTCTTATTGATGGCGGGCGTTGCGTTCGCGCAAGATGCGGCGGCTCCGGTAGCGACACCCGCCGATACTGCCGCCGCACCGGCGAAAGATACCCGCTCTTTCTTGCAGAAATTGCGCGGACAAGCGAAGGAAGTAAAAAAAGAAGTTAAAGAAGAGCGCAAAGAAATTAAAGAAAAACTCTACACGATCCGTGCCGACAAAAAAGATAAACTGGAAGCGGTAAAGAAAGAACGGCTGCAAGGTGCCGTGCGAAAACTTGAGGCGCAAGTGCAAAGCTTTGAAGTGCTTCTGGCGCGAGTAGAATCTCGTATAGCAAAAGTTACCACGGAAGGCGGCGACGCAACTAAGTCATCTTCATTTGTCGCAACCGCGAAGGCAAAAATTGCAGAAGCAAAAACAGCGATTGAAGAAGTGAAGGCGAAAGCGCAAGCGACGGCAGAGACCGCAACGCGCGAATCCATTACCGCAGTTACTATGGCGGCGCGTGCGGCGGAAGCGAAACTAAAGGCAGCGCGCGCGGCGCTAGCAGATGCGGTAAGCGCATTGAAACCAGGGAGAAATGCGGCAAAACCGCAATAATCAAATGTTATTTATAAATTATTTTGTAAAAAAATGGAACCACAAAATGCAATGCCGATGG
The DNA here is from genome assembly GCA_964366535.1 of uncultured Candidatus Saccharibacteria bacterium. Classification (GTDB taxonomy): domain Bacteria; phylum Patescibacteriota; class Minisyncoccia; order Phycocordibacterales; family UBA10002; genus UBA10002. The sequence continues at coordinate 12,569 of CAYIUC010000012.1, read as the reverse complement.
GAGAACCGAAGAAAGGCGGGGTGGGCGCGCTCATCGGCTCAATTATCGTTATTTTGATTCTCGTATTGGGCGCTCTCTACTTCTGGGGCGGCAAGCTTCAGACGGAAGAAGAGATAAACTTTGACGAATCAGCGGCTGTAAACGGCGCGGATGTACCTGCGGAAGAAGTATCCGACATTGAGGCGGACTTGAACGCGCTCCCTCCGGTAAACCTAGACGACGACCTAAACGCAATACAATAATCCTTCGGCGTTTTGTAAAAAACACTCCGTGCATACGGGGTGTTTTTTTGTTATAGTGTTCGTATATTCGTAGTTCGTATTATCTATGTCTATTTTAATACCCACCGTTATTGAGAAGACCGCCGGAGGCGAGCGCGCGTACGACATCTACTCGCGCCTTCTCAAAGATAATATTATTTTCTTAGGCAGCCCAATAGAAGACCAAACCGCAAACATCATAATCGCGCAACTTTTGTTTTTGCAATCCGAAGACCCGAAGAAAGATATCTCGCTATATGTAAACTCACCAGGAGGCGCGGTCACAGCAACCCTCGCCATTATAGACACAATGAAACACATTAAAAATGATGTCTCAACCGTATGCGTCGGGCTCGCGGCATCTGGTGGAGCGATAGTATTGTCGTCGGGCGCGAAGGGCAAGCGGTACGCGCTACCAAACGCCGAGATTATGATTCACCAGCCGCTCGGCGGCGCGCAGGGGCAAGCGGCGGATATTGAAATTACCGCGAAACAGATTCTCAAAATCCGCGAAAAACTGAACCGCATCATTTCCGAAAACACCGGTAAACCAGTGGCGCAGGTAGAGAAAGATGTAGACCGCGACTACTATATGTCTGCCGAAGAAGCGAAAAACTACGGCATTATAGATAAGGTGCTGTAGGAAAAAAATTTATTTGTAATCTTTGCGCAAAAGCGCTGGTTGTAGTATGATGCAAGGGTCAGAGTTATTTAGATTGGACTTTTGTTTTTATTTTATTTGGAATTCTTATTTCGTCCGGGGGTGAAACGGGTTTGTGAAGTGCCCCGATTATATGAGCGCAACAATGCATCTGCTATCTACAGAATACAGAAAGCGATAAAACGCCCATTATACGGGGTGGTTCTTGTTCCCGATAAACTTTAGGGACGCCACCCATGTCATTAAAACTAGTGCTAGCGCTCGCCGCGGCTTCGGGGCTTCTCGGAGTCGGGCTTGGAGCGTACCTGCGCTTCCTCATCTCGCTCGGCAAGAAGGGTTCTATGGAGCTTCGGCTTAAGCAGATGGAGTTTGCGGCGCAAGAAGAATCAAAGAAAACGCTACTGCGCGCGCAAGAAGAAGCGGCGCATTTGCTGAAAGAAGCGCGCACCGAGGCAAAAGAGCGCGAAGACGCGCTCAAGAAAAGCGAAGAACGGCTCGTAAAGCGCGAAGATACGCTGGACAAGCGCCAGGGGGATTTGGATAAAGACGCCGAAGAACTCAAGGGTAAAATAGTTGAAGTAAGAAAAATCAAAGAACGCGCAGACGCGCTGGAAGCGGAGAAGCGCGCCGCGCTTGAGAAGACGGCGCGCCTGTCGGAAGACGAAGCCAAGCAAGAGATTGTCGCTCTGGTAGAGAAGAAGTGCGAGGAGGATTTGCTAGTGCGTATGCAGAAATTGGAACAGACGGGGGAAGAAAAACTGGAACGGCGCGCGCAAGAAATTCTCACCACATCCATTCAGCGTTTGGGCACTTCCATAGCGGCGGACTCATTGACGACCACCGTCTCCATTCCGTCCGACGAAGTGAAGGGTAAGATTATCGGCAAAGAGGGGCGCAACATCAAGGCGTTTGAGCGCGCGACTGGCGTGGAAGTGATTGTAGACGACACGCCCGGCGCAATTACCATTTCCTCGTTCAACCCTATAAGGCGGCAAATCGCGCGAGTTGCATTGGAAAACTTGATAGTAGATGGGCGTATACAACCCGCGAAGATTGAGCAGATGGTAGAGAAAGCCGAGCAGGAGATAAATAAAATTACAAAGGAGCGCGGCACGCAAGCGGCGTTTGAGTGCGGCGTGATAAACCTCCCTCCGCAAGTAGTGGCTATTTTGGGTCGTCTGCATTTCCGCACCAGTTACGGGCAAAATGTTTTGCACCACTCCATAGAAATGGCGCACATTGCGGGAATGATTGCTACAGAGCTGGGCGTAAATGTTGCCGTAGCAAAAGCCGGAGCGCTCCTACACGACATTGGGAAGGCGATGGACCACGAAGTGCAAGGCACGCATGTGGAAATAGGGCGGCGCATTTTGCAAAAGTTCGGAGTAGACGAGCAAGTAGTGAAGGCGATGCAAGCGCACCACGGCGAGTACCCGTTTGAAACGCCGGAGTCGGTGATCGTGCAGGTCGCGGATGCGATATCGGGCAGTCGGCCTGGCGCGCGGCGCGATACGGTAGAGAATTACTTGAAACGGCTGGAGGACTTGGAGCGCATTGCGACTTCGTTCCCAGGTATAGAAAAGGCGTACGCCTTGCAAGCAGGGCGCGAGATTCGCATATTCGTAAAGTCCGGCGAGGTTTCTGACCTAGAAGCGAAAAATATTGCCAAAGATACTGCAAAGAAAATTGAAGAAGAACTCAAATACCCCGGCGAGATTAAAGTAACGGTGATTCGTGAGAACAGGGTGGTGGAATACGCGAGGTAACAGACGCTCGGAAGCTACCTCTGCCGAGACCGGCAAAATTCCCCTCCGAGGAATTTTGCCTTATCCGCTCGCCTCGCTCGTCCCGCTTCGCGGGACTCCATGGCCGCTCGGCTCCTCGCCGTCTCGGCAAAGGTACTTCCTCGCTTCTACTCTCCCAAACAAAAACCCCCGCCATTGCTGACGGGAGTTTGGGTTCATGAGAACCCTACCGGCATGAGTTGATGTAGGTGGCGATTTGACACGCCGCGATGGGAATTGCGATATTTTCATCTACGGATGCGAAGATCGCCATTTTCATCACCTCATCTTGGTCTTTGGTTACCTCAGCCGTATCATTTACGGCTAAGATGACCAATCCAGTCAATATCTTGACTGGCTCTGTGCAATTCACATTTCTGGTCGCAAACTCTCTAAGCATATTTTTCGCGTTCATTGTTTTTCCTTATTTGTTGTTTGTTTTCTTCTACACAGCGGCGAGAGCAGGGTTAGTTTTAGTAAAAAATTATTAACCCCCCGCCCTCAACGCTGTGAAGAATCCATCTCAAAGAACCATATTCTCCTACTCTCCAGTATAGCATACTCGGTATGGCTCTGTCAAGCGAAATCGCGCAAAATGGCTCTGTTGAGCCATATTTTCCAATTGTGAACTATTAAATCCTCTCCCTACCCCCTCCTTTATAAAGGAGGGGGAATTCAAGGGGGTGGATTTCTCATAAGTCCTTGCAAAATACCCCCTATGGGCGATAATGGACTGGTCGTTTACATACATTATTAGCTTTATCTTTTTTGTATGAACAAATCAGGAATTGCAGACGCAGTGCACGGAGTCCTCGGCACGACCAAGGTGCAGGCGGAGCAGGTGGTAGATGCGGTTATTGAGGCAATCATCGGCTCCTTGAAGAAGGGCGAGGAGGTCTCCATCGCGGGCCTCGGCATCTTCTCTGTGAAGGATCGCGCGGCTAGAGCGGCGCGCAACCCGCGCACAGGCGAAACGGTGCAGGTAGCGGCAACAAAAGTGCCGAAGTTCCGCGCGGCGAAGGGGTTGAAGGATGCGGTGAAGTAGATTCGGGAAGCAAGATGCAGGAAATGCTAAACCCGCCCCGCAGTATGCGGGGCGGGTTTAGCATTATGCGGGATGCCGGAATCGAACCGGCAACTACAGTTTGGAAAACTGTCGTTTTGCCACTAAACTAATCCCGCGTCAGTGAAAGCGTAGCAAATTCTTTGCTAGAATGAAACTGCAGCACTTCACGAAACGCATTTTTAAAAGTCCTCGGTAACGCTCGGGTCGCTGCAATGCGACCACTCGCTCCAGACATTTTAAAAATGCGTTTCGTTTCGTGTATTATGTATCCTATATGACTCTTTTTGGAAAATTTTTGGCGCTCATGCTTCTTGCGTTTCTCGCCACAGCGGGCGCGCTTGTCGTACAAAACTTTGATGAGCGCACGCCCGCGCCGCAAATCCAAGCAGAACAAAATCCTGCATATGCTGATGTTCTTGAGAACATAAGCACGACGACATCGGAAATTCCAATTGCCACGACAACACCAAAAGAGATTCCAATATCCGCTCCCGAAGAAACATCAGTATCCGTCGACAAACCGATATTTTCCATACCTGCGCCAATACCAGTGCCGCCTCCAACTTCTCCAAACTGGGACAAAGTAAACGAGCAAACCCGCGCGGCGCTAGTCAATATTCTATGCACGGCGAAAAACGGCGACATATTCCAGCCGCTATCTGGAAGCGGGGTTTTTATAGACTCGCGCGGAGTTATTTTGACCAACGCCCATGTGGCGCAGTATCTACTCTTAACTGAAGGTGGCGAAAAATCCGACTTGCTTGATTGCGTTATCCGCACAGGCTCCCCCGCCGTCAATCGTTACCGCGCTGTTCCACTATTCATCTCGCCACGGTGGATTGCCGACAGTGCAAAAAATATTCTGGAAGAAAACGCGCGCGAGCGCGGCGAGTACGACTATGCGCTATTAGTAGTTACCGGAATGACCAATCCAAACGCGGCACTTCCCTCCTCATTCCCTTTTGTTCCGCTACAAAAATCGCAGATTGCTCCAGACACACAGGACGCATTCCTCGCCTCCGGCTACCCCGCGGGATTCCTGGGCGGTATTGCGGTACAGCGCGAGCTCTGGAGTGTTTCTTCTTTTGCAACAATACAATCGCGCTATTCATTTGAAGGAGAAGCGCTGGACTTAGTAGGACTTGGCGGCAACCTACTTGCGCAGAAGGGTGCATCGGGGGGCGCGTTAGTTACCGGCTCGGGCGAAGTGGCGGGGCTTATAACGACAGCAATTGTAGAGGGCAATACAGACGAACGCGATGTGCGCGCTTTAACAACCGACTACATTGCCCGCGCGTTTGCAGAAGAAGCCGGCTTCTCTTTGTTCTCGCTTAAAAACGCCGACCTTGCTCCACTTCTTTCACAATTCTCCCGCGACATTGCTCCCGCGCTCCGCACACAACTTACGGATGCGATTTATAAAAACGAAATATAAACTACCGGTATAAATTGCTGTGCGTGTTTATCTCAACGAAGATGACAGAGTACTCGTCAAAGAATTCATACAACGCCCGCCAGTCGCCGGTGATATTAATGCTCCATTGTCCAAGCCGTTCACCAGAAAGGGCATGGTTGTTGAGTAGCGGATGAAACGGACTGTCTAAAAACAGATTGCGCCTTTCTTTAAATCTCTCCCGTAGTTTTGGGGAGAGTTTTGCAAACTGCTTATCAAATGAACGGTTGGTATAGAGAATCATAATAGCGTATCAAGATACGCGTCCATTTCTTGCGCAGAATGAAAAGCGGGTGATACATTCTTCCTAGAAACAATCTCTCGATGTATCCATGCAAGTCGGCGTTTAACGGATGGCTTAAGTTCCCCTTCTGGCGTACCTAGCGGCAAAGAATCGCGGAGCGAGAAGAGCACGGCCTCCGTGCGGATAAACTCACGCAAATAGCGATTGATAATTACTGAAAGAGGAAGTCCGAGCTTTTTCGCCACCTTTTGCGCCTTCACCTTCACCTCGCGGTCTGCTTTTATATTAAGCATTGTTTTCATATATCCAAAGTATATACAATGGATATGTCCTGTCAACTAAGCGCGTGCGGACAATGCGACAATCTTATCAAAATTATCTTCTGTGCTCGCGGTTTGCCGACGAGAAAAGCCGCAGGGAGTACAGCGGTGAGTGAGGGTGTGCACGCCCGCTTTTGTTTCAACGCCTACGGGCTCCATAAGCCCGCCGCACCCTTCGGCGCGGTCGCCAGGGGTTACATCCACATGCTTGCTCCAGAGGCATGCGGGGCAGTGGTTCGTGTAGCCGTTACCAACCACATTCGCACCACAGTGCTCGCAAGTGAAGTTTTCTATAGTTCTAGTAAAATTCTTCATAAGAAAAGACGCACACCGTGCGCCTTGAGTATACTCCAATCTGCTAAGGAATTGGAGCGAGTTGGTTTCTTTCAACTTGGCGATGCGCCCTCGAAGAGTTTATCAGCATTGGCGGGGATGTAAGGAAATATGTTCCATATTCTCAACTCTGCGACGGGAGCGGTGTGTGGGTCACCGACCACGATATTGATGAAATCCTGGACGCGATGCGACTGGGATGAAAGTTCAATCGGCTTTCGGGAATGTGCCCTACAAACATTCCCTTCTTTTTTGAACCGAAGAAGCAATTCGTCGGTTCATAGAGAAAATTATTCTTTGCAAACAAAAGGAAGGAGAAACGCGGTCTTTTTTTATCTGTTCACGCGCGGCTAGCACATATTGTCATCGGCTCAACGGGCGCAAAAGATCGCTTTTATTTCCTCAAGCAACGCGTCTTTCTCGCGGCGGCTCGTGTGTGATTTGCCGAAGCGGACACAGGTGCTGTTTACCGCGCGCCAGTACTTTTGCGGGAAGAGCGCTTCTAGATCTTTTTCAGTTTTAGCGGGGTCTTTGTGCGCCGTCCAACCGAGTTTTTGAGAAATATATGCGACATGCGTGTCTACGCCGATAGAGTCGTGCCCAAACTCGGCGAGGAACACATTGGCGGTTTTGCGCCCAACGCCCGGAATCGTTACAAGTCTTTCAATATCGTGCGACACGCCGCCACTAAAACGCTCAAGGAGCATTCTGGCGGCACCGATAATGTTTTTTGTTTTGTTTTTATAAAAATTGACTGGGCGAATTACTTCTGCAACATCGGCCGCGCGAGCAGAAGCGAGCGCGGCAATGGTCGGGTATTTCGCAAAGAGCTTCTCCCCTACTATGATTGTCGTCTCATCACGCGTGCGCGCGGACATAATAATCGCAAGGAGCGTCTGCCACTCTTCGCGCCACCCTTCCGAGGCAAGCCGCATCGGCTTGCCGCTAAATTTCTTTAAGGTTTCTAACTGTTTGATTACGGTCTCGGTGTTTTTCATTTTGCATTTAGTGTATCACAAGGCCTTTCTTAAGCGACAGGGCATCCTTGCGGAAAACTGAAGTAAGGAGTACAAATAGTATAGACGAAAACATAGAAAGGAGGGGCGATGAACACCCTAACCGTTGAAAATGAACAGATACTAGATGTCTTGAAACGGCACCGCGTCCCGCTCCAGAAATGGGGTACGGGAAAAAACCGATCCCTTGAGGACTTCCTGCGATACGCGAACAAAGATCAGTTCTTTCTTCGTGATGGCGATAACTGCGATCTAATCGTGGAAGTACACGCCGCGATTGTTGTGGTCATTTATCAACTCAAGAAAAAGTGGATTGAGTTGTACGAAGACCGTCAGGTATCTCCGGACGGTGCGGTGTTGCGCCGCGAGAACTTCAATGGAATCGCGGAAACGCTAAAGCGCGGCGAAGCGCCGCGCGATGGTGCGATGCGCGGTCTGGATGAAGAACTCAACTTCTGTAACCCAGCGCTCTACCAGTTGTCGGAGTGTCTCGGTATAGAACGGAGAGACCCAGTACCATCCGAAAAATGGCCGGGGATTTACGCACAGTATAACCGGCACATCTTTGAGTGCACCATCGGGAAAAAGCTATTTCGCCAAGATGGTTACCGTGAACGCGAAACAGACGGCAGAGAAATATTCTTCGCTTGGCGACCGAGGAGGCAACTTCTCTTGCCGCTTTAGCGAACTCACAAGCATCTCGACAACTGTCGCGATGCTTTTTTTATCATCGGGGCGCCGGGAATCGAACCCGGACCGTACGCTCCCAAAGCATGTATACTGCCACTATACTACGCCCCGCCTTCGCGCATCATAGCACATGCCGAGGAAATATTTACTTACTTTCACAAAAACCAACGCGGTGTTATACTATGCGTATGAAAACACTTGAGCAAAAAACCCCGACGCTCAAAACGCTCGCTAACGAAGTGTCTCTGCTTCGTTCGTTTTTCATAGGCACTAAAGGACGAGATTCCGAGGGCGATTACCGGCCGGATTTTGTAGAAAATATGCTGCGTGTCTCGGCACACACCACAGTTCATCGAGAGTTTTTGGGCGCGGGAGAATTTTTGCGGCGCACGCGGCACGCGGTTTCATGATACGCATTTTTGAAAGTGCGCACATTGAAAAAGACGCGCGATTGCTCCCGCACGAAATACAAAACAAGTTAGCCCGCCTGCTCGTATGCTTCAAAGAAAATCCGTTTGATTCTCGGCTCCATACCAAGCCGCTCTCTGAACCCCTTCGCGGGCTTTTTGCTTTTCGCATTACGCGCGACTGGCGGGTTATCTTCAAATTTCTTACTCCACGCGAAGTACTCCTCTTGCGCGTTAAACACCGCAAAGATATTTACCGGTAGAGTGATGAAATTAAAACCCCGCGCGATTTCTCGTGCGGGGTTGGAGTTTACATAGCGCTTTCTCCAAAGCGTGTGGCAGGTTTACTGCCGTCCCTGCTTGCGGGGTTTTATAAATACGAGATAAGCGCCACTCCGTGTTGTTAAAGGCGGGCGCAAAAGACACAAAAACGGCTCCGTTGAGCCGTTTTTCTTTTGCACTGCGGTACCATTAGCGTCTATGCACACTAATCAACCAAAAAAAACGCTGTGTGGTATGCGTGGAAAGGATGGTGCGGTTCGGGTTTACGGAGCGTGGAAGGCAGCGGTGGCGATGCCATCGGTGCAAGGTGAGCGGCGTTCGTACGCGCACGGACAATTGGGAGCGGTTGTGGCGACGGCGGAAAAGCGCATGGCTCCTGCATATGGAGAATCTCTCTGCGCACTGTCGGCGGTGGCGGGTCAGTCGCCGGACGGCATCTCGTGCCTTGCGGGAGACTGAAGTTTCTGCACCGCCCTCACCACTCCTCTCGGTCGCAGACAAAGCGCTTGTGCTAGATGCAACCGAACTCTCGTCCTCGCTCGTCGCGCTCATTGCCCGTACACCCGATGATGGCGGTATTGCGTGGGCGTTTGCTGAACGCGAAAACTATACAGCATGGCATTCGTTTCTTTCGCGCATCGCCGATACCCCGCGCGGCATCGTCTCTGATGCCCAGAAAGGGCTCAAGAAAGCCGTGCGCGAGCGATTTCCCGAGGTGTCAGCCCAACGCTGTGTGTTCCACCTCATCCGACTCGCCTGCGCCTGGATTACCCGCCGACCGAAGACCGTAGCGGGGAAACAACTGCGAACGATCGTGGTTTCGCTCACACGAATCTGGAGCGACGAAGAGGCGCGCCAGTGGACTGTCATGTTTCTCCGTTGGTATGAGCACTATCGCTCGTTTCTTGCCGAGCGCACCGTGAGCCTTGACGGTCGCTCGTCGTGGCTCACGCATCGCAAGCTGGCACAGGCGGCATCTCTCGTTCGACGAAGTATTCCCGAACTCTTTACCTACTGCACGATGCCCGGCCTTCCTCGCACCACCAATCATGTGGAGGGTGGTATCAATGCCGGCATTGCCGAACTCATGAGACGGCATCGCGGTATTTCACTCACACAAAAGAAAACCGCCGTCGCTCTCTTTTTGAGCAAACGGCGGGGGAAAGTAGCAACACGAAATGGCGCTTAACTCATAAATACATACCCTGTCGTTGGACATGCATCGTGAAGACTTCCAATCATATGAAGCATGTCCACATCAAACCCGCCTGTTGCTTCATTCTTGCTAATGAATGACTGTTGGTATGCACCTAGTATGAATTCGGTATTGTGCACATCCATCTCACCAACTTCCTTTTTCAGAGCGTGAAGAACTTCGATTCGCACATACAACAATCCAAGTTCATAACCTCGACACGCGACATCACTTGAACTCGTTTTGTCATGCCACAGGTATTTTGAACTCCGATAGGAATACTTCCACTGCAGTCCGATATCCGATAGCGTTACTTTCACTAGGTCAATTTCTACCTGATCGACTACAACTGTCTTCCAGATTGGAAGTTCCTTTTTAATCCATGTCGTGTTAATAGCTTCTTGATTGTACATAATCTTTCTTTCTTTTTTGTTGATTGTTATAGTTACGGCCAGAAAATCTCGTTCTCAAGACCTTTTGGCCGTAACCATTCGCAAGCAGGTTCTCAAAGAACTTGTTCGTATCTTTCCGTTGTTAAGTATAGCATAGGCGGGTTGTATTGTCAATGCTTTTCGTCATTGAACAAAGCGATAAAGCCATATACGGCAATATACTCTTGATTACCACCATATTTCTGTGGAAAGAGTTTGACACAGAATTGATTGGGGGTGTATACTGTGAACCATATGAAAAACGAGCAACTTACACTCACCTTGCAGGGGCTGGGGCTTGGGGAAAAAGAAGCGAGTGTGTATATCGCGCTTTTGGAGCTCGGGCGTGGCACTGTGGCGCAGATTGGGCGCAAAGCCGGCATAAACCGCACCACGGGGTACGACATTTTGGACTCGCTCGCGAACAAAGGGCTCGTGAATGTGTCGGGCAAAGAGCCGAAGTCGGAATACGGCGCCGAGCCGCCGGACGCGGTGCTTGCATATTTGAAGCAGGAGGCAGAGGCGGCGCAAGGGCGCATCGGGAAGGCAGAAACGCTTCTGCCGGAACTGCGCGCCGTTGCAACCACGCAAAACCGCCCGCGCATTAAGTTTTACGAGGGTACGGACGGGATGAAGAAGGCATACGAAGATACGCTTACATCGCGCGAGCCAATTCGAGCGTATGCAAATGCAGACGAGATGCACAAAGGGCTTCCAAATTACTTCCCTGCTTACTATAAACGCCGCGCTGAAAAAGGAATCGCGATTCGAGCCATTGTACCAAAAACACCGACCAGCGAGGAACGCGCGAGTCGCGATGCGGAGGAAAAGCGAGAGATTGCTTTTGTGCCGCCCGAGCAGTATTACTTCTCGCCCGAAATCAATATCTACGACAACAAAGTGATGATCGCCTCGTGGAAAGAAAAACTAGGCGTGATTATTGAAAGCGCCGAGATAGCGGATGCGATGAAAAAGATTTACGAGCTTGCGTGGGCGGAAGCGAAGCGGTTAAGCGGAAATCGTTAATATACGAACTACCTAGCGGGCAGAATGAGGTCCCACAGCATTTTGACACGCGCTTCGCGGCGTTCCATATCCAGAAACACCGCCGCTACATCAAATTGCCACTCCTTCCCATGCATTCGACGCTTGCTTCCGAGGTAACTTTCGGTAACGCGCGCAAGGCGCGCTAGTTTCTGCGGGTGCATATTGTCTTCTGGGCGGTATTTACCCATCCGTTCGCCACTCTCCCCCTCCATGCTGTCCCATGAAACCGTCTTCACTTCCACGAAATGAATCTTTCCGGCCTTTTCCGCTACAATATCCAGTTCCCCCCACTTTTTAGAATAATTTTGGTCTTTTATCTCAAAACCGTTTTGCACGAGATATTTAGCCGCCACCTCTTCCCCCACCTTACCAACGCGCAAGTGTCCTTTTTTGCCTCTTTCCATGTCTTTTATTAAAAACCCTTATTTATCAACGCATTCTCAAAGACATTCATTTTTCACCATTTGTCGTTTATACACATATCCCCCTACTTATCCCCAGTTTTGTCGTTTATGCTACAAAATGCGGGCGGGGAGAATCGAACTCCCACTATCTGATTGGCAACCAGATGTTCTGCCACTAAACTACGCCCGCGTCTGTTGCATAGTAGCAAATATAGCGAGAATACAAAAGTCCTTTTTTGCGCTACTATATGCATATTATTTGATAACCACTGCGCCCGTGGTGAAACGGATATCATAAATGCCTTCGAAGCATTTGTTCCAAGTTCGAATCTTGGCGGGCGCACCAAAAGAGAACTAGACGGTTTTTGAGAAGCAGAAATGCGGGACGCGCGAAGCGCGTCCCAAGGATTCCCGCCGAATTCCCCCAATGAATTCAGAATTTTTGGTGCGCTTGCGCGCACTGTTTTTTCGCCAAGGAGGAGGTTCGAAATCAGAAGCAAGGAATTTGCTTTGTCCGAAAATACAAAAAGAATTTTTGCCTTTTTTCCAAAAGTAGTATAATAACTTTGCGCACAATTATTATTAAGTAAAGTTAGCAGAAATGGTTGTGCTAGAACAATTTTAACTTTATTGTTGGGATTGTGCGCCTAGTACAACCATTTCTGCTTTTAAAAAAATATTATGCAAAAATTCTTTTTGTATGCTCGCAAGTCCACTGATGTCGAGGACAAGCAAGTGTTATCTATCGAAGCGCAACTCACCGAATTGCGGGAGTATGCCAAGCGAGAAGCGATTGAAATTTCCGCCGAATTAGTGGAAAAACAATCTGCCAAAGTTCCAGGTCGTCCTATATTTAACAAGTTATTGAATGACATCGAGAAATTCGGCGGAAACATTCTCGCATGGCATCCTGATAGACTTGCCCGCAATTCGGTGGACGGCGGTCGGGTGATTTATCTCCTCGACACAGGGAAAC
>CAYIUC010000011.1:0-19558 GCA_964366535.1 uncultured Candidatus Saccharibacteria bacterium | reverse complement strand
AGCCGTTTTGAATTCAGTAAGGCCAGAAGCGGGCTTTTCTAAATCCTATGAAATATTTTATCTACACAAGGAAATCTACGGATAGTGAAGAACGACAAGTGATGTCTCTTGAATCCCAACTTTCTGAATTGAAAGAATTTGCCGTCAAAGAAAAACTTGAAATCGTCGCCTCGCTAAGCGAGGCGCAAACTGCCAAAGAACCTGTCAAAAATGTCGGCTCAAACTTTATGAAGGCCAGAAGCGGGCTTTTCTTGAATAAAATCATAAAATTTGTTATCATAATCTTACAATAAAAGTATAGCATATTTTTATACTATCAAAATTTGGATACTATGGCAACTATTGGAGAAAACATAAAGCGATTAAGAACTAAGCAAGGTTTAAGCCAAGATGACTTGGCACGGAAAGCTGAGTTGAAATATTCTACCCTCGCTAAGATTGAGGGCGATTTTGTAACAAAGCCCGGCGTTCAAATGGTCGCCAAGATTGCCAAAGCCCTCGGCGTTTCCGTTGAAGATTTATTGAAATAATTATGAAATTTGAACTCGACAACTACGCCAGAAATGTCTCTGATGATCTTCTTATCGAAGATTTGGTTGCGGTTGCCAAAAAGTTAAATAAAATCTCCGTTACCCACGAAGAATATAATTTAAACGGAAAATATAGTAGCTCAACATATCTTCGAAGATTTGGTACTTGGTTCAAAGCATTAGAAAAAGCTGGCTTACAAAAAACTCGAACACCTGCGAATATTCCGGAAGAAGATTTGTTCAGAAATTTGGAAGAGGTTTGGACAAAACTCGGTAGACAGCCGAGATACCACGAGATTCAAAAGTCACTCTCACGATATAGTGCTGGAACTTATGAGAACCGTTTTGGCACTTGGCGAAAAGCACTTGAAAAATTCGTGGCTTATATCAACGCGGATAAAGAAGATGAAGAAAGTGGTGTTGGTAATTATTCTGATGAAACATCATCTATTGATAATGTTTCAGGGAAAATATTTAAGCATAAAACAAAAAGAGAAATATCGGAGAGATTGAGATTTAGGATATTGATGAGAGATGGATTTACCTGCAAAAAATGTGGTCGTAGCCCAATAAAAGAAAGAGATGTTGAGCTACATGTTGACCACATCAATCCTTGGTCAAAAGGTGGCGAAACTGTTCCGGAAAATTTGGAGACAAAATGTTCCCGATGTAATTTAGGAAAGGGAAATGCTTTTAATGAGTAAACCCTATGACACTAGCCGAACTTAAAACTGCAATTTCCGAATTTCGCACAAGAGTACAGGCGTACCGAGATTTGATGTCGGAATCTCGTGATAGTGTTATGCCGGAAATTGTAAGAAACGGACGGCAAATTTCTCAAATGCGGGCAGAGTTAAATGCTGAACATGGCAGATTGGAAAAATATATTGCGAAATTCGGAAATAATCCACGCATGAGTGATGGGGTCAACCCGCAAGTATACCCGGTATACAGTAATGCTTTTTCCAGCGATATTTTACTTCGTGTGGGGCCGTCTACGGATGCAGCGCTTCAGGATTTAAACTACATCACCGGAAAATTGAACGGATTGACCGAAAACGAATTTGCAGAGGCATTACAACCACCTAAAAAAGAAGTGCCACAAGCAACGCCAAGCACAAATTATTGGCATATGACGAATCCGTTTTGGTGGATATGGGAATTTGCAAAGCTAATCTGGAAACACAAGTTTATTTCTGTCATAATCACTTTGCTTGGCGTGCTCTCCGTAGATTATTCCCTCGCTTGGCGAAATGCGATTTGGATAAAAGATTTTCTGTTGAAAATCTTTTAGTGCCACCAAAGAAAAACTTGAAATCGTCCTTTCCGCTCCGGTTCAAGGCGAGGCGGGCGGAAGGGGGGTGTGGGGGGAATTCCGCCCGCCGAGCCCAGAGAGTTCCGTTCGGATATTTTCAAACAGACACCGCTTTGTTTGAAGCGGCGAAGAGGTAAAATTAAATCACTCTTTTGGTGTATAATAAAAGGTATTATGTGGAGCACGGCGTTTGCCTTGAAGGTGGCGGGGTTTATCGTTGCCGCGGGAGTGGCGGCTGGAGGTGTGTATGAAGTTGCGCGCGTGTACTCGGTAAAGTCGCTCAAAGATACGATTGGCGCGAAACTCCAATCGGGTGAATATATCGCCGCCATTGCCGCATACGACTCGTTGCGCAAAGCATCTCCGGACGAGGCGGCGGGTGAGAAAGGTAATTTTGCGACAGCACAGAGGATGATTGCCGCGGAAGAAGATCTAAACCGTGCGCTCCGCGCAGCGGAGCGCACGGAGTGGGCTGCCGTGCGCGCACTACTTAGCGATAGCGAAGCGGTTCGCAACGCTTCTTTCGCGCGGCACACGGAAGCACTGCAACTATACGAACAGGCAGAGGCGTACGCGGCGGGCGAGCGGCACGAGGCGGCCGTGGCGCTTGAAGAGTTGAAAGGCACGGCGACGAGCGAAAAAGAAAAGCGCGCGCAAGCCGAGAACAAGGGCTCGGCGCTTCAAAACGCTTTGTCGCAGAAAGAAAAAGAACTTTCTACGCGCAATCGAGAATTTGCAGAGGTACAGCGCCGCGCGGACGAAACAAAGGCGGAACTAACGGCGCAAGTGGAGAAGGAAGCGAAACAAAAGTTTTTTAATGAATTTAAGACATACCGCGATCTCACGCAGAAAGGAAAGGAGCAACTAGATAACACCGTGGTAGAAATACAGGCAAAGCGAGATGTAACAGCGCTCGTGTACATAAGCCAAGGGAAGATTTTATTTGAAGAGGCGAAAAATAAAGTGGGCGATTTGCGAAACAATCGTACGCCGTCAAACTACGCTTCTCGCGTTGATGATTTGCAGAAAGCGCTCGGCGATTTTCTGGAAGCCGCGAAGCAACTTCGCAACGCGATAGCGTATATAGACGAGCAGGGTAGCGCAGAGTTTGCGGCAGGTTTGCAAAAAGGCAAAACCGCGCTTGGAAGCGGCGCGTCAACGCTCCAGAGCGTCTCAGATTTTATTTCAGGGAATTGAAAAACGACAGTTTTTATAGTACATTTGCTCTGTGCCGTTGTAGCTCAGTTGGCAGAGCACGTCATTGGTAATGACGAGGTCCCCGGTTCAATCCCGGGCAACGGCTTGCCACCTTAGCTCAGTTGGTAGAGCACCGCTTTCGTAAAGCGGGGGTCCGCGGTTCGATCCCGCGAGGTGGCTTATGAAGGCACAGTATGTGTATATGTTGCGTAATGAAAATGGTCGCTATTATGTCGGTGTTAGCAACGATGTGAGAAGAAGAATGGCGGAGCACAACGCTGGCTTGTCGAAAGCAACAATGCCATTTCGTCCTTTTCGGTTGGTACGAGTTGAAAAATTCGTTTCAATCAAGGAAGCGTATGCGCGTGAACATTTCCTTAAATCCAAAAAAAGTCGTCGTATCCTTAATTTAATTGTCGCTAGTAGTCCCGACGTTCTTGCGGAGCAAGAAGCCGGGATCCCGATTTTGCGAAGCAAACATCTGGACTCAGTTGGTAGAGTCCCGAAGCCCTAACGGGTTCGGGATTCCGATTTTGCAACTACGACAGAGCCGTAGGCAAACATCGGAACACCGCTTTCGTAAAGCGGGGGTCGCCGGTTCAATCCCGGCCTCTGGCTTTATACACACAAACTACCTCTTGCGCCTTTTTGGAAGTTACGGTAATATTGGAGTTGCCGCATAGACCATTGTGGGTTTAGGTTTGGTTTACTAATCCAATGCGTTGGGGAACCTTTCGTCCCGTTGTTTACGTATTGGATTCCTGCTCTCCTCTATGCGGTATTCTTTCCGGGCTCCGCCAAATACTGCGGAGCCCTTTTTTATGCTATGCTCGCGCATATGAATGACCGCGAAAAGAGAGTTGCTGAACTAGAAGCGTTGATGGCAGGCGCGAATTTTTGGGCTGACAAAGAGAAGGCGCAGGAGATTGTGCGTGAGTATAACGAGCTTAAAAAGGGCACGAGTGAAGGTGGCTACGATAGCGGCGACGCTATTATGACCATTTTCTCAGGCGCGGGCGGGGATGATAGCGAGGACTTCTCGGCAATGCTTTTAAGTATGTATCGCAAGTTTTTCGTTAAAAAAGGATGGGGCGTTTCCGTGGTGCATGAAAACCAAAACGACCATGGTGGATTTAGGAATGTGACAGTGGAGATTCACGGCTCTCCCTCGACAAGCTCGGGACAAGGTCCTTATGGGACCTTGAAGAATGAAAGCGGTGTGCATCGGCTCGTGCGCGTGTCGCCTTTTAACGCAAAGCAGAAACGGCACACTTCTTTTTCTATGGTAGAGGTAATTCCAAAATTGTCGCAGACCGACAAGCGCGTGGAGATTCCCGAAAGCGATCTTGATATTTCTTTCGCGCGCGCTGGGGGGCCCGGAGGGCAAAATGTGAATAAGCGCGAGACCGCCGTACGCATCGTGCACAGGCCGACCAATTTATCAGTGCATGTAACTAACGAGCGCAACCAGGCGCAGAACAAAGAAAAGGCGCTACAGATTCTGAAAGGCAAGCTCTATAAACTGCGTGAGGAAGAAAGAATTGCGAAAGAAAAAGGTATGCAGATCTCCAAAACGACCAGCGTAGAGTGGGGCAACCAAATCCGATCATATGTGCTACATCCGTACAAAATGGTCAAAGACCACCGCACTGGCGTTGAGACCTCGCAAGTGGATAAGGTGTTGGCTGGAGATATTGACGATTTTATAGAGGCAGAACGGGATTTATAAACATCTGCGCTTGCGCCAGTGATACACTTTTGATACACTTAATGGAAGTATGGCTACCGTAAAAAAGAGAATAAATATAAGTATGTCTACCAGTGTTGAACGCTTGCTGTCGCGCTTGGCTACTCGCGACGCTGTGCCACAGGCAACAAAAGCACGACATTTGTTAGAGCAGGCGCTGGAGTGGGAAGAGGATGCGGTGTGGGATTCTATCGCATCTCAGCGCGAGCGCGCTAATTCTCGTTTTGTGTCCCACCAAACGGCATGGCGGTAAACAAAAATGGAATCGCCATTTACGCTTTCGTATCATCAAGCGGTGGTTACGCAAGATATTCCGCGCCTTTCTCGCGAATGGCGGCTTCGCATTAAGCGTGCAATTGAGGAACGGCTCATAGTGCACCCAGATATTTTCGGAAAGCCGTTGCGCCGCTCTCTTGCTGGTTATAGAAAATTCCGCGTAAGCGACTATCGAGTGATTTTTCGTATAGAACACCACGAAGTCAAAATTATCGTCATCGCTCACCGACGAGATGCATACCAATTTCTCGCAAAAAGGATCTAATCTTGGCGAGTCGCGCGAGTAGGTGCTTGGGTGTGTATAACGCGCTTGTTTCGCGGGGGGGGGGTTATACTACGCATATGAAATACTCATTTGCTTTTGGTTTCGTTTTGATTTCTTTTATTCCATATGCAGTATTGGCGCAAGAAAACATAGGCGCGGCGATTGATTTTCCATATTACAAGAAAGAAGAACGGTGGGTATATGCGTGCGAAAGGGGTATTACGAATTGTACTTCTGAACAGAATAAACGGGTTGCGGTTCTAGCGGGAGAGTCCACAAGAACGAGAACACTGCGAGATATGACCGTTGGGAACATCCCCATTCTTGGAGGATTTGTAAGCGCAAAGGCGGAGTTGACGAATAAACTTTCAGAGAAAGACGAAACTCTTTATAAAAAATGGTATGCCGAGCGGTATGGAATAGAAAAGTGCGTAAAGGAGTATAAATATAAGACTTTCCTTTTCCGCTCTGAAGGAACACTAGAGTCGTTTTGCACAGGACCAAAAGGTGTCAATGATGGCGTCAAACCTATTGATTCTCTTAATATAGAAAAGCGTGCATATAAAGGAAAAGCAGTAACCAAAACCGCAAATCCTGGGGTAACGACTGACTATGCAATTGTGGAAGATTCTCGTGCCATCCTATACTTGACAGCCGTTGAGGCCAGGACAATATTGCCTAGTTCAATGAAGGACCTCGTAAAAGGTTTACCGAAGGACTTAATTAAAGGCGGCATTGAAGAGGGGATAGAAAAAGGCATCGCACTCGTGCCAGGTGGTATATTTGTGAGCGCAAGCGGTGTTATGGGGCCTATAACAGGTAAGGTCCAAGACGCTATTTTCCGAGACAATCCCGTATGGAATATTCCGCTTTCGGTACGGGTAACGGAGATTTTTTCGAACGCTGAAGGATTATCAGAGAGGCCGGTTTCCTGCACTGCCGTAAGGGTTGCCAATAAAACCGTTGATGCCAACTGTCAGGTGACTATCGCAATCAGCAAAAAACAACAAGCGCGAGATGTGACTCCAAAGGCAAGCGTTCCGTATTACCGATACGATATTTCTCTTGCCGGACCAGCAACAAAACGAGCAGAAGCGCCACGCGAATCTTTTTTTGCCGCTATAGCGGATTTTCTTGGTTTGTCTAACAAAGCATCGATAGCGGATGTTGATGATGTAGAAGAGGAGCTACTACTGGACAGCGAAGGTTTCTTGATTGTGGAAGGCATGGATCGCGAAGAATTACCGCTCGTGCCAGAAGTGCAGATACAATCGAATACCACCCCAGTATCTCCTCCATTTTCATCTGATTTCCTTTCTACCGAGTCAGTTTTTGACACCGTTTCCGTTGACCTAAAAGTAAACGGTCAAGATGGGCCCGTAACAGTTATTCCGCGCAGCCGCATCGTGGTCTCTTGGGTTTCCGAAGGCGCGACACGATGTAAAGCAAACTGGACTCGCAACGATATTGCGAAGTCAGGCACCGCTTCAGGGCGTATTAGCCGTGCCGCAACCATCAAAGTCGCGTGTATTAATACGGAGGGTGAACGAGCTGATGATGCCGTACAGGTAAACATATTGGATGCAACTCCGCTCTCGTTTTTACCCTCGGCTTTGTGATACACTGTCGGCATGCTCCATTTTGATAAGGTATCTAAGCATTACAATGGGTGCACGGCGCTACATGAAGTGTCGTTTCGCGTTGCGCCAAGCGAATTTGTGTCGCTTGTAGGGCATTCTGGCGCGGGCAAGACGACTCTACTTAAAATGCTTCTGGCGGAAGAGCGCCCTACTGCAGGAACGGTGTTTTTTGAACAAACGGATATTCACGGACTTTCCGCGCGCGATATGAACCAACTCCGTCGTCGCATCGGCGCTGTATTTCAAGATTATCGCCTGTTACCAAATCGCACAGCGTACGAAAACATTGCTTTTGCAATGGAGGCGGCGGGCAGGAGCGACGCGGAAATTGCTGGGGATGTGCCTCACGCATTGGAGCTTGTGGATTTAGGCGAGAAGATGTTTAATTTCCCGCATGAACTCTCGGGCGGCGAGAAACAGCGCGTCGCTATAGCGCGCGCGATTGTAAACCAGCCCGATGTATTGATTGCCGACGAGCCGACTGGGAATCTAGACCCAATGAACACATTTGATATCGTCCAGATTCTTAAAAAAATCAACGATCTCGGAACGACCGTAATTTTGACGACGCACAACAAAGGGGTGATCGATTCTCTCGGCAAACGCGTGATTACCTTGGAGCATGGTACAATCGTGCGTGACGACCCGGAGGGAAGGTATATTTTGTAGTACATATGTGATATAATAAGTAGTACATACTATGTCCCATGTCTCGTAATATCATAGTACCAGTGATGTTTCGTCCACTCTTATGGTCTCTCAAATGGGACAAGGTTGATGTTCTGCGCGACAAGGAAGATATTATTGTAAATACCGTGAACGAAGGAACGCTCACACACTGGCGCTGGATTATCAATACATACGGCAAGGAAGTTATTCGGAAAGTGCTTTCAAGTCGGCTTTCTTCCGAGTTGCACCCCGAATCGCTAAATTTAGCAACAATTATCTTTGGCTTACCGCCACTGCGCCATGCACGATGAAGTATTAACGGAATCCGCCGCGGAATTGTTTCCGCACCTTTCTAGTTTTACGGAGTTTTACCTCGCGGGCGGCACGGCGCTTGCGTTTCAGCTCGGACATCGTCGGTCGGTTGATTTTGATTTATTTTCAACGGAACCGCTCCAGCCGCGCCTACTCGCGCACCTCAAGCGTGTCACTGCTCGCCCAATCTCGGTAACCTATAGCTCCCCCGAACAACTCAATGTGCTCGCGGGCGATGTCAAGGTTACCCTTCTCTACTTTCCATATCCTGTTATAGACGCGTTTATCGTACACCGAGGCGTATCGCTTGCGAGTATGCGCGAGATCGCCGCGATGAAAGCGTTCTCCATCGGTAAGCGGCTTTCTTATAAGGACTATGTAGATTGGTATTTTATGCTCAAGGAAAAACGGGTGGCACTTGCAGAGGCGATGGAACATGCTCGCAAAAAATTTAGTGGCGACTTTAGCGACCGACTATTTCTTGGTCAATTGGCATCAATAAGAGAGGTGCAGACTCAAACCATTGACTTTTTGCATGATGCAGTTAAGCGCGCCGACATCGAGCAGTTTTTAAAGGAGCAAGTGCGATTGGTTGTATGATGTAAAACCGAAAATTATGTTTTGGACTAACGCAAAAAGGATTTTACGGACGGGGTGGCAGCACTTTGCTCGCAACGTATTTGTGTCGCTCTCGGCGGTTTTGATTATGGCAATTACGCTCGGTACAGTCGGAGCCGTCGCGTTTGGGCTGGCGCTTCTAGACGGGACGCTTGCCGAAATTGAACGCAAGGTGGACTTAACAGTATCCTTTGCTACGACTGCGCCGGAGGCGGAAATACTTTCAGTCAAAGAAGAGTTAGAGAAACTCCCCGAAGTTGCTCGCGTGTCGTACACGACACGCGAGCAAGCGCTCGCCGCGTTCACTGCACGCAATCAAGACGACTCGCTGATTCTTCAAGCGCTTGCAGAAATAGGCGACAATCCTCTGGGCGCCACACTCTCTGTGCGCGCCACCGAGCCGTCGTTTTATGAGAGCATATCAAAGTTTCTAGCAAACGAGTCGGCGCTTTCTCCCGCCGCGCTGTCAGTTATAGAGCGCGTAAACTACGAAGACAACCGCGCGGTGTTTGAGCGGCTATCGGGATTCGTTGCTTCCGCCCGTGAGCTCGGCATCGCAATTTCTGTAATTATGGGGCTCATTTCAATAATCATCGCCTTCAATACCGTGCGTCTTATTATTTACATTTCTAAAGATGAAATTGCCGTAATGCGTCTCGTCGGCGCGACGGGCAGGTTTGTGCGCGGTCCTTTCGTTATATCAGGCATTCTCTACGGGCTCGTCGCGGCGGCACTCACACTCTCGCTTTTCTTTCCGCTTGCTTACTGGCTCGGAGACGCTACCGAACGCTTCTTCTCTGGAGTCAATATATTCCGCTACTACAACGCTCATTTTTTTGAGTTTCTTGCGCTTATTGGCGGAACAGGACTCGTGGTGGGAGCACTGTCAAGCTGGCTCGCTGTCCGAAAATACCTTAATGTATAGCTCATGCGTAAGAGGCGGAATCACAAATATATCTTCGTTATCGGCGGCGTGATGTCTGGAGTGGGGAAGGGCGTTACTACAGCGTCCATCGCGATGCTTCTACAGGCGAAGGGGTTTAAGGTGAATCCAGTAAAAGTAGATCCGTATTTAAATGTAGATGCGGGGACTATGAACCCGACCGAACACGGAGAGGTGTTCGTGCTGAATTCTGGACTTGAGTGCGACCAAGATATGGGAAATTATGAACGTTTTCTAAATTTGGATTTGGGCAACGACGACTATATTACGAGCGGGATGGTGTACCGATATGTCATAGACAAAGAGCGCGCACTTGGCTACAAGGGCAAGTGCGTGGAGGCGTTGCCGTATATTCCCAACGAAATATTGCGGCGAATAGATCGTGCGGCAGAGATAAGCGGCTCCGATGTGTCTGTAATAGAAATAGGCGGTACCGTGGGCGATTATCAGAACATTATGTTTACCGAGGCGGCGCGGCGGCTCTGGCTCAAAAACCGGAGCGATGTGCTCTTTATATTAGTGTCGTTTTTACCGGTGCCGGGTACGCTTGGCGAAATGAAGACGAAGCCCACGCAAAATGCGGTGCGCTTACTCAATTCCTACGGCATACAGCCGGATTTTATAATCGCGCGCGCATCGCACCCTCTGGATGAAAAAAGAAAAGAGAAGTTAGCCGTGTGGTGCAATGTAGAAGCGGAGCGGGTCATTTCTGCGCCCGACATAGAGAGTATTTATGATGTGCCGCTAAATTTCGAGAAAGACCACATAAGCGCACTTTTGCTTTCTGCGCTTGGCCTAAAGACGCGCGTTAAGCGCGATGGATTTGATAAGTGGAAAAAGTTTGTGGCGCGTACAAAAGGAGCGCGAGAAGAAATTGCGATTGCCGTCATCGGCAAATACTTTGATACAGGCGATTTCGTGCTTTCTGACGCATATATTTCAGTTATTGAAGCCGTGAAGCATGCGGCTGCTAGGGTGGGTAAGAAGGCGGTTTTGACTTGGCTCAACGCCAAGGACTTTGAGAAAGAAGGCGGCGATGTGGCGGTACTAAAAAATTACGACGGTATCGTGGTGCCAGGCGGGTTTGGAGAGACGGGGGTGGAAGGGAAGATAAAAGCGATAGAGTATGCGCGCGAGAACAAAATTCCGTATTTTGGGCTTTGCTACGGTATGCAGTTGGCAGTGGTAGAGTACGCGCGGCATGTCGCTCTGCTTACAGACGCAAACACGACTGAAATAAATCCCGCAGGACCGCACCCTGTGATAGACATTATGCCCGAGCAGAAAAGACTTATGGCGGAAGAAAAGTACGGAGCGACTATGCGTCTCGGAGCTTACGAGGCGCGGCTGAAGGAGGGGACGCTTGCGCGCAAGGCATACGGCGGCGACACAATTTCCGAACGGCATCGCCACCGCTACGAAGTGAATCCCGAATACATAGACCGCCTGGAAAAAGCGGGAATGGTATTTTCCGCTACATCGCCATCCGGAGTGCTTATGGAAATTGCGGAATTGCCGCGCAAAATACACCCGTTCTTTCTAGGCACTCAATTCCATCCCGAGTTCCAGTCGCGTCCACTCGCTCCACACCCTCTATTTGTCGCCTTTCTCCAAGCCGTCACAGACCGCCGCGCGAAGAGGAAATAATTGTTGTCTGTGGATAAGCGGCTGGCGGAACATGGTAACATAAGCCGCGCAATTAACAGATAATAAAAATCTTATGCAACACTATATTTGCACTGGTGAGTGTGGTGGCGAGTCGAGTAAGCCGGGCGTGTGCCAGATGGAAGGGTGCAAGAAAGAAGGGGAGCCCCTTACTCCTTGCGATTGCGCCGACAGCACTCACCGCGCACCAGCTCCGAAAGAGGACGGCGAGAAAGAAATAATCTAGCGTTGAACAGTGCGAGGTTTAGCTACGCAGAGCCCAGTTCCAGATAGTGCCGAGAATCCAACCGCCGACATAACCCGCCGCCGCCGCTACGACGACGAGCGCTACTGCCGTGCCTAGTGAGAACTCTCCGACATACGAAACCGACTCAACCATATGGAGCCCTAAAACCCAGTTTAGGACCGGCTGAGCCACTCCTGCCGCCACAAGCACTGACCATACTAGGTGCGCAAGGCCGCCGAATGCGCCGAGCGCCACGCCTGCTTTGTGTGGGTTTACTTTGTTCATGCACACAGTATACCGCATGTGCTACAAATAGCGCATGGGAAATATGTGCATAAGTCAGGAATTATGAGAGATGCGCGGATACGAGTTTCGTCATCTCAAACATATTGACCACATCCTTGCCCGCAAACACTTTCTTAAGCGCCGCATCGGCGTTTATATTGCGTTTGTTGTTCGGGTCTTGAAGATTCTTATCCTTTATATAAACCCAAAGCTTCTTGACCACTTCCGAGCGTGGCATAGGACCGGCACCAACGATTGCCGCGAGGTCTGCGCTCACGGATAGGGGCTTCATAAAAGCAGAGTTTTCTTTTGCCATTGTGATATGTTATTAGTTGATAACGCTCTTAAGTGTAACATAGAGCGTATATTGCGCAAGGCGGTGAAATAGGATAGGGTGTTTGTATGACTAAGGTTGGTTTTGCATGGGTGTGCGCAGTTTCATCGTTGCTCTTTGTTTCGAGCGTCTATGCGCTCGCGCCCGTCATACCATCTCCAAAGACGGCCGGCTCTCCTCTTTCGCTAACAATACAAGAAAATGGCGACACAGCGCTTGATGGCGCTCGTATTACGCAAATTACTGGAACCACTCTTTTTGCGGTGCAGTATTGGAGGGAGCTTCCGGTGCGATGGATTATACGCACAGATGCTAAGACGCGCTACACGCACCGCTTCGGCAACCCTCTTGTATTCTCACAGCTTTCGGTCGGTGATTTCTTGAGTGTAGAAGGAATCTTTAACGGCAGTTCCGATTCTCTGGGGGTTGATGCAATGTCCATCAAAGATTGGTCTATATCTACCGAAGGGTCTTCTTTTGCGGGTAAGGTTACTTCCGCTCCCGATGCCTCCGGAGCTTTCATTTTGCAAACCGAAGACGGAAGCACGGTGTTTGTGAAGCCGAAGTCCGGAGCATCGATCGTGCGCGGCGTCGTGTCTATAACGCCCGCCGCAGTAGCGATTGGCGATCGAGTACTTCAGACGACTGGCGTGTACAACCATTTGGACCGTTCGCTTGTTGCCGAGAGCGTCAAGATTTACCAAGACAAGCAGAAATTTGCAGGGCGCAATTTTGAGGGTACGCTTGTGCGTCTAGATGGCATAACGCTTCCGACGGTTGCCGCGGTGAAAGTTGGCGACAAAGAATACACAGTGCACTTTTCAGAAAAGACAGAGATACTTCGCAAAAATAAATCAAAGGCAACGCTACAGCGTTTTGTTGTTGGCGACACCATTCGTTTTTATGGCTCTGTTCGCGAAGCCGAGTGGTCAGTAGTAGATGCGGAAGTCGTGCGCACGCTGGAGTTTTAATCAGCGCGGTTTGACGGGAACTTTCTTTATTATCTCCACAACTTCGTTGTCGTCGTCGGTTATAGTGTAGAGCTCCATATCTTTCTCATCTATCGCTTGGTGGTTGCGGTATATGTTTCGGCGGATGAAATCGTGCAGTTCCTCCCAGTAATCTTTACCGATAAGTATTATCGGGATTTTGCGGATTTTGCGCGTCTGTATGAGCGCTAGGAGTTCAAAGAGCTCGTCTAGCGTGCCGTACCCGCCTGGGAAGAAAATATACCCTTCCGCGGCAAATGAGAGCGCTACCTTGCGCGTAAAAAAGTACGCGAATTCCATTCCATCTGTCGTGTATGCATTTTTCGTTTGCTCTTTAGGTAGGCGGATATTTAGGCCGATTGACTGCCCACCGGCTTCAAGCGCACCGCGATTCGCCGCTTCCATTATGCCGCCTCCTCCGCCGGTTATTACCGCATAGTCCAAATCCTTCACGATGCGCGCCGCGAGCGTGCGCGCGTGCTTGTAGTGCTCGTTCGTTTCCGTGAAGCGCGACGAGCCGAAGAAAGATACCGTGCGCGGGTAGTTGCGTATAAGCTCAAACCCGGCAGTAAACTCGCGCATTATGCGGGCAGTGCGCTCGTGAATGGCTTCGTCGGTTTCGCTTTTAATAAAAATAGGGTGCGCTACATGATTGCCGTTTTCTTCGTGTGTCATAGTTGCTACATTGTAGCGAACTCTTGCGCAGGTTGGCAATTGACGCACGGGTTGCTAATGTGGATGTGTGCATCCGTTTTCATTTTCCATAACAAAGAAGATACCGCGAGCGCTTGGACGAGCGGGTGTTTTGCACACGCCGCACGGGGTTATTGAAACGCCGGCGTTTGTCGCTGTTGGGACGAAGGCGACGGTGAAGTCGCTCACTCCAGAAATGCTAGTTTCGCTAGGTGCGCAGGTGGTTCTTGCAAACACATTTCATCTCTATCTTGAACCAGGCGAAAAGATTGTTGAAAAAGCGGGAGGGGTAGGAGCGTTTATGGGTTGGAAAGGACCAACGATGACTGACTCCGGAGGATTTCAGGTCTTTTCGCTTGGAGCGGGGATGGGTAAGGGAGAATCTAAGATAAAACATCATCACCCCGCCCATCACTCTTCCCGGCACCCGATGTTCCCGGGCGGCAAACATCGGGTGCCAAAGACATTCTCGCAAATAGACGAAGACGGAGTGTCGTTTACATCGCCACTAGACGGCAGCAAACATCGCTTCACGCCGGAGCAGAGTATTGAAATACAGCGCGCGCTCGGCGCAGACATCATTTTTGCATTTGACGAATGCACATCTCCATCTGCGCCTCGCGCGTATCAGAAAGAGGCGATGGCGCGCACTCACCGCTGGGCTCTAAGATCGCTCGTGGAACACGAGCGATCTGGCAAGCGTCACGCACAGGCGCTCTTTGGCATTGTGCAGGGCGGGCGGTACAAGGACTTGCGCGAGGAGAGCGCACGGGCAGTTGCGCAAACCCGCCATGGGGGTGGCGGGTTTGACGGATTCGGTATTGGCGGCTCGTTTGACAAAGACGATGTGGGGACGGCTGTGCGCTTTGTAAACCGCATCTTGCACGAAGAGAAGCCGCGGCACCTCCTAGGCATCGGCGGTGTAGTAGACCTGTTCGCCGCGGTGGAAAACGGGTGCGACACATTTGATTGCGTCGCGCCGACGCGGGAGGCGCGTACTGGCGCGCTCTACACAGCGCATGGAAGAATCAATATTACGAACGCGCGCTTTCGTGCCGACTTCTCTCCGATAGACAAAAAATGCCCGTGCTATACCTGTACCAATTTCACAAAAGCGTACATAGCGCACCTCTTTCGCGCGCGCGAGCTACTTGCGTACACGCTGGCGTCCATCCACAATCTCCACTTTTTCATTTCTCTTGTTAGCAATATGCGTGGCGCGATTTTGGATGGTGGGTTTCTGAAATATAAGAAAGAGTTCTTGGCGGGATATAAATAATATCTCCTGCCCCAGGCATGTAAAAATAGATTGCGGTCGCAAACTATTTCTACATGGCAAGAACCACCCCTCCCTAACCCTCCCCTTAGGTTAAGGGCAGGGTAAAATAAACAAAAACCCTCTCGCCCTTTTCATAAGGGGGAGAGGGTGGGGGTGAGGGGGTGCCTCGCGGCTACTTTTTCGGCGTAACCATCCGGTACTTCACCTTGACGATGATGTCTCGTTTTGGTAATGGCCCAACCGCCGCACCTTGAGTGCAAGATTGATAATGACTGACATGGACATAGTCCCAATCCTCAACCTGAATTGTTGCCGTGTTGAGCCTTTTCTTTTTGGCAACATATTCGGCAAGGTTTTCGTAGTCCGGATCTTCGTTGCGAACGAGCACCGTTGTTGTTTGAATTCTTCCGTTCATTTTCTATCCTTTCTGCTGTTGAGTTTTCCGTAAAACATGCTAGCATAAGGTGGATTTTATGTCAACCTTTAATCTAAAAACCCCCTACCAGCCCGCGGGCGATCAGCCGCAGGCAATCAAAGCGCTAGTCGCTGGGTTCAAAGCGGGGAAGACGCACCAGACGCTACTTGGGGTCACTGGGAGCGGCAAAACATTTACTGCGGCGAATGTTATTGCCGCTTTGCAAAAGCCGACGCTTGTGATTGCTCACAACAAAACACTCGCCGCCCAACTCGCGCAAGAATACAAAGAATTCTTTCCCGACAATGCCGTGCATTATTTCGTTTCCTACTACGACTACTATCAGCCGGAAGCGTATATGCCGATTACAGATACTTATATAGAGAAGGAAGCGCAAATTAACGAAGAGATTGAACGCTTGCGCCACGCCGCCACCGAGTCGCTCCTGTCGCGCCCCGACACAATAGTTGTAGCAAGTGTCTCGTGCATATACGGCCTCGGCTCTCCGGAGGAATACGAAAAGGTGAATATTAAATTAAAAAAAGAGCAGAATATTTCGCGCGGAGAACTTACGCGCGCGCTCGTGCGCGTGCACTACGGACGCACGAGCGCAGATTTGTCGCCAGGCACATTTCGCGCGCTCGGAAGCGCGGTAGAGGTGGTACCGCAGAGCGCGCGCGAGCTTTACCGCATTGAATTCTCGGGCGAGCTTATAGAGCGCATACAGAAAATAAACCCCGTCTCGCGGCGGCTACTGGAAGAAGTGGACACTCTCTTTATTTTCCCCGCGAAGCATTTCATTACGCCAGAAGAAGACCGAGCGCGAGCGATAGAAACAATAAAAGCGGAACTTAAAGAACAATTGAAGAAGTTTGAAAAAGATGGAAAGCTATTGGAAGCGGAGCGTCTGAAGCGGCGCACCGGGTACGACCTCGCGATGATTAAAGAGGTTGGATATTGCAACGGTATAGAGAATTATTCGCGGCACTTTTCGGGTAAGCTCCAAGGCGAACCGCCCGATACGCTCCTCTCGTATTTCAGAAAGCATGGCGACTTTCTTACAGTGATAGACGAGTCGCATGTTACTGTGCCGCAAATTCGCGGTATGTACGCGGGCGACCAGGCGCGCAAAACTACTCTCGTGGAGCATGGCTTCCGTTTGCCATCAGCAAAGGACAATCGCCCGCTCACATTTGCGGAATTTGAGGCGCGCATCGGACAAGTGCTCTTCACTTCCGCCACGCCGTCGGAATATGAAGCAGAAAAAAGCGGGAAGGGGGTCGTGGAGCAAATTATCCGCCCGACCGGGCTTTTGGACCCAGAGCTCTCGGTAAAACCGGTATCGGAAAAAGACGAACACAAAGGGCAGATTTCAGATTTTATTTCCGAAGCCGAGAGCGCAATCAAGAAAGGCGGGCGAGTGATCGCAACTACGCTTACCAAAAAGATGGCGGAGGATTTGACTGGCTTTCTAAAAGAAAAAGGAATGAAAACAGAATACTTGCACAGCGACATAGAGACCTTGCCGCGCGTTCAGATTTTGGCGGATTTTCGGAAGGGCGTCTTTGATTGCTTGGTAGGCGTAAATCTTTTGCGCGAGGGCTTGGATTTGCCCGAAGTGTCGCTTATCGGAATTCTGGACGCAGACCGCGAAGGGTTTCTGCGCTCGGAAACCTCGCTAATACAAATCATAGGACGCGCCGCACGCAATGTGGCGGGGCGCGTCATACTCTATGCCGATACGCGGACTGGATCTATGGAGCGTGCAATCGGCGAGACGAACCGCCGCCGCGCGATCCAGCTCGCCCACAATCAAAAGCACGGAATCACCCCGAAGACAATTATAAAGAAAGTACGCAAAATGGCGGAGTCGCTCGGGCTAGAGCACAAGAAAGCGGTTGCGGAGCTAGTCGCGTTGGACAAAGAAGCCCTAAAGGGCAAATCGCGCGGCGCGCTCCTCAAAGAAAAGAAGGCGCAGATGAACGCCGCAGTAAAAATCTTGGACTTTGAAACCGCCGCGCTACTACGCGACGAGATACGCGCTCTACAAAATCTGGCTTGAGTTTGCTATACTGGTTGTATTAAAAAATAAAATATAAAGAAAAAGATATGAAAAAAGCAAAGTGGATTATTTTGGCAGTCGCCGTGATCGCGCTCCTATATGTATGGAGCGCGTACAATGGTCTCGTGTCGGGAGGTGTGGCGATAGACGGGCAGTGGGCGCAGGTAGAGACGCAATATCAGCGCCGATTGGACCTTATCCCCAATCTCGTAAGCGCCGTGCGCGGTATTTTGAAACAAGAGCAAACAATCTTTACTGAACTCGCAGACGCGCGCGCGCGCTACGCTGGAGCACAGAATATAGACGAAAAGGCGCGCGCCGCTTCCGGCGTAGAGAGCGCGTTCGGACGGCTTCTCGCAATTATGGAAAATTATCCGCAACTTCGTTCTTCAGAAAACATAAACACCTTAATGAGCCAATTGGAGGGCACGGAGAATCGCGTATCGGTGGAGCGCAAACGATTCAACGATGCAGTCGCCGCTTACAACTTGAAGACCAAACGATTCCCAAGCATGGCAGTCGCGCGGATTTTCGGTTTCGGCGAGCGCGCGTACTTTGAGGCGGCGGATGGAGCGGCAGTCGCTCCGCGCGTGGAGCTTTAATCTAAAGTGCTACAATACCCTGCATGCGCCGCAGGCACTTTGTCGATAAGACATTTCTAGGCATTTCGCTTGTCCTACTTATAGGCGGGTATTTCATTTTCACTTCCGCATCGTTTGGATTGCTGTTGAAAGACGGCGGCATATTTACTAATACCGCTCTCACTCAGCTCGCGGCGATCGCGCTCGGGCTCGCGCTTTGCTATGTCGCTTCTCGCATACCGCTATCGTTCGTATGCGAATATGCGTGGCTATGGCTAACGCTCGGAGCGGCGTTGATGGCGCTAGTATTTGTACCAGGGCTCGGTGTCGCATACGGCGGAGCGGAGCGATGGCTTTCTGTTTTTGGCATATCGCTACAGCCAGGAGAATTCTTCAAACTATCGCTCGTAATTGCACTGGCGGCGTGGCTAACTCGCAGGGGAGCAGAGAAAGATACGCAGCGCAAAAAGACATTTTGGGTGTTCTCCGTATTACTAGCGGGTGCTGGCGCGCTATTCCTATCACAGCCAGATACCGATTCTTTTGCAATCGTACTCGCGGCGGGCGTGTCGTTGTACGCTGTCGCTGGTTTTCCATTGAAACATTTGTTAACGCTCGGCGCGACTGCGCTTGTTCTCGCTGTATTCCTTTTTTCCGCGCGTCCGTACCTTTTGGAACGGCTTACAGTATTTTTGAACCCGGAGCGCGATCCGTTAGGCGCGGGCTATCAGCTCCAGCAATCGCTCATTGCTGTCGGGAGTGGCGGAATTACCGGCAAGGGGTTTGGCAAGAGCGTACAAAAGTTCAACCGCCTTCCAGAGCCGACCAACGATTCCATCTTCGCCGTCTTTGCCGAAGAGTTTGGTCTTATCGGCTCTGGAATTCTTGTGCTTCTATTTGCTGCGCTTGCGCTCCGCGGGTTTCGCATCGCCGCGCGCTCTCCCGACATGTTCGCGCGGCTCATTGCAACAGGATGCACGGTGCTCATATCTGGCGCGGCATTTCTTAATTTCGCATCTATGCTTGGCTTGGCGCCACTCTCTGGTCTCGCGCTTCCGTTTATATCGCACGGCGGCTCCGCAATGCTCGGCACCCTCGTCGGAGTCGGGCTTATCTTAAATGTGTCGCGACATGGGGTGTAGCGCACATCTTAATAAGATGTATATAAAAAGAGCAGCCGTTGTGTGGAATTTCACACAACGGCTGTTTATTCTTGCAATGGTGCGCGAGCGGTCTTCCGCATGATCCGCTTTGTGCGGAAGATTTCATGCCGACTGACTCTGCGTCCTGCATTTCCATGCCCGCGCCACAAAGATTGTAAGCCCGTAGTCAGTTTGCTCGGGTCTCGCCCGAGATACTACTACGAACCTTTTGCAAGAATTTTCTTTTGTGGATGGAGAACAGTTATCTTCCCCATCCATTTCTCCGTAATCTTCGTAGGAGCATTCAAACACATGAATCACCCCCTTTCTGCATTAGAGTATAGCATACCCTGTCCTAGAAGTCAAGCCCCTGTA
>CAYIUC010000010.1:0-22257 GCA_964366535.1 uncultured Candidatus Saccharibacteria bacterium | reverse complement strand
CAGGAGTATTATGAGAACCTAACAGCGTCTGTCCTACTTGAGGGGTAGCGGGAGGAAACTGAATCTGCCTGTAGTATAACCACTAGGTAAAAAAAGTCAAGCCGAGTGGAGTAATCCCCTCGGCTTGGTGTGTTACTGCTCAAAACAAAAGTGCTTTTGCGTGAACGACGAAGGCACTGCAATACTTGTTCCTCCCAACCCTTTTTCCAGAAGCGCACGGCTTGCTTGCAGTTTACTCTGTGGCTCATCAAGGGCTCCATCGCGCTTCGGGTCGGCATGCTCAATGACGCGTACGCCCCGCTCCTCTGCTTTCTCCTTAATGAAGATAAGCAAACGCGACATATAGCCCGTGTTCTGGGCACCCCAATGTTGGTCGGCAGTACCTTCTGCCGACCTTGCGAGCCCAAGCCGTGTGTGTGGCTTGCCGATAACAATGCACTGCACCTTCTCTTCCACCAACGCGTCCGCAAGCTTTCGCTGATACGAAATGTGCTGGTCGCCGCTTTTGTTGCAGATGGTGCGGCGCGCTTTCATCAGGCGTTTGTAGCCGCGCGAGCCCTTCACCCGCAAGCGCGTACGCGCTTCTATATGCCGCACCTGCTTCCGCCAGAACTTATCGGAACGGCGAGAGGGTATGATAAACTCAGAACCATCGGAGTCCGTTACCGCCACATCGCCCGCCCCTAGGTCAATCGCCCGAAAGAATGTCGGGTTTTGAATCACGGGAGGCAGAGGCGACGCAACTACCAAACTAAGCTCAAACACAGCACGGTCGCGGTTCCATGCAAGAGTCGCATGCACTACTTCCTTGCTTTGGATTTTTTCTCGCAGGTAACTCCCGATGGGTATTTCTATGCGTTTCTTTTTATACCCGGGGGCATAGAAAATGCCGTCGGCGATGCTAAATGACGACCAGCTCATGGTCTGGAACCAATGCTCTTCTTTCTGTCCGGGTTTTCGCGCTCGCGCGTCTTTGTTCTTCTTCAATCGAAAGAACGATTGGTACGAACCCGCGAGCTTGCGGAGCACTTCGCGTTCCATGTCGGACGATATATCTCCAAGATATACCGGCGTGCCGTCTTTGAGGGTAATGCTCGTTGTTCGCATCTCGGTCAGCCAGTAGTTGAACGAAAACGCAGTGATGCTTTTCTCTTTCTTTTCTAGCCATTTCTCGGCTTCCAAAACTGCGCCATTCCACAAATGAATCATTACCGACGAGAGAAACCGCACCGCTTTCTCCGCCTCCGGAGACAGTGCAACGGTTGCTTTGTACGCCTTTCGCAATTTTGTTTTTTCTTTTTTTGTTTTCAAAGGACTCCTTTTTTAGGATTTCTTGTCTTAAGCTAACATATCTATGTATATAAGTCAAATCTTTGCGCGGCAAAGCAATATGTTACGATGGAGCGTATTATGCCTCCCGACAAATTCCTCACCCCCTACAATCCGCAAGAAACCGAGCCGCGTATTTACAAGCGGTGGGAAGAGAGCGGTTATTTCAAGCCGGAGGCGCTGCCCTGCGTAGCGAGAGCGTTGCAGGGTACATCTCCCGAGCCGAAATCATTTTCCATCATAATGCCGCCGCCCAATGCAACCGGAGTACTCCACATGGGGCACGCGCTAATGCTTACACTGCAGGACATTATGGTGCGTTACAAGCGAATGCGCGGATACAGAACGCTGTGGATTCCCGGCACCGACCATGCGGCGATTGCTACGCAATCAGTAGTAGAAAAGGAATTGTATAAAAAAGAAGGAAAAACGCGGCATGACCTAGGGCGCGAAGTATTTTTAGAGCGAGTGAAAACATTTGTAGAGGAAAAGCGCAATACGATTCGTTCTCAGATACGAGTGATGGGCGCATCGTGCGACTGGAGCCGCGAAGCGTTTACATTGGATGAGGCGCGTAGCGAGGCGGTGCGCGCTGTCTTTGAACGGATGCAGAAAGACAATTTAATTTACCGCGGCAATCGCATCGTCAATTGGGACCCTAAGGGTCAGACGACCATTTCCGATGATGAGATTGTATATAAAGAAGAAAAGACAACACTTTACACCTTTCGATACAGCAAGGACTTCCCAATAGCGATAGCCACGACTCGCCCAGAAACAAAGCTTGGCGATGTGGCTGTCGCCGTGCATCCAGACGACACTAGGTATAAAAAGTATGTCGGTAAGATTTTTAGAATCGCCGATTTTTCGGGTGTCCAACTAGAAATAAAAGTTGTAGGCGACGCTGTGGTGGATTCGGCGTTTGGTACGGGTGCTGTAGGCGTTACTCCGGCGCACAGTATTACCGACTGGGAAATTGCGGAACGACACGGCTTGGACAAAACAAGAATTATTATAAGCGAGAAGGCGCGGATGCAAAACGCCGGCGCGCTTGTGGAAGGTAAGAAAGTTGCCGAAGCGCGCGAGGCGGCCGTCGCATGGCTCAAAGAGAACGGGTTGCTAGAGAAAGAAGAAGAAATAACGCACAATATTGCGACCGCCGAGCGCACTGGCGGTGTTGTAGAGCCGCTTCCGAAATTACAATGGTTTGTTAGCGTAAATACGCCAGTAGCCGCGCGCGGAGGGAAAACACTGAAACAACTTATGCGCGAGCCGGTGGAAAAAGGAGATATCAAAATTATCCCAGAGCATTTCACCAAAACCTACTTTCACTGGATAGACAACTTGCGTGACTGGTGCATTTCGCGCCAGATTTGGTATGGGCATCCTGTTCCGGTAGATGGCGACCCAGACACTCTAGACACATGGTTTTCATCGGGGCTTTGGACCTTTTCTACGCTTGGTTGGCCACGCGAGACGGCAGACCTCAAAAACTACCACCCAACCGATGTATTGGAAACAGGTACCGATATTTTATTCTTCTGGGTAGCGCGGATGATTCTAATGACCGAGTACGCTCTAGGGCAAGTCCCATTTCGCACAGTATACTTAAATGGGCTGGTGCGTGACGCGCAGGGTAGGAAGTTCAGCAAATCGCTCGGAAACGGCATAGACCCAATAGAAATCGCCGAGAAGTTTGGCGCAGACGCGGGGCGTATGGCGCTTGTGGTCGGCAACACTCCCGGCACCGACCTTGCTCTCTCGGAAAGCAAAATAAAAGGGTACAAACATTTTGCAAACAAAGTGTGGAACATTGCGCGGTTTGTATTGTCGCGCGAGCGAACAGGCGAAGTAGATGCGGTGCTTAAAAAAGAGTTTGACGCGCTTGCGGCAGATATAACGGCTGATATGGAAGCGTATCGCTTCCATCTCGCGGCAGAAAAAATATACGCGTATCTCTGGCATCGCCTTGCCGACGAGATTATTGAGGAAAGCAAAAAGAAAGATAGTATGAACGCAACGCTGTATTATCTTTTAGAAAACTCGCTAAAACTCTTGCATCCGTTTATGCCGTTTGTAACAGAGGAAATCTGGGGATTGATGCAAAAAGAAAATCTGCTTATGATTGAAGCGTGGCCCGTATCATAGTATGAACGCTACAACATTATTGTATGCACTAATTGGCGGAATTCTACCAGCGCTTCTTTGGTTGTGGTTTTGGCTGAAGGAAGACCGCTTGCACCCAGAGCCGCGAGGCGCGCTTATACTCACCTTTTTTGGCGGAATGTGCGCGGCGCTTCTTGCGTATGTTGCGGAGCGCTCTATCATGACTGCTGGTTTTGCGTTTTCTACCACGCTTATTTTGTGGGCTGTCGTAGAAGAAGTGTTTAAGTTTGGTTTTGCATATTTCACCGCGCTTCGCCGCAAGGTGTGCGACGAGCCGATAGACGCTATGATATATATGCTTACAGCCGCCTTGGGTTTTGCGGCGTTGGAAAATACTTTGTTTCTGCTCGCGCCGCTTGCCGACGGAGATATAGCCAAGAGTTTGCTCACCGGGAACCTCAGATTTATCGGTGCCACCCTCCTCCACATTGCGGCATCAAGCATTGTGGGCGCGTTTTCGGCATTTTTCTTTTACAAAGGCAAAAGGGCGCACGATATTGCTATTGTGGTGGGGCTAGTCGTTGCTATAGCTCTACATTCCGCATTCAACTTAATTATAAATACGCAAGCCGACCGCTCGCTTCTTATTGCTTTCGCTATCGCATGGGCGACTATTGTAGTTGTTCTCGCTATGTTTGAGAAGGTGAAGCGGTTGAGGCGCTAGCTGTGGATTACTTTACTTGCGCGCATGTTACAATAAACGCACTTATGCCACTTATTCGTAAACGCTCGTTTTTTGAACGGCTCACTGGCGCAGTGCCGGAGGAAGAATCGCCGGAGCAAGTGCGTAAATTGACGCCGCAGAAAAACGGCAAAATGCCGAAGAACGCGCCGCAGGAAGAGTTGTTGTCCGAAAGCGAGGAGGGCGAGCTTGCGGTAGATGTGTACCAAACGCCCGACGACATTATTATAAAGACGATGGTGGCGGGCGTGCGCCCCGACGACCTGGACCTCTCCATCACCCGCGATATGGTGACTATCAAAGGCAGGCGCGAAGAGGCGCACGAAGTAGAGCAAGAGGACTTTTTCCACAAAGAATTATACTGGGGCTCCTTCTCTCGCACAGTGCTACTGCCGCAAGAAATAGATGTTGAGGGCTCCGAAGCATCCGAAAAGCACGGCCTCCTCATCATTAAACTCCCCAAAATAGACAAAGACCGCCAGACGAAGCTGAAAGTTAGAAGCAATTAATTGAAAATAAAAAATCCCGTCACAATTTATATCAAAAATTGTGGCGGGAAAATACTGTCCTAACAACAGCCACCTCCTCCGGAGCAATGGCCGCCGGTCGCTCGAATGTAACGACGAAGTGGGTCTGAATCAAAGTCGTCAGGCGTAAAAGGAAGACTTGGTTCTGTAAACACATCTGCCTCCGGTTCTTTTAGGTGTTGCACATAGTGTCTATACTCGGTGCCTAAAATGGGAGATCTCCAATTATCCCTGAGTCTTTCCTGATTGTATGAACGAGTAACGAAATTAATCTTGTCACCGTCGCATTTACAGGAGAGTGAGTATGTGTAACCCCTTAAAGAGGTGTCTTCTTCCGGCATTCTGCCGCATCGGCACGGTATAATAGTTTGCATAATTTTGATTTTGGAATGAACTCTTTACCAACAAGAAGATTACCTTAAGAACACGCAAAAATCAATTAAATCAATCGGTTGCCTTATGGTACAGTACAAGTTATAGTTATGAATACGCCGCTTTTTTATCATCTCATGGGTTTAATTGATGGTATAAAAAAGCGGTTGAACCTTGACAGGTTATAAAATGCCGAGGTAGCTCAGTTAGCAGAGCGTCCGCCTGAAATCTTCGGGCCTTTCCGCCGTAAGGCGGTTTGCAACAGTGGGTGAAATCGGGGGAAATCTTCTTGATAATCCCGAGCCAAGTTCGCCGATGAGGCGAAAAGGTGTAGAGACTATTCCGAGAGGAAGTAGCCCCGCATTTTCATGCGGGACGAAGCGCCCACCCCCCTCACCAATCTTTATAAAACTGGTGAGGGGTGATGATATAGTCCAAGTATCGCTTGGAAGAGCGGTAGGTCCCCAGTGCAATTCTGGGCCTCGGCACACTTATTGCAAGAGTTTTCCAAAATCTCCGATGGAGTCCTTTGCGGCGTCTACATTGCCGCGCAGTTCTTGATACACGCCAAGCAAATCTTGTATATACGGCTCAACAAAATAGTACGCGCCAAACGAGAGCCCGATAATCGCAATCCAATAGAAAGCGTGCAAAGCGGCGCGCAGGCGCGCGCCGCGGCGCATTTTGCGTAACATTGTGTTATTTTCCTTTACCGTCTCGGCGGTCTTGATTAGCAATGCTTTTTCTTCTGGGGTCATGAAGGTAGTATAGCATCCCCCTAGCAGGAATTGCACCCACATCTTCCCCTTAGGACGGGGATGTTCTGTCTGTTGAACTATAGGGGGGGTTGCCCGCCCAAAGGCGGGTCCGCCTATGGCGGAAACTACGGCGGCGAGCGCTCTCACGATACCACGCCTGAAAGCACTTCCTCAAGCAACGGTTTGTTGAAGCCGATAATCACACGGGAACCTATGGTAATAACTGGCACTCCCATCTGGCCGCTCTTTTTTATCATTTCTTCTCGGCGTGCAAGGTCGTTACCTACATCGTGTTCTGTATAAGAGACACCCTTTTCTGAAAAGAATTTCTTTGCCGCATTGCAGTAAACGCACGACTGTGTTGAATAAACGGTGACTGTTTTATCCATATTTTTCACAAAAAGATTATAATGTGCTTATATTATACACATAGCGCGGGTATAGTATAGTGGCAATATGCGTGCTTCCCAAGCATGAGACGCGAGTTCGATCCTCGCTACCCGCATTTACTTTTCTGTAAGCCACCTCCAAAATCGCTTCCACCACGCCTGTGATGAATTAAGTGTCGTTTCTTCCTGCTCGCCTGTTCGCTCTGGTACAACGACAATTACTTCTTCACCCGGCTTTGTCATACGCAATGTTTCTCGAATCGTTTCTTCTTCTGCGCGCGCGCTACCAAGTAGCGCTGCGCTATCGCGAAGCGATGCTTCGCGTAAGACAAGTCCTTCCGCGCGCGCCTCGCTTGCGTTTCGCGCGCGATACGCCGTGCGATAATCGTTGTATGTACCCCACACTGCACGCGACAAGAATACGACGAGTACAATAAGTATTAAAATCGCCAAAGGAGAAAACAATAAATCGCGGAAGCGTCTTTTGGTGCGAATACGGTAAGTCATGGTATACTTTATTATATGCTATTCAACAAAAAACACCGCAAGACCATCGGCACCGTATGGGCAGTCGTGTGCTTTCTGATTATTATATCAATGGTGTTGCTTTATACGCCTATATTCCAATGAAAAACACCCCCTCACCCTACCCTCTCCCCCTTAGGTAAAGTGCGAGAGGGTTTTCTTTTTACCCTGCCCTTATCATAAGGGGAGGGAAAGGGAGGGGTGTTTTCATTATTGCAACATCTTTACAAAGATTTCCGGAGGAATTTCTACGCGCCCGCGCTCTTTTAGGCGCTTCTTTCCCTCTTGTTGCTGTTTCCATAGCTTCATCTTTCTAGTACGGTCGCCGCCGTATAGATAGCCCGTTACATCTTTGCGGAGCGCCGCAAGGCGGCGCGACGCAATGATACGGCCGTCCACGCGAGCTTGAATTTTGAGCTCAAATTGCTGGCGCGGCAGTATTTTTGAAAGCTTTTCTACCGCTGCTTCCGAATCTTCTTCTACGCGGCGACGCGCTACTACTCGCCCAAACGCAGGCACCGCTTCGTCTGCAACAAGAATCTCCAGTTTTGCAACATCCGCCTTTCGGAGTTCAGGGAGTAGGCGGTATGAAAGTGACGCGAAACCAGATGATGCGCTTTTCAGTTCATCGAAGAAACCACGCATAAGCTCACGCAGAGGCGCTTCAAAATGCACAACGAGGCGATTCCCTATATTCGCCGTCTCCCCCACTTCTGCTTCATGTTTATTCAAAATAAGCATTGCCTGCGGGAGATATTCGGCAGGCGTTAGAAGCTCAGCCGCTACCCACTGCTCACGCACCTCGCCCACTTCTCCGTGATCGGGAAATTGCATAATGGTATACGCGATAAGCGTCTTTCCACGCGTCGTTTCTACTTCGTAGGCAATTGACGGATGCGTCACAACGAGTGCTATATTAAACTCTCGTCGGAGCCGTTCTGAAATAATCTCCAAGTGGAGCATGCCTAGAAAGCCGCATCGGAAACCGCGCCCGAGTGCACCCGATGATTCTTCTTCTGCGGTAAATGCAGAATCCGCAAGGCGCAGTCGCCCGAGCGCTTGCCGTAACGCATCAAATTCATCTCCGCTTTCTGGGAAGAAGCTTGCCCATACTACTGGAGCGGGGCGGGCGTAGCCGTGTAGCGGAGGTAGTTTAGAGCGAAGCGATAGTATCGTGTCGCCAACAGACGCAATACCGGGTTCCTTAACGCCAGTCACTATGTACCCTATTTCTCCCGCGCCGAGCGTTTCGCGAGGCGTTTCTTCGGGCGAAAACGAGCCGACTTCTATCACGGTAAATTCTTTTTTTGCCGCCGCGAATCGCATTTTGTCGCCTTTCGCAACCATTCCCCCAAATACTCTGCAGTACACCACGACTCCTGCATGATTTGAATATTTGAAATCAAAAATAAGTGCGCGGAAATCTGCGTCACTTTCAATATGCGGGTGCGGCACTTTCTTTACAATCTCCTGCAATAGCTCTGTAACTCCCTGCCCTGTACGGCCCGATACTTCCAAGATATCTTGTTCCGCGCAACCAAGCAGAAGGATAATTTCTTGTTTTGTTTCCGGAACACGCGCAAGCGGCGAGTCCACTTTGTTGACGACAGGAATAATCGCGAGCCCTGCTTCCTGTGCCGCATGTAACACAGTGAGCGTTTGTGCTTGCACACCTTGCGTAGCGTCTACCAAAAGCACCGCACCCTCTACAGCGCGAAGCGCGCGGGAGACCTCATAAGAAAAATCAATATGCCCAGGCGTATCTATTAGGTTGAGCATATATTCTCCGTACTGCATTCGCACCGGAGTCATTTTTATCGTAATTCCACGCTCGCGCTCCAGCTCCATAGAATCCAGCACTTGCGCGCGCATTTTGCGCTTTTCAATAGTACCGGTAATCTCCAACAGCCGATCCGCCAAGGTTGATTTACCGTGGTCTATATGCGCGATAATGCAGAAATTGCGGATGTTGTTCATTCGCGCATTATACAGAAAAATTGCGAACGGAATAGAGGGTTTCGTCTTCGGTTGGTTCTTCGGTCGGCGCAGTCTGTGTAATGGCGGTAGACGCATCTTGCGCTTTCATGCGCGCAATTTGCTTATCAAGCATATCCGATGGGCTACGCTTCTCTTTTGATTCAAGGAGCGAAATAATGCCGAGTAGGTCTTCGTTGGAAAAGAAATCAATCAAAATCTTACCGCCCGTTTCTCGCTTCTCTATATGCACGCGCGTGCCGAGCGAATCGCGCAATTTCCCTTCTATCGCGACAAGCTCTGGATCTATGGGGAATTCGCGCTTGCGCGCGCGCTCCACCGCCACCTTGCGCGCCGCCTCTTCTGCTTCTCGTACGGTAATTTTCTTGACTGTAATTTCTTTGAAGAGAACCATCTGTTCGTCCGGGCGGTCTATGAGCATGAGGAGAGGCCGCGTGTGGCCTTCGTTAATCACGCCCGCCGAGAGTGCGTCTAGGATCGTATCTGGCAAATCCAAAATGCGCATAGTGTTGGACACATATACGCGGCTTTTGCCTACGCGCGCGCCGATTTCGTGATGTTTGAAACCGAAATCTTCGGCTAGCCGTTTGAAAGCGCGCGCCCGCTCTACTGCGTTTAGGTCTTCTCGCTGAAGGTTTTCAATGATGGAAATTTCCAATTTTTCGCGGTCGCTATTTTCTCCAGCGCGTATAAGCACTGGAACTTGTGACAAACCAATAAGCTTGGATGCGCGGAGGCGGCGCTCGCCCGATAGAAGTTCATACTCTACGGCGATACCGCCGTCGTCTTTTATGTTTTCTTTGCGGGTAACTACAAGCGGCTGTAATACGCCATAGGCGCGGATGGAGTCGGAAAGGTCTTTGAGCTTTTCAGGGTCAAACTCGCGCCGCGGCTGAAAAGGATTTGGTTTTATTTTTTCTGTCTCTACCCAAAACACCGCGTTGTTCTGAAAGCTCTGTTCCATATCCCTACATTGTACCAAGCAAGGACGAAAAAGCAAAAATGTGTAAAAAGTATATCCACCGACCCCGATGTTGATAGGCGGCAAACATCGGGGTCGTCTTATAACTGCGCTGTATGATTGTAAAAAAAGGAAAAATCTGGTTAAATATACATACGCCGGAGTGGCGGAATTGGCAGACGCACACGACTCAAAATCGTGCGGGGCAACCCATGAGAGTTCGATTCTCTCCTCCGGCATTCATTAGTAAAAATATGTTTTCTTATCGTCTTTTATTTCCAAAAGAAAGTTATCCAGAAAACTGGGATAACTTAAGAAAGGCGATTTACCGCAGAGACAAATGGCGATGCCAAAAATGTGGCATTAAAAATGTCCAGTTGCACGCTCATCATCAGGTCCCGCTATCTATGGGCGGTTCTAACGATATGGAGAACTTAACTACCCTCTGTAGAGATTGCCACATCGATAATCATCCACATATGTGGTGGGAGAGATGGATAGAAAACAACCCCCAAGCCCTCATTGCATTCCGCATAATTGCAGTTGCGATAGTCATTGCCATTCTTATACTATCAGGATTCAGTTGGTGGAAAATTATAGTGTCAATAATTATATTCAGTTTTTTGTTTTGATATTGTGTACATCACTTTCTTATTCGCGCGAATAAGAAAGTAACAAATCACAAAGCGGCATATCTCAAAAAGAAGATGCGTTACAGAATACGAGCGATGACGGGTTCTACGAGAGACGGGATACTTCTGCCGATGGAGTAATAAACCTCCAATCCGGTCTGGCGTTTGTCTAGAATATCTGCGCGCGCGAGAATATTGAGATGTTTTGAGGTGGAAGTGAACGATAGTTTAATGTGCTCGGCGATTTTATTCACGGTTTCCTCTGGCTTCTTTTTTAGAAATACGATAATCGCAAGTCGCCTTCGGTTTGCAAGTGCCTTTAACACCCGCTCGTTTTCTTTTACCGTATTCATGATACGATACAGCATACCTTTATTTTCTAATTCGCGCGAATTAGCACATAAAGAAAACTGGGGATAACCTTTCCACTGCGCAATTAAATTAAATGAAAAAGAAAATCCAGAAAGTATTGGTAATTGTCGGGCCGACGGCGACTGGGAAAAGCGCTTTGGCGGTAGAGATTGCGCGGAAGTTTGATGGGGAAATAATCTCGGCGGATTCGCGGCAAGTGTACCGCGGGCTTGATGTAGGGACGGGGAAGATAATCAAAAAAGAAATGCGAGGTATCCCCCACCACTTGCTTGATGTGGCGAGTCCGAAAAAGCAATTTTCGGTTGCGGAGTATCAAACGCTGGCGCAGAATAAGATTGCAGATATTTTGGCACGCGGCAAACTTCCTATTATCTGCGGTGGAACGGGGCTTTATGTAGACGCGGCGCTCGGGCGCGCCGTGTTCCCAGAAGTACCTCCAAACCCGGCGCTCCGCGCAAAGCTTGAACAAAAATCCCCAGAAGCTCTATTTGCAATGCTACAAGAAATTGCACCCGAACGAGCGCGTACGATAGACCGCCACAACCCGCGCCGCCTCGTGCGCGCATTGGAAATTGCGTCAGCAGGTTCCAATAATAACATCTCCATTCGTCCATATGATAATGTTTTATGGCTTGGTCTTACACTTCCACTCGACATACTTAAACGCAAAATACATACTCGCCTACTCACACGAATAAACAAACAAGATATGATTAGCGAGACGCGGCGACTACACGCTAAGGGGCTTTCGTGGAAACGGATGGAAGCGCTTGGGCTTGAGTACCGTTACCTGTCGCGTTACCTCCGCGGGCGCATAACAAAAGAGGAAATGACAGCAAAACTTCAAACCGAAATCTACCGTTACGCCAGACGGCAGATGACTTGGTTTAAACGGAATAAAGAAATACGATGGTTCGCGCCATCGCAAAAGAAAGAGATTTTTGCTACAATAAAAAACGCTCTGGGCGATTAGGTAAGTGGTATACCAGGCGTCTCCAAAACGCCAATCGGAGGTCCGATTCCTCCATCGCCCGCCTTATTTTTTGCTCTCTTTATGCTTCGTGCGCTTTTTGCACCAATTACAAAACTTCTGAAGCTCAATCTTACGCTCCACTTTTTTCTTGTTTTTCTCGCTCCAATAGTTTATTCGTTTGCACTTCTCGCACGCGAGCTTTATAAGCCGAAC
Source organism: uncultured Candidatus Saccharibacteria bacterium (assembly GCA_964366535.1). GTDB lineage: Bacteria > Patescibacteriota > Minisyncoccia > Phycocordibacterales > UBA10002 > UBA10002. The sequence continues at coordinate 10,363 of CAYIUC010000010.1, read as the reverse complement.
TTGTGACATAGTCTGTAAAGCATAACACGCAATAAAAAACCGCGCAAACGCTTTCGCATTTGCGCGGGGTGTATCTGAAAACTAACCTTTGCCGCCGCCTTCGTTGCTAAACGACTGCTGGCGTTTTCCGAATGTTGGCCAGTCAATGATGATGTCAAAAACCCCAATTCCGCTAATGACATCAGTTGGATTTCCTCCTACAATTTGGAAGTAACTCCAGACTTGAACATCGGCCCGACGAATCCAAAACCCCTTCGCAATTTCACTTTGCATTTCGGCATAGAAACCGAAAGTGCTTGTTTTGGCGAGAGACACTTGAATCAGCGGTGATGCGCCACTTCTTATCATGCGTGCAACCTCTGGATCCAAATCAGGACTTACCACCACTAAGGTCCTATCTGGCGGAAAAATCAACACATTATCTAATGCCGCCGACGCCCTCATGGAACTAGCCAATATCGGCTGTCTTGCACCCGTCTGCGCCGAGTACACCGCCTTAACGGTCGTGCCATCGTCGCTGTTGTCAAACGCCGTCACCAGCACATTCTTCTGTCCGGCGAGCCAGACAGGAAATAGGAAGTCGCCGGTGCGTTGGTCTCTGTCGAGAGAACGGGTTTCCGTCGTCTCGCCCCGTTCATTCAAAAGCGCAATCTCAACCCAGTCTGCTCCGGTAATTTCCACCGGCAAGTCGCCGTTTGGCCACACACGCACTTTAATTTCCGCAGGCGCGGTGTAACCGCCGTTCTGGTTTTTGACTAACTTGAATGACTGACTGCCGCGAAATAAGCCACGCCCATTTTTGTCTCGAAACTCGACAGTTACTTCAATCGGGTCGTTTGGATTTCTCGTCTCAAATGAGAATCTCGTCATTCCGACCACCGCTAACAACTCACTGAAGTCGGGCTGGTTCGAGACTGACGGGACATACTCCTTTTCGAAAGAGGTAACGGTCCCCGGCGCACCGTACACGAATCCGCGAGAGTTCACATACACTGCGACCTTTGCAACCAGCCGCTTCGCATTTGATATGAGTACCTCCTGCGAGGTAATGGGGAGTGTGGGTGGAAGTTCGCCTGCGCCTTGAGTCGCGGACACCGCTGGGGTTGTAGGAGCGATGACGGGCGTCGTTGTGGTACCACCTCCGCCTCCTCCGCCACTGGTTTGTTGAACAGTGGTGGTTTGAGCGAACAGTTGGAACGCGAACACAAACAAAACGACGATTGCCGACAATATTGATTTTCTTGTTTTCATCTTTCTTTTTTCCTTCTTTTCTGTTTTTCTGATTTACTGACTTTTTGCTTGGGACTGCACCACTGGAGCAACACGAAACGAAACCCTATAGGTTTTCTGCTCGGTGCGAATAGGCACCGAAACAGCCGATTTTGACACCGTAGCGGCGGATTTTGTACCCCGTCGCTCGTTGAACTGATTGATTCCGAACAGAACAATGTTCAAGAGAACAAGCACTCCGATGAGATACCCAACTTTTTTCATTTAGTTAGTTTTTCCTGACAACGAACAGAAAAAGGCATCGACCGAAAGGCCGATTTTTAACCTTCTCCTCTATCCCACAGTATACATAATCTTGACTCGGTGTCAAGTATATATACGCTTAATAAGCGGGTTCAATCGCGTTACTACTTCATACCATGAGCTGTCTGTTAGTAGCGCTATGCCTTTGGCGGATGCGGGAGATGTTTGATTTCTTCCAATAATTGTTACTTCGCCGCCGATATGAGGGTGTTTTACTTTTGTGATATCAATCGTAAGCATATCCATACTTACGCGTCCAATAATTTTACATTCCGTATCCCCCACCAACACTTGTCCGATAGAAGAAAGGGAGCGCGGAAGCCCATGCCAATACCCTATCGGTACGATAGCCAGCGTCGTGTCTCGCGCCCCGCCTTCAGCGGGGCGCGCAATCGTTTCCGCATAGTCGTACCCCACTCGCGATCCCTTCGGCAGTTTTTTAATTTCGCTGATTACGGACTTCCACGCGAGCGCGGGCTTCAGTGTTATTTTGCCACGCAAAAACGCCTCGGTTTCTCTTGCGGGCCAGAGACCGTAGAGCCCGATGCCAATGCGCACCATGTCGTAGTGCGCTTCAGGAAAGAGAAGCGTCCCAGCAGTTGCCGAGGCATGCACCATGGGTTTGAAACCCGCCTTCTTAAATGCCGTAATCCATTTTTCAAACTCCGCAATTTGTGCGCGCGTATCTGTTGGGAACGCAGGATTCTTCGCGTTTGCAAAATGTGTGTACAACCCTTCTACCACTATTTGTGATTTGTGATTTGTGATTTGTGTTATCAGGGTTTTTTGTTGTTGCAACAAAAAACCCTGCCTGTGCATCCCCGTATCAACTTTAATATGAATCTTGAGCGGTTTCTGTAATTTTGGTAATGATACGATATATCGTACCATATCAAAATTAGAAATCGTTACGGAAACATCCTTCTCTGCCGCTTCGCAGAAAAGTTCCGGGCAAGTGTAGCCCAACACCAAAATAGGAAGCGCAATCCCCTCTCTACGCAGCGCGCGCGCTTCGGTTATAGAGTCCACACCTAGAGAGTCCACACCCGATCTTTCCACTTCTTTGGAGAATTGCACTAAATCGTGCCCATAGGCGTTCGACTTCACGATTGCCATCAGTTTCGTCTTTGGCGCGATCAATTTTCTGAATACACCGACATTGTGCAGTACCGCTTTCTTGTCCACTTCAATCCATGTGCGCAGCCCGTTTCGTTCTGGTAAAAACATAAATATTATGCGCCGGGCTGGACTCGAACCAGCGTAGACCAATGGTCCGGGGATTTACAGTCCCCTGCAATTGCCGCTATGCGACCGGCGCATTTTCCGAATCATAGCAAAAAACGGCTCACACTGATAGTGTGAGCCGTTTTTCTATAAATATTTCGTTATTTCTTTAACTCCTCCAACGCTTTGCCTATAGAGGCGCCGGCTTTATCGGCGCTGCTACTCTGAATCTGCCTCTCCGCGCTTGACGGCTTGCCGCGCAGGTGCTGAAGCTCTGCTTCAGCATCGTTGCGCAGTTCCTCGGCGCTCTGCATCACATCGAACAAATCCTCTGGGTCGGCGCTTGCGTCGCCCATTGCGCTCTTGACCTCTACTAGCACGCGCTTCATCTCGGCAATCAACCCGCGCAGTGCCGACACATCTTGTTTCTTTTTCTCGTATCGTGTTGCCCCCTTTTCGTATCGCGCGATTTCTTTTTCCGCTTGCTTCACAATTTTTGACATACTCGCCATATTGTCAAGCACACGCATCGCGTCGTACGCATCTTCCGTCGCTTCAAACACGCCGTCGCGGAGCGTATCCATCGCCGCCTCCAAGTCGCCGCTTGTTGCCTCGTTCTTTGCCTGCGCTAAGGCGCCAGATACTTCACCGATTTGCGCTTCAACTTTGGCTAGGAGCGCTGGATATACGGCGGAGGACTTGTTTTTCTTAATGCGCGCAAGCTGTGAGTTGAGCCGTTTTATTTGCGATTCGGCTTGTTTCAAGGTGTTTGGCCATTGCGAAAGCATGCCAAGTTTCGGACCAATATCGCGCAACTCTTCGCCGCGCTCCATAATCACTTCCATTGCTGTCTGTACTTCATCGGTCATTTCTGTCGCGCCTTTTACGACTGTGAGTGCATCGGTAAGCTCTGTGAGAAGTGCAGTATAATCTGTAGGTACGGAGATTTTCTGCTTTGATAATTTGTCCATCATCGTCTTCATCATCTTCATTCCTTGCTCCATACCACGCAAGTTGCGCTTCATATCGGTCAGTTGGCGTTTCTGCATTTCCGATTCGCGTTCTTCCATTTCTGCCTGCCGAACTTCTTCATCATCTTCGCCGCCTCCGAAGTCGCGAAATCCGCCTCGGTCGCCTTCTTCGTCGTACCGCGATCTCTCTTGCATCATCCTCTCATTTGGTCCTCCTTGCTGGCCGCCAAATTGTTGCGGTTGGCCGCGCATCATATCTCCTTGCGGAGGCATTGGCGGGCGTTGCTGAAAACTCCCTTGTGGCTGGTATTGCCCACCTTCCGGCGGACGATATTCCTGCCGCATATCTCCTCCTTGTGGTGGCATCATACGCGGTTCAAAACCGCCTTGTTGGTATTTCCCTTCGGGAGGGCGCTGATATCCTCCACCGAAATCACCTCCTCCAGATGGCGGAGGTGGCGGGGGCGGCTGGTATCCGCCAAAGTCTCCACCACCTGATGGCGGTGGAGGTGGCGGCACGCTACCTTCTTGTGCAAACGCTACAGTCCAAAACGCAAAAACAAACGCGACACCGAGCATTGCAACGGCGCCCATTTGTTTCAACTGCAAAGCAATCATAATTTTTTCTAAAAAGTTAATAAAAAGACCACCCCTCAGTATACAGGGCATCTCTTTTGACAGAAACAGCCGAATGGGGATAACTTTACGCCGTTATCTGCTCGACTTCTTTGCTTTTGACTGCGCGGCCGCTTTTCACTCTGCCTCCTGTATTTTTCACCTCAAACGAGATTTCACCGTCTTTCATTCCGATTGCGACCGCGCCGCCCTCAGCAAGACCTTGCGAAATAAGAAGTGAGGCGAGCGGGTTTAGGATTTTGTTTTGGATCAGGCGTTTCAATGTCCGTGCTCCGTACTGCGGGCTGTAGCCCTCTTTTGCAAGATAAGCGTACGCATCGGGAGAGATCTCCACAGAAATCTCTTTTGCGGTGAGGCGTTTCTTTACTTCTTCTACTTGAATCTCAACAATTTTTGCAATTGCATCGGGTGGTAAAATATCAAACACAATCACATCATCCAGGCGGTTTAGAAATTCCGGTTTGAAGAAATCCTTGAGCGACGCGAGCACTTTTGTCTTCGCGTCTGCATAATCTGCTTTTTCGCCGCCACCAGTCGCAAAACCGAGCTTTTGCATTTTGTCTATAAATTGTGCGCCTATGTTGGATGTGAGAATAATGATGGAATTGCGGAAGTTTGCTACGCGCCCCTTCGCGTCGGTGAGCCGCCCGTTATCCAGCACTTGGAGAAGCAAGTTGAACACTTCTGGGTGCGCCTTTTCTATTTCATCAAACAGAACAACTGCGTACGGCCGATGCCGCACCGTCTCAGTAAGAGTTCCGCCCTCTTCATGTCCCACATAACCCGGTGGCGCGCCGATAAGCTTGGACACTGAATGCTTTTCCATAAACTCCGACATATCCACGCGAATGAGCGCTTTCTCGTCGTTAAACATAAACTCGGAGAGCGCTTTTGTGAGCTCGGTTTTGCCTACTCCGGTCGGTCCCAAAAATAGGAACGAACCCATAGGGCGATTCGGGTCGGCAATGCCCGCGCGCGAGCGGCGGATAGTGTCGGCGATCTTTTTGACCGCTTCGTCTTGCCCGACAATGCGCTTTTTCAAGTCCTCCTCCATACGAACTAGCTTAGCCGCTTCTTCTTCCAGCATTCGCGAAATTGGAATGCCCGTCCAGCGCGATACAACAGAGGCAATTTCTCCCTCGGTAATTTCTTCGTTCAAGACCTTACGCGAACGCTGGAGAGTTTTCAGGCGTTTAAGTTTCGCCGCGAGTTCCTTCTCTAGAATTGGAATCTTGCCGTAACGGATTTCCGCCGTCTGCGCAAGGTCGGCGCGCGCCTCTGCCTTCTCAGCACTTATGCGCGCGCTTTCCAGATCCTTCTTAATGGTTTTCATTGCGACTACCGTCTCTTTCTCGTTCTTCCACTTAAGTTCCATTTCAGATGTCTTTTCTTTCAAGTCCGCAATTTCTTTTTCAATTTCCCCTATTCGCGCTTTTGCCTTTCGAGATGTCGTTTCTTTCTTTAGCGCCTCTTTTTCAATTTCTAGGCGGCGAATCTTTCGCGATGCTTCTTCAAGCACGGGCGGCATATTTTCCAGTGATATTTTGAGCGACGATGCGGCTTCGTCTATTAGATCTACAGCTTTATCCGGCAAATAGCGGTCGGTAATGTAGCGCGCAGAAAGATTTGCAGCTGCGACAATTGCCGCGTCCGTAATGCGCACGCCGTGATAGAGCTCGTACTTTTCTTTTAGCCCGCGAAGAATTGCATACGCATCTTCAAGCGACGGCTCGGACACAAACACGGGCTGGAAACGCCGCGTCAACGCCTGGTCCTTTTCTATGTGCTTCTGATATTCCTTTATGGTAGTGGCGCCGATAGCGCGAAGCTCGCCTCGCGCCAAAGCTGGTTTAAGCATGTTTGATGCATCAAGCGACCCTTCTGCCGCGCCCGCGCCGACAATAGTATGGATTTCGTCTATAAACAAAATAACTTTGCCCGCAGAGCGCTCGACTTCTTTCATAATATTCTTGAGCCGTTCTTCAAACTCGCCGCGATACTTTGTACCGGCTATGAGTAGACCCAAATCAAGCGCAACCAATTCTTTATCTTTAAGCGACTCAGGCACATCTCCTTGTGCTACTCGTAGCGCAAGGCCTTCGGCAATCGCTGTTTTTCCTACCCCTGCCTCGCCAATCAAAATTGGGTTGTTCTTGGTGCGGCGCGAAAGAATTTGGATAATGCGCATAATCTCGTTATCGCGACCTATTACTGGGTCAAGTTTGTTCTCGCGGGCGAGTGCGGTAAGATTGCGCGCGTAGCGCGTTAGAAAGCGAAACTTTTTCGGCTCGGCAACATCTGTAATACGGCCGCTCTTTATTTCTTCCAAAATACGGAGAGCCCCCGCCTTGTCTACCTTGAAGCGCGCGAGTATTTCTTTACCAGCGCCAGGAGCATCGAGCATCGCTAGCAGCAAATGTTCTGTAGATACGAATTCATCTTTGAGTGTTTGCGCTGTGCGCACCGACGCTTCCAAAATTCCAGCAAGCTCCGGTGTTAAGTATATTTGGTACGAAGGCGCAAGCACGCCGCCCGACTCGGTACCTGCGAGCGATTCAAGCACAGAATCGGTAAGCAAAACCATATCAACCTCAAGCCGCTCTAAAATAGAAACGACTGCGCTCTCTTCTTGAGTCAGAAGTGCGGCAAGCAAGTGCATGGGGCCGACATGATTCTGCCCGCGCTCAATCGCAAACTCATGCGCCCTACGAATGGCTTCCTTTGCCTTTGTAGTGAAATGTTGAAAAGGAGGCATAAGAACATTATAGCATATTTTACCTAATCTCACAGCCGCGAGATCGGAGAGTGCGATACACGCTCTCCATTGCCGTGTTTGCCTCGGCATCGGTAAGCGTGCGTTCCATTGATTGGAAGACAAGGCGAAACGCGAGAGAGAGTTTGCGCACGCCGTCTGGCAGCGTTTTCTCAAACGAGTCAAACAGGCGTATCGAGACGACATTTTTGCCGTGCGTATCGCTTCCTATGACGGCGCACGCACGCTTTGCATCCATACCATTCGGCACGAAAAAAGCTACATCGCGGACTATAAAGGGATATAACGAGAACGGCTTAAATTGTTTAAATGAAGCACTCATATATATTTTCTCCGCCGCAGAACTTTCCTGATAATTTCCTGCCAAGCACTTGTTCTAATTTCACCAACACTTCTAGTACGATTTGTTTCGCAGGCAGTGAGCCGATAATCAATGCGCGTCCCTCGCCTTTTGCTGTGAACACTCTGCCAATCTCAAACTGCCGCACTGTTTCCGTTTCAAGTAGCGGCGCATTGCTGAAGTTCTTTAGTAGTGCTGCGTGGAAATTGGTCCACAGGTCGGGGCGACAAAACGCCTTATCTGCCGCAAGCGGCTTTTCTATCGCCACTTCTCCTTGCGCGGCAAACGACGAAGTAAGCACTTCCGAAAATCCTTCGGCGGCGAGTAGGTCGCGGATTGCATCTTCAGTTTGGATTTGTTTGTTTGGTGTCGGCTCAATAGAAAGCAAAGGCAGCTTATTTTCTGGTATTTGTGAGTAGCCAATCACGCGCCCAACTTCTTCTACTATGTCTTCTGGAAGTGTGAGGTCGCGCCGCTCTGGTGGAGGCGTTACCGCCAGCGTTTTGCCTTTTTTCTTGACTGTGAGACAAAGCGCTTTCAGCGTCGCGAGTATCGTTTTGTCGTTTACATCCATTCCAAGCGAGGTGCGCAAAAAATCGCTAGAAACGCGGATTGTTTTTGGTTTTTTCTTTTTAGGAAATATATCGACTGGCACGCCAACGCGCACATTTTGGCATAGTTTTTGTATTAGCGTTGCGCACGCGTTGCTTCCCTCTCCTGCAAGCCACGGCGTTAGATTATTTTCAAATCGCCGCGAGGATTCCGTGCGCACGCCGTACAATTGAGATGTGCGCCGAACGAGCGTAGCATCAAACGAGGCGGCCTCAAGGATAATTGCTTTTGTTTCTGCGGTTACTTCCGCGCGCTTTCCACCCTTCACTCCAGCTAGCGCAAGAGGGCCTTCATCGTCGGCAATCACAAGCGCATCTTTGCCGAAAGTTAGCGTCTTGCCGTCGAGCGTTACGAACGTGTCGCCATCGCGCGCTTTGCGCACTACAATACCGCCACACACTTTGTCTGCATCAAAGGCATGCAGTGGCTGACCAATGTCAAACATAGTGAAATTAATCGCGTCTACTATGTTGTTGATACTCCTTTCGCCAATTACTTCCAGTCGCTCGCGGAGCCACTTAGGTGACGGGCCTACCGACACATTATCAACCACACGCGCTGTGTATCGCTGGCAAAGCGTTGTTTCTTCAATGCGCACAGCGATTTTTCTCACTCCGCGAGAAGTCGGAAAAGAAAGCGCTTCTTCCTCATGCATCTGCAAACCGGTTAGTGCGGACACCTCTCTTGCAACACCGCGATGCGATAGCGCATAGCACGCGCGGTCGGGCAATACCTTTATATCGAGCACAGCATCGCCGCCAATTTTTTCAGTACCCTCCACTTCCGCAAAGCCAAGCGCCAGCCGCTCCGCAAGCGCTTCTGGCGCCGGCAGTTTTTTGATGAAGTAACTTTGTAACCATTGATACGAGATTTTCATAGGTGTGGAAAACCTGCTTGACAAGAAAAGATGGCTTGCTATGCTTTACATCGTATCACCACGAAAAGGGTTCCCAAAGGGTTTCGTCCCGCGGGAGCCCTTTTCATTTTTGTGGTATTCCAATTTTGCGCGCAAACCATTCATAAAATCAAGTGCCTTTCTGTGCGGCACACTAAGCTTCTTTAAAAGAGCTGAGTATTTATTTTCGTTGGGTACCAATACCCTCTCTAGTTTGTTTTTCTTGATGAGATATTCTACGAGACAATGAAAATCGCCATCGCCAGAGACAATAATCGCGTTTCTAAAATTATTAAACTCAATCATCGTGTGTAACACCAACTCTGCATCACAGTTTCCCTTTGTCGTCCCGTCTTTGTATTCCAAAGTCGGCTTAAAAACAAGTGTGTATCCAACACGCTCTAGAAAATCATACATCTTTTTATTTTTCTCAACATATCCAAGAAACATAAAAGCTCGAGCCACAGCATATTTGTCTTTGAGATAGATCAAAAAACGTCTGAAGTCCAAAACCCACCCCTGCTCTCGAATGGCTAGGTTTACATTCTGACTATCTATGAAGGCGTAATTGTTGCGAATATCTTTCATATTCAAAATTGATTTACGACGCGTAGATCGCCGTTGTAGAGCATGCGTATATCGGGGATGCCGTGCCGGAGCATTAGGAGGCGGTCAATGCTCACTCCGAACGCGAATCCGCGCCACTTTTTCGGCGATAGTCCTACCGCTTCAAAAACATTTGGGTGCACAAGCCCCGCGCCGCCCATCTCCATCCACTTGCCCCCTTTCCGCATATCCACTTCCGCAGACGGCTCGGTGAATGGGAAAAAGCTCACGCGGAAACGGATGTCTATTTTATTGTCGTGGAAAAATGCGCGGAAAAAACGCAAAAGCGTACCCTTGAGTTCTGCGAGCGACACTTCTTTGTCTACTACCAACCCCTCCACTTGGTAAAATTGCGCCTCGTGCGTTGCGTCTGTCGCTTCGTTGCGGAACACTTTGCCCGGTACGATAATCCGAAATGGGGGCTTCTCGCCTTTCTTTATTTTCTCTTCCATATACCGAATCTGCACCGAGCTTGTATGTGTGCGCAGTAATAATCTTGCATTTTGATTTTTACTTTTTGATTTTACCCAAAATGTGTCCTGCATATCGCGCGCGGGGTGGTCTTTTGGAAAATTAAGAGCGTCAAAGTTATGCGCCTCGTCTTCCATTTCAGGACCATCGGCAACCGCAAAGCCGAGTTCCGCGAAGATTGCCGTAATTTCGCGAATCGCCTGCGTCATAGGGTGCAAGTGGCCTTTTGCTATTTGTTCCATAAGTTGTGAGCCGCCTCCCAGACTCGAACTGGGGACCTTCGCTTTACAAAAGCGTTGCTC
>CAYIUC010000009.1:0-22910 GCA_964366535.1 uncultured Candidatus Saccharibacteria bacterium | reverse complement strand
AGGAGTATTATGAGAACCTAACAGCGTCTGTCCTACTTGAGGGGTAGCGGGAGGGTGCGGCAATGGAGTAATAAAATAAGACCTCAAGACAAGTATGGCTCCGACCAAGATTACGGTGCCGCAATAGGTTACTTCGTAACCTTCCGCGAGAAACAGTGAGCGACCACAACGACCAACGACCACCACTCGGCTTTCCGAGTGGTGGTTTTTTACTTCTTCCACCACTTCCACTTTATGGACGGCATCTTGAAACGAGGCATACGCGGAATCTTAAAGCGCGGGATGCGCGCGTATTTCGCACCGACATCGTACCACCCTCTTAGCATATCCTTAACCGCTCGGCGCGAGCGGCGCAAGAACGAGCGATACCGCCCCTTCGCGCGCGCGAGCGCCACTTCCATCTCATCGCGCGCGTCGCCGATTGCCGTATATATGTCGCTCCGCTCGGCTTCTGTGCGAAACACACCGCGCCGCGCGCGCACATTAAACTCGGCGCGGTATACATCACCCTTATCGTGATGCCGCGTAGTGCGCCCGACCTCTATCTGCACCTTTAGCGTCGGGTCGGCAAGGTTTAAAACGCCTCCAAGCGACTCAAAACGCTTCTCCACAAACTCGCGGAGTGCGGGCGTGAGTTCCAAATTGGTCGCCTTTATGTTAAACGATTTTGGTAACATCTTACCTATGATAACACGCTACTTCGGCCTTTGGTAACGGCCTACAAGTTCCCCTTCCTCTAGCACATACCCTTTCATCGCGGCGAGCACTTGCGCTTTGGTACTACCGACTGGAAGTGCGAGCGCGCGGCTTAAAGCATAGATGCGGAAGAAATAGCGATGTTCGCCGGAAGACGGACATGGGCCTCTGTATCCTGTTTTTCCCCACGAGTTCACCCCAGCGCGTCCCACCGGCTCTTTACCTTCTGGAATATCGCGAGTGGTGGGCGGCATATTAAACACAACCCAATGGTCCCAAGTTTCTTTCGGCGCATCCGGGTCGTCCATTATTAAAACAAGCGACTGCGCTTTTTCTGGTACGCCAGATATGGAAAGTGGGGGCGATATATTTGCCCCATCACAAGTAAAACGCGGGGGGATAAATCCGCCATTAGAAAATGCGGCGCTTGAAAACGAGAGCGTGTCTTTGGCAGCGTTGGAGTCCACAATCGGTATAGTAGCACTTCCTACTCCTGCGACTTGTGTCGTCGTTGCGAAACGCGAGATTTGCGCGCTGACCCAGTTTGAAAGAGAGGTGCTCGTAGGGTTGTACGCGAGCAGGGTGAACATAAGAATAACACCAAGCAATAATCCGCCAGCTAGTTCCATTTACTCTTCTTAACACAAAATCACTCATACCGCAACGCCTCAATGGGATTTAATCGCGAGGCGCGGCGCGCGGGATAATATCCAAAAATTATTCCTATTGCCGCCGACACGCTGGTTGCGAGCGCGATAGAGCCGAAAGAGACGCTCGTTGCAATGCCGGCAAATTGCGATACCGCGGCAGCAATAAGCCAACCTAGAATCACGCCGACAATTCCGCCGATAAGCGTCAGGAGCATCGCTTCGGCGAGGAATTGCCGCGAGATGTCGGCGTTTTTCGCACCGATTGCTTTGCGAAGCCCTATCTCGCGTGTGCGCTCGGTAACTGTCGTGAGCATCATATTCATAATGCCTATACCGCCTACAAGTAACGAGATGCCTGCTATGGAAGCGAGAAAGATTGTAAATGTGTCGGTAACTTGTGTCAGCGCGCCGACAATCTCTGCTTGCGAGACGATGGAAAAGTCGGGGTTTTCAATCGTCACGCGGTGCCGCGCGGCAAGGAGAGACGACGCTTCCGATTGAACCAGCGGCATATCGTCTTTTTCTGTAACAGACACTGCGATGAGTGAGAGGTGGTCTGCGCCGGAGAGAATTTTCTGCATCGTTGTCAAAGGAACAATCGCCATGTCGTCTGCGTTGAAAAAACCGGAACTCCCCTTCGCCTCCATAAGCCCGATGACTTTGAAAATAACGCGGTTGATGCGGAGCGATTTGCCGAGCGGACTTTCTTCGCCAAATAAATCCTTTGCTACAGTCGCGCCGAGTACCACCACTCGCCCCAAACTCCGCAAATGCTGTTCGGTGATAAACGAACCCTCGCTTACCGATACATTGCGCACGGTCTCGTATGCGGGCACCGCGCCGATAACCAAAGAGTTGGTATTGTTGCCCGTACCAGAAACAATTTGGAATCGCTGCTGGTATTCGGGAGAAATTGCGGAGATGCCGCTTACTTTCGCGAGCGCGTCTGCGTCTTCGTTCTTCAATGTCTCTGCCGAGCCGCGCCCCGACGATACGAACCCGCGCCCTGGCTGTACGGTGCCTGGGATTATGGTAAGCAAGTTGGAGCCAAGTCCTTCAATGCTTTGCTCAATCGCGCCCGACGCGCCTTGGCCAATGGAAATCATTGCTACTACAGACGAAATGCCGATCACGATGCCGAGCACAGTAAGCCCGCTCCGCACTTTGTTTGCGGAGAGCCCCAAATGTGTTTCTGCTAGTAAGTCAGTTATACGCATATAATTCTACGATTTTGTACTCTCTCGTCTTTGATAATCTCGCCATCTTTGATATGTATAATCCGCTCCGCGTGTTCCGCTACATACGGCTCGTGCGTGATAAGCACTATCGTGCGCCCGTGCTCGCGATGCAAGCTCGTGAGTGTTTTGAGCACCGCCTCGCCTGTTTTGGTATCTAGATTTCCAGTCGGCTCATCGGCGAGTATTAGCGAGGGGTCGTTTACCAATGCGCGCGCAATCGCAACCCTTTGCATCATACCTCCGGAAAGCTCGTTAGAGCGATGGTTGAAGAACGCTTCGGGAAACGCCGCGCGGCGTAGCGCGACTTTCGCGCGCTCTGCGCGCGCGGCTTCCGGCACTCCCGCGTACACGAGCGGGAGCTCCACATTGCGAAGTACGGACGCGCGCGGCAGTAGATTGAACGCTTGAAATACGAAACCGATATGCTCGGCGCGGATTGCCGCCAGTTCGTCGTCGGAAAGTTCTGCGATATTCTTACCGTCCAAAATAAACTCGCCGCTTGTCGGCTTATCTAAGCATCCCAAAATATGCATCAAAGTGGACTTACCAGAGCCAGACGGACCCGTAATCGCCACAAACTCCCCATCGCGAATAAGAAACGACGCATTCTTCACCGCGAAGGTTTTCTGCTCTCCGCTGTCGTATGTTTTCGTAATGTTTTTGCACTCAATCATCTTCGGAATGTCCCGCCCTGGCTTGGTACGCGAAATGCGTTGGTAGGATTGTTGTTGTTTACTGCTGGAGTAGACGCTTCGTCGGTTAGCGTACGCACGACCACTATCTCACCATCGTTTAGACCCGACAAGATTTCTGTTACTTCGTCGTTTGCAAGCCCTGTCTCTACCGCCGCGCGGCGCGGCGGGCGAAGAAGCACAACGCCAGATGAATTTCGGAGCGCGACTTCTGACGCATTGTCTGCTACTTCCACAAAACTGTGGCCATTCATTGTTTTAATCGCAGAGTTTGGAACGACAAGCACGCTTTCCTTCGCATCGGTTACAATCTCCGCCGTTACGCTCATTCCCGGTTTTATGCGCGAGTCCGTGAGCGCGAACGAAATCTTAGCTATGTACGATACTACTCCTTGCGACATCGTCCCGACAGTATCTACTTCCGACACTACCCCATCCGCCTTAACATCGGAAGCGGCGTCAAAAGATAGAGACGCTTTCTGCCCGAGCGATACGCGCGCGGCATCCACTTCGTTCAGAGAAATCTCTGCAATCTTGCGCGTAGTAATAAGAGTCGCAACTACCATGCCAGAAGATACATCGTCTCCCTGGTCTACATCCACCTTAGCCACAATACCTGCAAATGGAGCGCGTACTGTGTAGTCGTCGCGTTTCTCTTTCGCATCGGCTAGAGAGTTTTCTTTTTGCCGCACCGATAACGCTTGCGACCCCAGATCAAGGTCGGCATCGGTGTATGCATCTTTCGCGTCCACAATAGAGTCGTCTCCGGAAAGCAGTTTCGTCAAGTGCCCATTGAGTGTTCCAGTGTACGAATTTAAAGACGACTGGTGTGTTCCTACTCCAGGAAGAATGGCGTATTTTTTGTCTTCCATAAAGTCCCGCACGAAATCAATGTAGTTTCCCATCGCCTTTACCGCATCTGCAGTCGTCTTCACCGCTTCGTATGTTTCCGCGATTAGCGCCTCAAGCGACGCGCGCGAGCTCGCGCGCGTCGCGCTTTGGTACGCAAGAAAAGCTGAATCAAACACGCGCTCGGCGGCTTCGTATCCCGAGCGCGCCGCATCGCGTAGCGACTCTGCCGTGCGGCGCGCGGTTTCTTCCGACTGCAGAACTTGGTTTGCATACCAAGATATATTTTCTTGCGACCTATCCAGTGTTTCGTCTGTTAATAGATTTTCAAAATTAGTTAGGAGCGACGGCAAATCAATGAATGCATTTGCAACAGAGTTGAATCCATCGTCGTATGCGCGCGCAAGGTCGGCTGCCGCTTGCTCCTTAAGGCGAGGCACTGCGGCTCCGTCGGGACCTTTCACTTTTTCATACGCAATCTTTGCATTTTGCAGCGCGAGCTCGGCATCGCGTACAGATTTGTCTGCATCACTCGCATCTAGCAGGGCGAGCGATGCGCCAGCTTGTACAAACCTTCCTGCAACGGCATACACGGAGAGTGCCTCGCCAGATGCCTTCGCCTTCACTTCCACTTGATTACCTGGAGACACTTGCCCGCTACCGGACACTGAAACAGCAAGCGGAGCGCGCCTCGCTTCCGCGAGCACATACCGCGTTTCTGCACTACCATTCCAAAGCTTTTGGTAGCCGAAATACCCGCCCGCAAGGACTGCGGCGACGATAATACCACTATATACCTTATACTTCTTCGCAAAATGGCGAATTTTCTTGAACATAGAGGGTACTATGGTGCGCTTTTCACGCAGAAAAAGCAAGCGAACCATTTGCCTCTTTTTGTATTTTGTATTATTATGTTTTCTTTATGCAAGAAATACGCAACATCGCCATCATCGCTCATGTGGATCATGGCAAGACAACGCTCACCGACGCGCTTTTACAGCAAGCGGGCGTCGGCAAGGTTGGCGCCTCTATGGACTCAAATGCGCTGGAGCAAGAGCGCGGCATTACGATTTACGCGAAAAATACTTCCATTCCTTACAAAGATGGAAAAATAAACATAGTCGACACGCCCGGGCATGCCGACTTCGGGAGCGAAGTGGAGCGCGTGCTCCGCTCCATTGATTCGGTACTGCTTGTAGTAGACGCGCAAGAAGGCCCTATGCCGCAGACGCGCTTCGTGTTGAAGAAGTCGCTGGAGCTAGGCCTTAAGCCAATAGTTGTTATAAACAAAATAGACAAGCAGGCGGCGGACCCTGAACGGACGCACGAGCAGGTATTGGAGCTCTTTTTTGAACTGGGTGCAACGGATGCGCAGGCGGACTTCCCTATCGTATATGCAATAGGGCGCGAGGGTGTTGCGAAGAAAGAATTAACGGACGAATCCAAAGATCTCTCGCCTATTTTGGAAACAATAGTAGAGCATGTACCAAGTGCGTCTTCTCTGGAACTTGCCTCAAAGCCGCTCCGATTGCAACCGTTCAATCTCGCTTACGACAACTTCCTTGGGCGTATGGCAGTCGCGCGCGTGTACGAAGGCGTCGCGAAGCCAGGAATGAATGTTTTTATAAAAAACCAAAAAGGCGAAGTGCGAAGCGGCAAAATCCTGAAGCTTTTTACTTGGAACGGAATGGAGAAGAACGAGGCAGTAGAAGTCGGCGCGGGCGACATTGCGCTCGTCGCAGGGCTTACAGATATTGAAATTGGCGAGACGGTGTGCGCAGATCAAAACGCGGAACTTCTCCCTACCATTGCCATAGATGAACCGACCATTGAACTGCAATTCCTTGTAAACAACTCGCCATTCGCTGGACGCGACGGCAAGTTTGTCACTTCGCGCCAAATTCGCGATTACTTGAAGCGCGAACTAGAAGTAAATGTCGGGCTTAAAGTGGATTTCTCGTCAAACGAATACTTCAAGGTGCTCGGGCGCGGCGAATTGCACATAGCAATACTTTTAGAAAATATGCGCCGCGCGGGCTACGAAGTGCAAGTGTCGCAGCCGCAAGTCATTATCCGCGAAGAAAACGGCGCAAAGATGGAACCATTTGAAGAAGTGATCATAGATATTCCAGCAGAATACCAGGGCGCGGTAATTGAAAAGCTCGGACGGCGCGCGTTTATTATTAAAAATATTCACGAGCATGCTGGCGCGGTGCGGCTCACCCTTGAAGGCCCGACGCGCGGGCTTCTCGGCTACCGCAACCAGTTTGTTGTAGACACGCGCGGCGAAGGCATTATGGCGTCGCGCGTTGTCGGCTTCAAGCCGTACGCGGGCGATATTACGAAGCGCGTTGTCGGCTCTATGATTTCTATGGCAACGGGCAAGGCGCTCGGCTACGCGCTATGGGGTTTCCAAGAACGCGGACTTCTATATATAGGGCCGAGTACAGAAGTGTATGAGGGCATGGTTATAGGCAACACTGCAAAGGGCGAGCAGATGCAAGTGAACCCTACGAAAGGCAAACAACTCACCAATGTGCGCGCATCCGGTAGCGACGAGGCGATAGACCTAGTGCCGCCATTTGAACTCACAATTGAGCGCGGGCTAGAAGTGATGGCGGAAGATGAATACCTAGAAATTACGCCGAAAAGTGTTCGCCTACGCAAAAAGTATCTCACCGACATTGCCCGCTCGCGCGCAAAGCGCGCGGATGTAAAGTAAATAAAAAGAGAACGGCTCACCCTTATAGCGTGAGCCGTCTTGCGAGATTGCGAAGTTCAGTCGCCGCCACATATTCCAGCGAGCGAAAGGAACTCGTAGAGCGTGTTTACGCAATAATGCGCGCCCGCAGTGCGAAGCATCTTTTCTGCGCGGTGGTTGCCGCGCAATATGCCGACCGCGCGTACACCAGCGGCGCGCGCGTGCTTCATGTCGGACGGAAAGTCGCCGATGTACCAAACATTTTGTATAGGCAACTCGTACTTTTCTCGCAGAAGCGTTATTGCGGTTGCTTTGTCCTCAACATCGCCCTGTATACCAGCAGAAAAAGAGCGCGTGATGCCGCTCTTTTCGCAATGATGTAAGAGCGTCTTTTCTTGCTGGGCGCTTACAACACCAGTAAGCCACCCGTGAAGCGCGAGTGTATTGAGCGACGAAGCTACATCCGCAAAAAACGATGCGGCGTCAAAGCGATCTACACGCCGATTGAAGTCCTCCCACAATTCGCTCTTGGAAAGCCGAACACCGCGTGAATTGAAGAATACCTCAAAAGGCGCGTGGCAGTGCTCTACATAATCCTCAAAAGATGGCGGCGCACACTGCGTCTATGCGAAGATTTCGCAAGTCGCGCGATATGCGATTGGAATACTGTCAAAGATCGTTCCGTCAAAATCCAACAAAACCGCTTGTTTTCCGTTCATGTTCTGTCCTTTCTTTTGTGCTGTTCTGCAATACAGGATAGCACAAAAAACGGCTAAACGCGCGTTTAGCCGTTTTTTGTGTTTTGACGAAAAGATCGGCGGCTAATTATTCAGATATTCCTCACTGCTGTTTTCATCATGTGCGTCAAATGCGCGATAATTTACCAACATTTCTTCACCTTTCTCAATATCACGATTTGCAACACCCAGTGTTTCTGGTTCGCCAGGAGCTGGGACGACATCGATATTGTTTTTTACTGACGAGTGATTTGTAAATCTACTATCGTCAATAGAGTAAACATATTTCCCCGTTGTTGTAGATAAATAAGCATATCGATCAATAAGCTCACGATGTTCTGACGGCATTGATTTCACTTCTTCAGAATCAAAAAGAAGATCAAAACGCGGATTGAATCTCCATGTTACAGTTCCTTTATGGATTCTTTCATCCGCAAACAATCCTATTCCTTCAATTTTACTTGGCTTTGCACTTGCTTTTACTGTTAGCATAAATAGTTTTATTTTTGCTCAAACTGGATAATCTGAAAACCGTATTTTTCGACTTCCTCCAGCGGCCAAAAAGTCTGGCCTTTGGTTTTGAGAATATAAGTGGCGACAACCTCAACTTTTCTGCCGGTGTAATCTTTCTTGTCTTTGTCCCATTCTTCCAAAACCAAAATGTCGCCATCGTTCACATCAAAATCAGCAAGGCGTAATTCTAGCTTCTTCTTGCCAGAAATGATTTTCTCAAAGTATTCTCGCCATACTTTTTTGTGAATTGTTTTCATAATTTTTGGACCTACGGGGAATCGAACCCCGACCCCATCCATGCCATGGATGTGTAATACCATTTTACTATAGGCCCGCGTTGGCATTTTAACACAAAACCCGTCCCGCAAGTATGCGGGGCGGGTTTTGTGATTTGGGACCGGCAAGCTTCGGTTAGAAGCTCATGCGATCACCACCGCGGTGGAAACCACCGCCAGAGCGCGGAGGCCGCTCTGCCATCGGGCGCGCTTCGTTTACCGTCACCGCGCGACCGTCAAGGTCCTTTCCGTTCCACATATCAATCGCCTTCTGCGCATCCGCGTCTTCCATTTCAACAAAACCGAAACCGCGTGAGCGGCCCGACATTTTGTCCATAATGACATTCGCAGACACAACAGCGCCTGCCTTCGCAAACGCCTCGCGCATAGACTCTGAAGTGGTAGAGTAGGAAAGGTTTCCTACATACAATTTCTTTGCCATATTTGAGATTGTCTACTTGTAATCTGTCGTCCGACCTATCTCAATACGGCTTTACGCTTGCGCTTTGAACCTATTTGAGAAAACAACGACATATATATCCTAGCATACTTGCGCTTTTTATGCAACTCGTGTAGTACAAGGGCTACGCATACTGCAAATTTTGCCCGCTTTACCCTCTCTACGGGGGTCCTACGCGGATCAAAATTTGCAGTATGCTCCGCCACCCTTATATCCTACGATGGCAAAAAAACCAAAAGAGACCTATTTCAAAAAAGTCGTTAAGTTTTATTTCGCGCCGCTATGGCGAACTATTTTTGCATCTTTGTATCTTCTATTCTTCGGCTACTTCGTCATCTTCTTCTTTGACTACATCATACTCGCGCTCCGTTTCCTCTACTATACCTTCCGTCTCCCTACCGTAATGCTGACCCTTGATTATCTTTTCTGGGGCGCGTCTTTCGTAGTACTGCTAGTCATCCCCTTTTCTATATCGCTCTACGCACTGGTGATTCCTTTTGAACTTATGAAAAAACTGGACTGGACTAAGAAGCAAAAAATTATCGGCGCGCTTCTCGTCTGCTTCACGACAGTAGACATTATTGTACTGACCAACCTCCTAATACACATCGCCGAATCTCAACCACCGCTAGTCCGTTTCCTACAAGCGATTGAGCTCATACAGTAATGAGGGTATACTTTTATGCATGCGGAAAATTGTATTTGATATAGAAACAACCAACGACTTCGCGGCGGTAGGCGTGCACGAGCCCGCGGCGCTTACTCTCGCTCTTATTGGAATCTATGATTCCGCGGACGACTCGTACCGCAGTTTCGTAAAGGAAGAATTGCGCGAGCTGTGGCCCATATTGGAACGCGCCGACCTGCTTATCGGCTTCAACACAGAACATTTTGATTTGCCGATTCTTGCGAAATATTATATGGGCGACCTCTCTCGCATTAAGAGCGTTGATTTATTGAAAGAAGTGCGCATCTCGCTCGGCAGGCGCCTTAAGCTAGACACGCTCGCGGAAGCAACTCTCGGCAAAAAGAAAATAGGACACGGGATGGATTCCATTCGCTGGTGGAAAGAGGGCAATGTGGAGAAGGTACGGAAGTATTGTCTGGAAGATGTGAAAATTACAAAAGAACTCTACGATTACGCGCGCGAGAAAGGGCATCTCAAATACCGAGATGGCAAAGTGTTGAAAGAAATCCCGCTTCCCGCCGCAGAGAAGTGGGAAGAATTTGCCGCAAGTGCCCACACCCTCACCCACACCTTGCCTTTTTAATTATTTTTTGAGAAGATGCACTTTATGACAAAATCAATAAGCGATTACGCTTCTTTTGCCGCACTTGATATTCGTGTCGGGAAGATTATAAGAGTTGAAGATGCAAACACCAAAAAGCCAACTTATAGAATAACTGTTGATTTTGGCGCATCGGTCGGTACGAAGGTTTCCTGTGGAGCGTACCGCAATTATAAACAGGAAGAATTACTGGGAAAGCAGATTATAGGCATCGTCAATTTTTCCGCAAAGAAAATGGGGCCAGAAACTTCGGAGGTGCTCATTCTTGGTGTTCCTAATCCAAAAGGCGAAACAATATATCTGATGCCACAAAGTAGTGTGGATTTAGGGGTTCAGGTCTTCTGAGTGACTTTTGATGTTCGTTATCTATCTATCATTTATGTAGTATGCATACATCACTTATACAAGTATTTTGCAAAATACTTGTATGACAGAATGTTGGGGTGATATACTATTGCGCATGGAAAATATCTCGCGGAAGTTGGAGCGTGTAATAAAAGGATTTGCAAATTATCGCCGCCTTCAAATATTGGAGCTACTCAAAAAGAAAACCGAGCTCTCTGTGCAAGAGATTGCAGACGAACTGTCTCTTGGCTATGAAAACGCATCCGACCATATTCGCAAAATGGCGATTGCTGGATTAGTGCTTAAACGATACGAGGGGAACAATGTGCGCCACTGCCTGACAGACCGCGCGAAGGCCGTTCTAGTATTTTGCAAGGGTCTTGATTAAACAGTAGACATCTCTACTTCATTTAGCAACACTGCCCACATCATACAAGTATTTTGCAAAATACTGAAATAGATACAGAAAACATTGTTTGTAATCAAGAAGACATGTATACTGGATACATTACACATTACATGTATTAAAATTATGGAACCTCAACCACAGCAAAATAATTTCCTTACAATACCGCTCGCGATTGTTGTCGCGGGGCTTGTGATTGCTGGAGCGATTTTCTTTGGCGGACGGGCGAGTGTTGCGCGAGAAAACGAACCTGCGGACAGTCAGCCATCGGCGGTTGCTGTCGCACTCAAAGAAGTTGGAGCGAACGATCGAATTCGCGGCAACCCCGACGCGCCAGTACTACTAGTAGAATATTCCGACACAGAGTGTCCGTTTTGCAAAACCTTTCAGAAAACGATGCAACAAGTGATGGACGAATACGGAAAGGATGGAGAGATTGCGTGGGTGTACAGGCACTTCCCGCTTGACCAAATTCACCCCAAAGCAGACAAAGAAGCGGAGGCGGCAGAGTGCGCGGGAGATGTGGGCGGCAACATTGCGTTTTGGAGTTTTCTAGACAGAATTTTTGAAGTAACGCCCGCCAACAACGGGCTTGACCCCGCAGAACTTCCGCAAATTGCCGAGTTTGTAAAAGTGGATGCGAAAGCATTTGACGCGTGCCTAGCGAGCGGAAAATATGCGGAGAAAGTTGAAGCGGATTACCAGAGCGGCATTGCGGCGGGAGCATCCGGCACGCCGTTCAGTGTGCTATCACTCAAAAACGCTGTTACCAAAACACAAGAAGCGGCACTCATGCCGACTATTGCGCAATTCCGAGGAGGTATCGCGCTCTCGCAAGACAAAACCAAAATGACCCTAAACGGCGCGCTCCCCTTTAGCGCCATAAAAACCATTCTAGATATAGTTCTCACGCCATAGATTGGTATAGGCGGCACCATTCGCAATCCTTATCGCTACATCCGCGCGAGAGGAAGGAGAGGTCTAAAATCTGCGCGGCGACTTCGAATAGTTGTTTTTTGAGCGCGGCGACTTCGATATCGGCAATCTCAAATTCTTCGCGCCTATACGATCCGTTTTTGGCGGGTTTTATAAAATCAATCGCGCCGCGCGACATTCGCCAACTACTCTTTTTATACTCGTTTAGCAAAAGTTGGTAAAACACAAGTTGTCGATAATAGTTGCCGTCTGCGTCTTTTGTTTTGCCGAGAAGATCATTGCGCGTTTTCGGTCGACCGGTTTTATAATCAACAACACGAACACTTCCGTCAGGCAAAAGTTCTACTTTGTCTAGCGTGCCGGTCAGTTCTACTTTCTCTGTGCCAACTGAAAGAAATATACCCCCAACACGATACTCGCTCCACGAAACGCGCGAGAACACTTGCGATGCGAGATACCCTTTGAGCTCGCGCTTCCCTTCTGCAAGATATGCCTTGAAATCTCGTTCGGCAATATGCGTACGCCGAAGCGAATTCTCAAACGCCACAAGCGCTTCCGAAACGCCGCCCTTCTCACGCGAGTACGCGCGGAAGTACGCAGCAAGCCCGGCATGCATAGCCGCGCCATAAAGCTCTGCATTGCTCTGTGCGCGCGGCAAACGCACGAGGTTTAAGAAAAAATATTTAAGCGTACATTCCAAAAAGTTGTTTAGGTGCGTGACGGCAAACCCTTGGTTTAGAAAAAGTTCGTTGAGATATTGCTTGTCTTTCAGAAACGAAGACCTACCAGATGTTTGCCGCCTTGGAACATCTGGTTGGGAAGAAATAGAGCAAGAATGTTGTTGGACCGCATACTCCCCCATCTCAAAAATAAATCGGCTTGGAAGTGCAGCGCGGCCGCCTTCGCCTTTTGCGTGCCAGCTCACCGCCGCCCCTTTCCGAGCGCGCGTTAGCGCCACATAGAAGAGCCGCCGCTCGTCGTGGACGCTTTCGTCTTTCGTCGCATTTTCGTATATTGGCAAATCAAACAGCGTGCGGCTGCGCTTACCTCCCCACGCGCCGTCTTGCGCAAACGCAATGAACACATAGTCAAATTCAAGACCTTTTGCCTTGTGCGCTGTCATTACTTGCACGCCGTCTCCAGCTTCCGCCGATGACGCGATACCAATACCGTGCGCTTCTGCCCTATTTAGGCGCGCGAGAAAATCGCCGAGCCGTGCGCGCTTGTCGCGCTCCGCGAGGCGCGTCGCGCTCTCTAAGAACGCAGAATATAGCGCGAGTGTTTCTGTGGCATCCGCGCGCGCGAGCGCGCGCGTTAAGAAACCCGACTCGTGTGTAATATGTTCAAACGCCACGACAAGCGGCTCATTATGCGCAATGCGATGCCACGACATTATTTTCTTCTGCATCTCTGCAAGCTCGTTACAATACCGCGCCATACGACGAATGAGTGTGCCTTCACTTCGCGCTTTCAATGCATCAATTACCGAAAGCTGAGGCAGTTTAAGAAAATCAAAAAAAAGAACAGGAGCAAGCGCCACATCGTCTGTCGGGTCAAGCACTGCGGCGAAAAGTTTGCGGAGCGCGTCTATACGCACCGACTGAAGCGCATCGGCATCTCCGCGTCGCGCCGCGCAAATACCGCGCCTTTCGAGAGTGCGCCAAACCTTCTCGGCATCTTTGTTCTCGCGCGTCAAAACTGCAATCTCGCGCGGCGCGGCATCACTGCGAATCAACGCTTCAATCTCATCAGTAATCCACATAAGTTCACTTGCCTCGTCTGGCGCTTCTACCGCGCGAATGCGTTGCTTTGGGTGCGTAGCGCGCGCCGTAAGTTCTTTGCGAAATGCATGACCGACTACAGGCGAATTTCCGATAAGCGCATGCGCCGCCGCTAGCACGGTCGGTTGCGAGCGGTAGTTTTCTGTTAGTACGATAAGCCGCGCCTTTGGAAATCGTTTCTGAAAATACAAAAAGTTCTCAAGAGACGCGCCCTGAAAACGAAAGATTGCCTGCTTCTCATCTCCTACTATAAATAGGTTTGGTTGCTCGTCTTGGTCGGATAGAAGTTCCAACAAACGATTCTGTGATCTGTTTGCGTCTTGATGTTCATCTGCAAGTACAAACTGATACTCCTCTTGCAACTCTTGCTTAAAGTCGTGGTTTCGCAGAAGCGCGCGCACGGCTTCCAACACCATATCTTCAAAGTCGTACAAGCGGCGGCGAGTAAGTTCCGCTTCGTAAGCGCGATACACTTTCGCGAGCTCTTTACTTCTTTTGTTTTTGTCAGTTTTTGTCTCAGTGCCATAAGAAATTAGTCGTGCATACTCTTTTGGCGAGACATCTTCTCGTTTCAATTTCTTTATTGCATCAATTACCGGCAACACATAGTACGCGGGACTATTTTTTGGACGCAAAATCGGAGAGCAGGCGCGAGCGAGAAGCGTTTCCACTATATGCACCTGCTCCAAGTTCTCCATGTGTTCTGCACCTATGATACGAGAAAATGCTTCTGGGTAGCGTTTGATAAGCTCGTTTGCAAACGAATGGAACGAGTGTATACGCACCTCGTATGCGCGTGGACCAATTATTTCCAAAAGCTTTTTGCGCATCGTGGCAACTCCCGCTTCCGTAAATGTAAGCGCGAGAATCGCGTCCGCTGGCGTATCGGTACGCTTCAAGATGTTTGCAATGCGTAGCGTGAGGATAGAGGTCTTACCAGTCCCAGGCCCGGCGACTACCATCACAGGACCGTGGATAGTATCAACCGCCTCGCGTTGCTTCGCATTTAATTTCTTGTATCGTTCACGAAAAACCTTGTCTGTCATGGCGGTAGTATACACCGAAGATAATATCTGCTATATTCATTGCGCCTGTCCTCTAAAGGGCGCATTGCGCGTAACAAGGCATTTATTAGTAATTTTACTTTACTTTTGTGATTGAAAAAGCATCCGCGGCGGAAACCGCCGCGAAGGTTTCGTTGCGCAAGAAAGAAACGAAGGAGCTGTCCCCTAGCGCGAAAATACTTGCGAGCATTAAGAACCCTCCAGCCGAAGGCGAACTAGCCGAAGGCACTGTAATAGCTGTAGTTCGCGGCAGAGTTTATGTAGACCTGCCGCCGTTTGGCACGGGCGTTATCTATGGCCGAGAGTACCTCGCGGCGCGCGAGATTTTGAAAAAGGTATCTATTGGCGATGCTGTAACGGCGAAGGTTGTAGAAATTGATAGCAAACATGGCTACATAGAACTCTCGCTCAAGGAGGCCCGCCAAGCAATGCTCTGGAGCGAGGCGGAGGAGGCGGCGCGCGCGCATACGCCATTTGACTTGACGGTGAAGGAAGCGAACAAGGGCGGCTTGATTATGGAGTGGCAGAGCATACAAGGGTTTCTGCCCGCGTCCCAACTCGGCGCGGCGCACTACCCGCGCGTGGAAGACGGCGACAAAGACAGGATTTTGGACGAACTAAAAAAACTAGTCGGGCAAAAGATTCCGGTCGCGATTATTTCCGTACTGCCGAAAGAAGGCAAGCTTATCTTCTCGGAAAAAGCGCTCACGGAAAAAGACCGCGCCAAGATGGTCGGTAAGTATAGCGTAAGCGACGAACTAGACGGCACGGTAACAGGCGCGGTGGATTTCGGCGTATTTGTGAAAATTGAAGATGGTTTGGAGGGCCTCGTGCATATTTCCGAAATGGATTGGGCTCTTGTAGAAAACCCGCGCTTGCGCTACAAAGCGGGCGATTCCGTGAAGGTCAAGATTATAGACATTAAAGACGGCAAGGTGTCGCTCTCCATCAAGGCGCTCAAACCAAACCCATGGCTTGATGCAGAAAAGCAGTTTAAGAAAGGCGACCGCGTGCAGGGTGTTGTGATTAAGTACAACAAGTACGGCGCATTAGCGGCTATTGAGGAAGGTGTCGCGGGGCTCGTGCATGTCTCCGAGTTTGGCGGTGATGAAGCGAAGCTCAAAAACGCGCTCCTTCTAGGCAAGTCGTACCCATTCACAATCACTTTGTTTGAACCAAAAGAGCAACGCATGACCCTCTCGTTCGCGGGGGAGAAGAAATAAAATACGACGAGAAAATCACTTCTGCCTCAATGTCGGGAAGAAAATCACTTCGCGGATGTTGTGAGAATCCGTGAGGAGCATCACGAGGCGTTCAATGCCGATACCAACCCCGCCAGCTGGCGGCATGCCGTACTCAAGCGCCTCCAAAAATGATTCGTCGGATTGCTCCGCTTCGGCGTCACCCGCCTTGCGCCGCCACTCCTGCTCTTCAAATCGCGCGCGCTGTTCCAAAGGGTCGTTCAATTCCGAAAACGCCTTTACAAGCTCAACGCCACCGACATAGAGCTGGAACGCATCCACGAGCGCCGCATTATCCGTTTTGTTTTTCGCAAGCGGTAGCATATCTTTCGGGTAATCCACTACAAATGTCGGCTGAATAAGCTTTGGGCGCACCGCACGCTTGAATATTGCGTCCAGAATCTTCTCGCGCGTGTCCCCCTCTTTAACGCTCGCTCCCAAGCGTTTACCAGAAAGAAGTAGTGTTTCTACAGATGCGCTAGCGATGCCTGGAATTAACGCGTGGCGTTCAATAAGTTCAAAGTATGACGAGGTTGTAAATGGCTTCTTGAAATCAATCTCTTCGCCAGCGTGCATTACTTTCGTATCACTAAACGCCTCCTTCACCACAATCTTTAGCGTCTGTTCTACAAACGCGCGCTGGCGTTCTGCGTCGCTGTACGCCTCGTACCACTCTACTGTCGTAAACTCTGGATTGTGAGTTACATCAATGCCTTCGTTGCGGAAACTGCGTCCAATCTCAAATACTTTCGGGAATCCTCCAATTAGCAACTTTTTCAAATCAAGCTCCGGCGCAATACGCAAAAACAAATCGGCGTCTAGCGCGTTGTGATGCGTCGTAAACGGCTCTGCATTGGCGCCTCCTGGAATCGGCTGGAGCATTGATGTCTCCACTTCCAGAAATCCCGCGTCCGTAAGCGCGCGCCGTATTGTTGACACGATGCGCGAGCGCGCGACGAAGCGTTCGCGCGATGTCTCGTTCATCAAGGTGTCCAAGTAGCGTTTACGAAAACGCTCTTCGGTGTCTTTAAGCCCCTCCCACTTTTCTGGAAGCGGGCGGAGCGACTTCGCGAGCATGCGCCACGAGGCAACCGCGAGCGTGTCCTCGCCTGTTTTTGTTTTGAAAAATGTTCCGGTCGCCTCCACAAAATCGCCAACATCTGCCGCATTGTTCCAGAGCGTGAACGCATTCGGCGCATCGGCTTTTTTAATCAAGCATTGAAATCGCCCCGTGCCGTCGGAGATGTCGAAGAAGACAAGCGCGCCCTGCGATCGCGCGCCGACGACGCGCCCCGCAAGCGTTACCGCTGGCTTTTTTGCAAACGCCACAAACTTCTTACGCGCCTCCGCAAGCGTAGCGTCGGCGCGCGCAGAAATCGGGTAGGGCGATATGCCCTGCGCCTTTAAGTACTCCAGTTTTCTCAAGCGCACTGCGCGCAGTTCATCTAAAGAAGACATAAATATTATTCAACGGATAGTAATGTATATTTATTTACGCCGCTTGGGGTCTCAATCGCGCAAGTGCCGCCCTCCTGCTTACCAATGAGCGCCTGCGCCAAAGGAGAATCAACGGATAGCTTGCCGTCAGCAATGTTACCTTCCTCCGTACCAACAATCTTGTACAAAAGTTCAGCGCCATCTTTCTCGCGGCGCAATCGCACGAGAGCGCCAACGCCTACCGCACCGCCCTTTTTTTCTTTTTCGCTTACAATAGCGGCTGTCTTCAGCGCATACTCAAGCTTTCCGATCCTGTCTTCCAACTGCGCTTGCGCGTTACGCGCTTCGTGATATTCGGCATTTTCAGAAAGATCGCCAAGCGACTTTGCATATTCAAGATTCTCCGCCACCTCCTTGCGGCGTGCAGTTTTTAGCGTTTCCAATTCGCGCGAGAGTTCCTCAAACTTCTCCCGCGTCAACTTCATCTGCTGACCTGACATAGTATTATCTATCATAGCGCACCTTAATTACATATTCAAACTATCCTTATTCAGATTTCAAATACTCCGGCGCATTAATAGCGAGCCATTCAAAGAATTGGCGCATTGCGTAGGCGGCGCCGATGGTGTTCTCGCTTGGGCCTTTTTCCAAAAGCGCGACAAAAGCGTACCGAGGCGCTTCGTACGGGAAAAAACCCGTGATCCAAGAATGTACGCGTTTTTTGGCGGCGCCGATTTCTGCAGTACCTGTCTTTGCGGCAATGGATACAAACGGCAACCAAAGCCCGCTTGCCGTACCATTCGTCACAGCGAGACGCATTCCTTCGCGCACAACTTTCAGATTTTCAGGCGCGATAGATATTTCTCGTTCAGTAGGAATCTCTCCGGCAAGAAGCGTCGGCTGAATAATCCTACCGCCATTTGCAATAGCCGCAATGGCGCGCACGATTTGAAGTGGTGTTGCAAGCATTCCGTATTGTCCGATTGATGTATTGTAAGTGTCACCTATTCTCCACGGGTCGCTCGGAAATGCCGATTTCTTCCATTCTGGACTTGGTACTACACCGTCTGCGCCGCCAAGCATTGGGTCGGCAAGCATCTCGCCAAAACCAAACTCACGCAGATATTTTTCTATACGCGCAATACCAAGCCCCTTTTGCTCTTCAAAGCCGCCTCCAATTTCGTAAAAATAAACATCGGAAGATACCGCGAGCGCATGACGCATATCTACAAATCCGTGCGCTTTCCAGTCGTTAAATACGGAAGTACGGCTCTGGTCGTATGGGTTTGGAATGGAAATAGAACCTGTGCTCAAGATCTTTTGTTCCGGAGTAATAATATCCTCCTGAAGAGCGGCGGCGGCGAGCAAGGGCTTAACAACCGACCCGGGCGCATAGAGCCCCGCCGCCGCGCGCGGTAGAAATGGCTTGCGCGAATCGGCAATAAATTCTTCGATACGCCCTCGAGGCGCGCCATCTGCGAGCGCTTGCGGAGAATATTCAGGCGCACTCGTAAGCGCCACTACTTCTCCATTAGATACATCCACAATCGCCGCCGCTCCGCCCTCAAAACCAACGGCTCTGATGCGTTCCATTAGAAACCCGTATAGCGCTTCAGAAAGGCGCGCATCTACTGAAAGGCGTATATCCGCGCCACGCTCTGGAAGATCCACCACGCTTTCAGAAACCACGCCTCCCTGCACATTCCTCTCTGTCGTGCGCGAGCCGTTTGTACCCGACAGCATTTCATTATATTCGCTCTCTGCTCCGGCAGCGCCGGAGAAATCTTCACGAATATAAAATCCGGATGTATCTTTCGATGGGTATTTTACAAATCCGACAATATGCGCCAAACCAATCAGCTCGGTATATCGCCTCTCAAGAAATTCTTCATGTGTAAGCGGTGGTGCGTTCCACGCAAGCGGCTCGTTGTTGCGGTCTAAGATATTGCCGCGCTCCGCAAAAATCGGAGTGGATTCAAGAGTGTTTGCGTTGGCGCGTTCCGCATATCTCTCACCGTCTGCAATTTGAATCTGCCACAGCCGTCCTCCAAACACAAAGAAAACTATTGCAAAAAATATACCTAGCGCGTAGGCGGAACCAGCGCCGAGCGGACGCTCAAGACGCCCCTCCATTTGCGCCTTATCAAACGCCGGCAGGTTTGCATCATCTAAAAATATTTCATCCGGCGAAATTTCTTTGACGCTTCGTCTCATTATTTTAATTATAGAACCGAATGCGCTTTTTTAATATTTCAATAATTAGAACTCCGGCAAGCGCTGTAGCCGTGTATATAAATTGAAACTCAAACCAGCGCGGCTCTGGCGCGGCATATAGTGCGTCCAAGAAAAGCCCGACAAGCGCCGCCTCCAAAAATCTCTTAAAGAAAAATACAAACACGAGAGCTAGAAAACATGCAACGGTCGGCGACCATACTGCGCCAACCACACAGCATACAATCACAGCAAGTATTCTGCACAAAACTCTCATAAATCAATTTCAACTGAGCGCAACTCAAACATATTTACAGGTAAGCGCGCGTAGAGCTTCTTCGTACCTTCGCGCGCTTCCGAGATAGCATCAACAATCGCAAACAACTTTGCAGATAGTGCGGGAGCAAATGCACCGTCCGAAACAGCAACAGGCACATCAGACGCTACTATCGCTTCAAATGCCCCGCCGCCGGCACCAACAAGCTCTATCGGAATCGCACCGCCGATTTGCGCAAGCGTCTTTTTACCCGCCGTAGAGTAAAGCGACACAAGCGATGTGTCGCCGTATACTTCTGCGACTTCTCCTAAAACAAAACCAGATGTAAATACGCGCGCTCCGATATGCACTCCGTCGCCATACCCCGCTCCAACTAGTAGCGTGTCGTACGCGCTCCAACGGGGCCGCGCGAGCACAGGCGCAATTGTTGTGTTTTCCGAAACAGGTGCTGTTTCAGAAATTCGCGCCGCCGCGAGCGCGCGCAAGAATTCGTTCTCTGCGCGCAAACGCGCGAGTTCTTCTGCAAGTATTGTAGTATTGGAAGAAAACGCGGCGGAGTATAGATGCAATAGCGGCGCCGTAATACGCGCCGCTATTGGCGCAAACGCATTTGGCGCAAGCCATTGCAGCACGGCAACCGCGGCAACTACCGCGAATACAAGAACGAGCGCGAAGCGGAATGGGTGAGCGGGCGTACGGTTACGCGAGAATAGGTAGTTCATGTGAGTCGGGCTCTATTAGCAAATCAGAAAATTCATCCAACCTTTCCAAAATAAGCCCCGCACCGCGCGCAACGGCGGTCAAGGGCTCTTCGCCAATATGCACTGGAATCTTCATATGCTCTTCAATAAGCGCGTCTAATCCGCGCAAAAGCGCGCCGCCGCCGACCAAGTGTACGCCGCGGTGCATAATATCGGCAACAAGCTCCGGCGGAGTTGCTTCCAGTACGCCGCGGATGGATTCCAAGAGTACATCTAGCGATGGCGCAATGGCGTCGCGTATGTCTGCATCTGTAACTATCACCTCGCGCGGAAGCCCGGTGACTATGTCGCGCCCGCGCACTGCGGTTTGTAGCGCTTCCCGCCCGGGCATTGCCGAGCCGATTGCAATCTTGAGCCCTTCAGCGGTCTTCTCGCCAATAAGAGTTTTGTATGCGCTCCGTACAAAGGCAATAATGTCGCTGTTGAATCGGTCTCCAGCAATTTTCAAACCCTTCGCATGCACGATGCCGCCCATAGATATTACGACTATGTCGGAAGTTCCACCGCCAATGTCTACCACCATCGTACCCACCGGCTCTTTGATTGGAAGACGCATACCTACCGCCGCGGCTAGCGCTTCGTCCACGAGAAACACCTCGCGCGCGCCGCGGCTCTCGGTAGCATCGCGCACCGCGCGTGTTTCCACATTCGTTACTCCAGCCGGCACGCCGACAATCACGCGCGGTCCTAGCATTGCTCGCCTACCACCTTCGGCGCGACGCATGAGATACGCGAGCATTTCTTCCGTTACTTCAAAATCGGAAATCACGCCGCCGACCATCGGCTTCACGGCGGTGATGTGTGCAGGAGTACGCCCAAGCATCTCTTTCGCCGCAGTGCCTACTGCAACGACTTGGTTCGTCTTTTGATTTACCGCGACTACCGACGGCTCGTTTATCACAATCCCGCGCCCGCGCACATAGACCAAGGTATTGGCGGTGCCTAGGTCAATCGCAATATCGTTAGAAAACCGCCGCTTTATTTTGTCCAAATATTTGCGAAACATATTATTTGTTTGCAAGCATCTTCGTGAGTTCTGCGTGCGAGATGATGCGCGGTTCGGTGCTAGTGCGTTCTTTCACTTCCACCTTGCCCACGGGTGTTTTGTCGGAAATGACGGCTCGGAGCGGAATGCCGATAAGGTCGGCATCTGCAAACTTCTCGCCTGCGCGCGCATCGCGGTCGTCGTGCAGAACCTCAATGCCCGATCTTTGCAATTTTTCGTAGAGCGTGTCCGCTTCTTTTTTGGCCTTAGAAGTTGTTGCTAGTGATAGAAGATGAACATCAAACGGCGCAATTGACACGGGCCACACTAGACCCCTTCCATCTGCAAAGAGTTCCGCGGCAACCCCCATCGCACGCCCGGGTCCGATTCCGTAGCTCCCCATAAAAACCGACACCTCCTGCCCCGCTTCGTTGCGATATTTAAGCCCGAGCGCGTCAGAAAACTTAGTACCAAGCGTAAAGATGTTACCTACTTCTACTGCCGTCTTTTTGACAAAATTCTCACTACCACAAACAGGACACGCTGTTTGTTCAGAAATGATTTCCTCATTTACAGCAACTAGGCACTTCTCACACAAATGTATCGTATCTTCGCCTGCGTCGCATAGCGTTTGGAATTCGTGCGAATACTTGCTGAAGCTGCCGCCGGAAGCGTATGTAAGATAAGTGTAATTTCCAAACCCAATGCGAGTAAAGATATTCTTATACGCTTGTTTTACTTTTTCGTAAAAAAGTTTATGTGCCGCTTCGTCTGCAGAAAATGAATACAGGTCTTTCATTAAGAATTCGCGCCCGCGAATGATTCCGCTTTTTGCGCGCGTCTCGTTTCGAAACTTTATCTGAAACTGGTACGGGTATTGCGGCAGGTCTTTGTACGACGCAATGTGGTCGCGCATAATAGCAGTTAGCGGCTCCTCGTGCGTAAACCCTAGCCCTGCTTCCGCACCGTTCTTGAGCTCCGTTTTAAACCACGAGTCAACGGCTTTGTCGTCCCATCGCCCTGTCTTCTCCCACACTTCCCTATCTTGAAGAGCGGAAAGATGCACCTCCTGCCCGCCAAGCACATTCATCTCTTCACGAATAATCGCAACGATTTTATTAAGCACGCGCAACCCTAGCGGCAAGTATGAATACACTCCCGCCATTTCTTTATGTATAAACCCTGCGCGAATCAGCAGTTTCGCGTTCTGCGACACTTCGTCTTTCGGCGCCTCGCGCCTCGTCTTTGTAAACAAAAAAGATTGCTTCATATGCTTGTATTATACTCTTTTTGGACCATGGGAGAATCGAACTCCCGTACCTCGGATGCAAACCGAGTGCTCTACCACTATGCTAATGGCCCATGT
>CAYIUC010000008.1:0-23861 GCA_964366535.1 uncultured Candidatus Saccharibacteria bacterium | reverse complement strand
GCTGGCGAGCCCGCGTAGCGGGCGAGCCAATGACTTCATTTCCCAACTGGCGGGGCGGACGGGATTTGAACCCGCGATCTTCTCCGTGACAGGGAGACGAACACTCCAGGCTGTTCCACCGCCCCAAAGCTAACAAAACACGCACTATACGATAACCGATTTTCTGCGCGCGAGCAACTTTAAGAAATGGCGCTCAAAAACCAAACACAAAACCGCCCCCGCTATAGCGGGGGCGGTTTTGGTACTGTACGGAAAACTATTTCGCTTCTTCAGTCGACTCTTCCGGCTTCGGCGGGATCGGTTTGTTCTCTGCCATAGAGTTTAGTTTACCTATTAAAACAATGGGTTTTAACCAAACGCATTGTACCCTTAAGTATAGCATTTCTGCCGTTGCCTTGCAAGCGCCACAACACAATGCCGGAGGGTGGAGTTGAACCACCTTTTAGGGTTTATGAGTCCCTCGTTCTACCGTTGAACTACACCGGCAGAACTTCACTCTACCACAACTATTCCGCCCCAATCCAGCTCTTAAATGCCTGCCAGATGGACGCGCCTGATGATGACGCGACGCAACTTGTGCCGTTCCAGTATTGTCCCGACGAGCAGGAAGAGATGCAGGTGGTCCCATTCCAATAATACCCACTACCGCACGAACTTGATGGTGAAGAACTCACGCACGAAGAGCCGCTCCAATATTGTCCAGAGGGACAATCAGTTGTTGAAGTGGTGACGCACGCGCTACCGTTCCAATATTGTCCGGAAGGGCAAGAGGTAGAAGATGTACCACCACCAGGCGATGTACAACCAGATGTCGTTACCGTATCGCCCTGTTTCGCCGACTTAGTCATCGGCCCGTCGCAGAATACGGTGTTGCCGGAAGTGTCGGTGTACATTTGGTGACATCCGGTACCAAGAAGTGAAGTAAGTGCGCTATCGCACGAGGTAGAACCGCTACCGCCTCCACCAGTTGGATAGTATGCTTCGTCGGTATCTGCCGAGCTGTAGCACCCTGTGTCCGATGGATAATCGGTCTGCCCATCGCCATCGTTGTCTCTGCCGTCGGAGCAAGCGGGGTTCGTTGTTGTACCGCCTCCCGACGATGGACACGATGCCGACGAGGTATAGCATAGATTATTGTTCGCGCACCAGTAATACCCAGAGCCCGCGCATGCGGTTTGTGAATAACACTGCGAGGCAGTCGTGGAGCACGAGGAGGTGCTACCGCCACTTCCCGCTACCCACACTGTCTGAAGCGCTGAGTCCGCAGAGCAGGTTGTCGTATTGCATGCTTGAATCTGGTAACTAACGCTCCCCGACGGCGCGGTCGTATCGATATGCGTAATAACGGTGCCAGTAGTCGGCCCGTTGCCGGAAGCCGTATTTATTTGCGTCAGCATTGACCATGAGCCGCCCGCCTGCCGCCAAATCTTAAAGTAGGTCTCGTTGTTAGAATTGTCTATCCAGCGAATTTCTACGCTATTACCAGTTGAGGGAGCTGTTGCCGTGACCCCAGTCGGAACCGCCGGCGCGCCGCTTGTTGATGAACCGCCGCTGTCGCAATACGCGCTATTACTGCCTGCGTTATACCAATAACACCCCGATGTCCCCGAACATGCCGACTGCGAGGTCTGACTGCGGCATTCGCTTCCATAGGTACCTCCCGAGCCGCCAGTCCACCCGCTTTCGCAAGACGATGGCGCACCGAGCGACAATCCCGCAAGCGGCACGGCTGCGCCGCTTGGCTCGCCGACACGGCAATTGTAATAATCGCGCTCACACCATACCGTATATCCCGGAGACGTGCCGTTTATGGACGCATTGGGGTAAAAACAGCGTTGAATGGTGCTCGTGCCGCCTCCTCCGCCGGTCGTGCCAGTCCCGCCACCACTACCACCACCAGGCGATGTACAACCAGATGTCGTTACCGTATCGCCCTGTTTCGCCGACTTAGTCATCGGCCCGTCGCAGAATACGGTGTTGCCGGAAGTGTCGGTGTACATTTGGTGACATCCGGTACCAAGAAGTGAAGTAAGTGCGCTATCGCACGAGGTAGAACCGCTACCGCCTCCACCAGTTGGATAGTATGCTTCGTCGGTATCTGCCGAGCTGTAGCACCCTGTGTCCGATGGATAATCGGTCTGCCCATCGCCATCGTTGTCTCTGCCGTCTGAACACTGCGGCGTGCCGCCTGTTGTATCTTCCACCGGACAACCTTCCGCTTTGTAGTTAGGTCCATTCGTCAAGTAACTAGGGTAGTTGTAGTCGCACTTACGCTCACTGTTTAACTGGCAGTAGCGCACACCGGTTTTGTCCCACTTGCTGTATGAGAACCAAGGGCAAGAATTTGAGTCGCCCGCGTAGCCGCCTCCAGTATTTCCACCACCGCTTGCCGTACCAGAACAATCTGGGATGCCGAAGTTCTGCCAATTGTCTGCAGAGTCATTTCCCGCGCCAACCTTCCACGCAAATTTCGTCCGTGCAATGGTCTTGCACTGCGCGTCCACCGAGGCGATAAACTCCGAATACTCCCTATCAGTACGCGCAAGTATAGATGAGGTCTCCGTACTGCCATCGCTAAATTTCCACGAGTGCGACACCCACGAGCCGCGCACTGCGAGTGAGCAGTACGGCGAGCCGGAGGGCGGCACATACCAGTCGCAAGTGGTATCCGCTTCGCAACCGGTGCGGCTGGTATTAATACTGCAGTTGCCAAACTGCGTTGTCGTCGCCGTGCCGGTGTTTCCGCTCGTTGCCGACGGACATCCGGACGGCGCATACGAACTTTCGTACAAGAACTGCGGATAGAAATAACTGCACGATTCTCGCGTATTTAATTGGCAATAGCGCGCTCCGCGCGAATCAATCCGTTCGTGCGCAAACCCAGGGCATGAGTAGGCATCGCTCACCTTCACGCCCGCCGTACAGTCCTTGGAACAATTTTTAATATTCTCGCTCGCCTCGCAAATGTTGTTGCCGCAGTTCGCTGGAGCAAATGCTTGTCCAGAACAATCGGGGATGCCGAAATTTTTCCAGTTGTCGGCATTGTCGTTCCCAGCACCTGATTTCCACACAAACTGCTGCTTAGGCATCAAACGACACGACGCTTCAATGTTACGGATGTAGCGTGTGTATTCGGAATCGGTGCGGTCCAAAACCATGGATGTCTCTACGCCATCGGCAAACTTCCACATATGTTCTACCCATCGCGCGCGTTCTTCTTTCGGCTTCTCCTCAGCGCGAACACCGAGTTCGCATGCGTCTTTCGTCTGATAAACAAATGGACTCTTGCAGCCGGTCGCGCTTTCTTTGCGGCAACTCTGCACCGCGCCATCGTACACATAACCTTCAAATTTCGCCTGACAGATGGCATCTTTCCGCTCCACAACCGTACGGAATTCAATAGGAACGACCACCGGAAACACCTCTTTCTCTACAGTAAATATGCGGCCGTCTTCAAGGGTGCATGACAGAGATTGAGACAAGATTCCTCCAACCGATAAACAAAATTTCTGAAATTCAAAACGACTATACAGTTGCCATTCTCCTCCTCCACCTCCATCCCCTAGGTCAATTTGCGGTTTGGTTTCTGGCGCGCGTTTTCCCGACTTGTAGGCGCGGGCTATATTTATACCGTCGCGAGCGGCAAACGCCGCTTCTTGCGCTTCGTTGTACGCAAACCCAAACTCTCCGCGCGCGAGCGCCGCCTCGGCAATTGCAAGCCGTTGTTCGGCGGAGTTCAAAAGCCGCGACGCGGTGCGCGGGCGTTCGTCAAACCCTTCGTCGCCGTAGCCCTGATTCAATGGAAGCGCAGACACGAGTCCTTCAAGTGTCTCCGCGAGCGCTTTCGCTTCAGCAATTTTCTTTTCCGCCTTATCGCGCGAACCATACACAACTCGTTGTTCGGAGAAAAACGCCGAGAGCTCTCCTGTTGGCTCTCCTATGCCATCCGTATTTGCAGTCCGTAGCGCATCCTCGTATCTTCCGAACCGCTCTTCGTTTTTAATCACGCCTGCGCGCGCCTTGATAAGCTCTGCCGTTGCCGCGCGGATTTCTTCTACAATACTCGCTCCGACATTCAATGAATCTAGTGCTCCAAAGTCCTCCGGATGGTCGCCAGAAAGCGCTTGGTATAGCGCGCGCGTCTGCTCACCACCGCGCGCTCGAGAAATGTCTTTTTGTATTTCCGTTGCCGCTTTTTGCTTTAGCGACTCAAAAATTGACTGCTGTTCGGGCGGGATAAGCGACGCAATTTCGTCCAGTACAGAAAGTGACTTCGCATCGTGAAAGCGCTCTACCGATTCCAGAAGTTCCGCTCTATCGCCTGCATCGCTCACCGCAGTGCCTACTTTGTCGGCAAATGTCTGCTTCGCGGCCGCCGCAACTTCCGACGCTTCGCCGAACGATTCTACAGTGATATTCTTTTCCAATTCCTTCACGACGCGTAAGTCCCCAATCGTCCCCTCACTCAAGTGTCCGACAAGCGCCCGCTTCTCTTTCTCACCCGCTTCCGCAAACCGCCCTTCAGCGCGCGCGAGTACTTCTTCCTTCGCCGCCGTAAGCGAGGCGCGCGCGCCCTCACTCAATGGGCGTATTTCCATTTCCTGAATGACTTCCAAATGCCGCACTTCGTTGCCTCCGGTCGACTTCACATAATCGCCGAGCGCCGAGCGGCTTCCCGTCTCTCCACCGAGATGCTCTTCCAATCTTGATAGCGCACTCTCCCGTGCGGTACGCACCGCGCCTTGCGCCGCCTCCGGTACGCTCGCCTCCACCGTCTTGAGCACTTCTGCATTTTTAAAATCCTTAAATGCGCCGCCTCGCTGAGCGTCCATAACATCCGAGAGCGTCCCTGCCGCTTCGTCCGGCGCAACAAGCGAAAAAGCGGCTCCAAACGCCTCTCCTGCACTCGTTTTTGCTTCCGCGGCGGCAGACACCGCTCCCGCAGTCGTTCCTTTCTCTATTCTTCCAATAAGCTTCTCGTACTTAATCACCGAGTCCATTATTTTGGTTGCAACTGCTCGCCCTTCTTCTGTCTGCCCCAGTTCTTCGACGGCCGCCTCCGCGCGCGTCCGCGCGCGTTCTACTTCGCGGCGGAACCCGTCCAAGGAGCCCGCAATTGCCGGCTCGCCGCTACCGCGTTCGGCAAGCGCCTTCGCCTCTAGAAGCCGCTCTGCAGCGAAACGCAACGAATTGTCTACCCGCTCTGCCGCATCTGTAGTAGTAATATCCGAGATAGCGCGGCGGGCGGCTTTAAATATATAGAGAGGGTTGCTCGGCAGAAAACCTACGCTAGTAAGACCAAAGTCCTCTGGAGACATGTCTTCATCCAGGTCCGTCTCGGCATTCGTATTTTCAACTGTTTCCTGCGCGAGCGCGACCGAAAGAATCGCCGCATATTGCGGATGCTCGGCGGAAAAAGGAAGGGACGCCGCAGAAGCGGCTATCGGAGCGACCAAAGCGATAGCGAGTAAAAGTAGCGAGGAGCGCATAATGCTTTTCATAAATAAAAACGAGAAGTTATTTTATAAAAACGATATGCTGTCAATTGTACGCCTGCACACTCCGATAAGAAAGCCGAGTTATCCCCAGCAAAATAAATAAACCCGCCGAGAGACAAAACCACCCCTCCCCCTACCCCCTCCCCTTAGGTAAAGGGCAGGGGTATAAAAATTGCGTTATATGAAAAAATCGCTAACGGCTCATTTAGCTACTAAATGAGCCGTTTGCTTCTCGCGTGAGCCGTTCAAGTTAGATTTTTTCGTAAAAAACAGCTGCTCCGGTCTTTCCGGTTTGCTTGATGCGATTTTCTTTTTCCAAAGTTTGGAGGTAGCGGGTTGCGGTTGCGTCAGAGACACGAAGCAGTTTCTCCACTTCGTCGTTGGTGATGGCGTTTACCCTGCGTAGCTTTAGCGTAGTAGGGCCTTTCCCCTCGATAGCTGCCATGATTTTGTCCAATTTCTTCCGTTTCGTTGCCTGTATTTTCGCGCGGGCAATCACTAAATCGCCGTGAGGACGAATGACGGATGTGGTAGATTGCACGGGAACTGTTTGAGCCGTTCGGGATTCGGGGGGAACAGAGGTATTTTGAGGAGTCGTATCTATGACCGCTTCCAAATTTTCGCTTGCCCTAGGGGCTTCCACGGCCCCAGAAGGTGCTTCTGTGGCTGATTCTGTTTGATAGGCTTCCGGCACGGGTGCAATTTCAGGTTGGGCCGTTTCGGAGGCAGGAAGTGCTTCCGCTGGTGTGGGTTCAGAAACTGGAGCGGGTTCGCTCGCTTGCCCAGCACCGCCCTCGGTGCTTAGGGGTGGAGCTTGCGTGCTTTGCCCATCCGTAGCTTGTAGCGAAGGAGGGTCAGCGGCTTGCCCCGCGGCGTCTGCGCTTTGCGGGGGAGGTGCTTGCCCCGTTACGCTGTCTTCAGCGTTTTTCGGGGTTGAGGCTTCGTCGGGCATGAGGTTATTGTAGCAAAGAAGAAACTTTATTGAATTTAATAGCTATCCTAGTCCAATCAAAGGGCCTGACCATTTTACTGATTTCAAATCTTGATTGTTAGTTTTCCTCTTGCCCCGGCAATCTGCTTCCACTGTGCAATATTGTCGTGTCCCAAGCGACCAAGAACAATACCAGGGTCAACACTAATAGACTCAGCAAATGTTTTTACTGCTTGTTTAGTTAGCGGTCTATTTTTAAGAAAGACCTGATACTCACTAGTTGGTATGAGTGTGCTAGCCGCAAAGTCGTTTGCCTCCTTTTCTTGTTCGTTAATCGCTTTACCTTTGTAATCTACAAATCTTTCTTTCGCACCATGTAAAAGAATATGACCAAGTTCATGGAAGAAAGTAAACCAGAATATATCACTGTATGATCCTTTAGTGTTTAACTGTATAACTGCCTTATCTCCCAACCATCGTGCTGACCCACTTACTTTTGTGTTTTTTAAATAAGGCGTGTAGATAACTGCAATTCCAGCGGATGCACACAAATCTTGCAATTTTTTACCAAATCCGGCCGGATGTAGTGTAAGCTTCCTCGCCTCGGGAATAATCTCTCGCACCTTTTTTCTATCAAAAGTCTCCGTTTTTATAGAGTTTGCTTTAATTTCTCCGCATCTAAGCCATGCGGCCAAAGAACGCTCATTAAATTTTCCGGGAGCCTGACGAAATGCGATTTCTTCCGTTCTTTGAATATACAGCAACGAGTCTACACCGAAAAATTTAAGTAAATTCTCAGCTTTATTTTTCCAATCGGTCGCTTTTGCAAGAAAACCAATTGATACCAGTTCTGGATAACAAGTAAATTTCTTCGCCTCTTCAATTTCAGCTGCCATTTTCTGTTCAGCAGAAATACGCGCGCAATTCAATTCATAGTTTTTCTGAAGATTGTTCCAAAATTCCGCCGGCGTACCTAGTGCTCGCTCAAGTTTAATCGCTGTATCAGGACTAACAGGATCCTGACCATTAATGATCTGACTTATATGCTTCTCGCTCAAACCTGTTCTTTTAGCAAGATCAACTTGTGTTAAATTCAAAAAAACGATCTCATCCTTGAGAGTTTCCCCTGGATGAATAGCTATATCTGGATTGTATGAAAGGGTTGTATCAACCATATATTTTAATGGGGGGTCATTACCTCGTAAACCTGAAGACTAGTAATTTCGACCCAACTCTGATACTTACAAGTTGGAAGAAGTATAAGTCGGTAAGGGTGAATCAGGTCAACTGAAAATAATCCCTTCCTTTCACCGCTATGCTCATGAAATCGAGCACTTCCGGGCAACTGTTGTGGACTAGCCACCGCTTCTAGTTGTTCTATCCTCTGGATAATCTTCTTCGCCTGTTGAGCCCCATGGACACGGGTAAGAGACCCTACGGTTTGGTACAGCTCTCTTTCCTTGTCGTTTTTGAAGCTTATTTTCATGATAGCATAGACTGTAACAAATCGCAAAATGTTCTTTACCTATATGGTAAATCAAATATATCAGAATAATGGGGAGGAATCAAGGTGAAATCATCGCCTTTCAATAATAATCCTCGGTTATCCACAGTCGCACCGTTCCCCATGCGACAATCGTCTCATTATTTTCTGCTTGAATCTTCAATAATTTTTACTTCCTCCGAGTTCAAGCCGTAGAGTTTATACACCAAAGCATCAATTTGAAAAATGGTGGCTGACCCCATTATCCACTCATTTCATCCATAAGTTATTCCCAGAAAAAACAGCCTAGAATAAGGCTGTTTTTTCGGGAGGACGGTCCTTGACGGAAGCTACATAAGAGCCATTCTTTAACTATACTTCACACCTTGATCCCTATCCAATAGATCTTCAAGATTGCTACGAAACTTCTTATCAAAAACCCTATTGTCACAAAAATATTCTACAAATTCAGCATAACTATCCGGGCTCAAAAAGTGGAAAAAATATCGCTGTTTTATATTGTTCTTTTTCAATTCCTCATTTAACACATCAAAATGCTGTTTAGCCCAACGATATTTTGCTTTATTTTCTTCCGAATCATCACAATCTGCTTTAACCTCAACAACAACGATATTGTCACCGAATTTTAAGAAAAAATCAGGATTAAAATTTTGTTGTTTTGAATGTCTTCCTCCAATTGTAGTTATTGAATATTCAATGCTATAAAAATTTTGGTCACGTGATTTTACCCAAGCATCAATCTTTTCACATACCTTTGAGTTAATGATCGCATCAACAAATTTTCGTTCCGGTTCTTGCTTTGTCAAAACAACACTTACTGGGGTTTTGAAACAATAATGATTAATCTCTTTACTGGCACTTCTCGGCAAACTCTCATCGGCGATGATATCCTTCATAATATCAACTTGTTCCGGTATACATTCTTTCTCAAACTCATCAGAATAGAACACAGTCGCTCCATGTTTTATTCCTCCGACAGCCATGCTCTCACGCTCTAAATCTTTTGTACTCATCTTTTGTGGCGTCTTAACCTTACGCTCAAAGATAATCGTCGAGCCGCGCACTCTAAATAGCGTCTGAAATGCACTAAAAATACGATTCGCGTTGTCTTCGGTCAAAACACCGCTCTTGATACCCACGCGTCGCATGGATTCTTTCACATACTCCTTGATTTCGTTTTCTGGCGGTAAATGCTCTTTTTCGTATGTTCCTTTCGGGAAACGTATTTTTGCCTCAAAGTCTCTAGTTTTAAACGTTTCAATGATTTTATTCACCACCTCTTCAACAGTGATGGTCTCCTTCTGTATATTTGTTGTCTTGCGAATAATCCCTCCCTTCAAATCTTCATATTCCGTTTCTTTATCATTACGTTCAATTTGAGAAACGAGCTTGGTATATCCCTTTGAATAGTCAAATTCCGTAGTATCTACTTTAGCTTTTACTTCCTTTTCATTTTTTGTGAAATCAATGTTGTAAATATCAAAGTGATATTTTGCACGTTCGCCAGAAGTTAGAGACACGCTCGCCAGACGAACCTCAACCTCCAAAATTTCATCAACAAGACCGCGAATATTTCGACTCCATGCGTCGTGATTGAAAACGCGAACTTTCGGCTGTGGTGACTTGTACGCCTCTGGTACGCGTAATCCACGACCAAGTACCTGTGCAATAAGAAGCTTTGAATTGAATGCCCGATCTTCCCACGGCACGATTTGGAAAACATTTTTTACATCCCAGCCCTCAGTAAGCATGGAAACCGAAACAATCCATTCAACAGGATTATCCTTCTCGTCAACACTTTTCAATTTCAAGACATTTTTCTTATGATCTTTGTGAGAAGTAACGATTAAAACTTTCTTCTCAACGGCAGCACGCGAAATTCGTTCGCGTTTTTGCAAAAAATCAACTAAATCTTCCCGAAGCGTTTTTGCTTTTGAAATATCTTTTGTGACAAGGATTGTAAGCGGTTTGATGAGCCGATACTTCTTTACGAATTCGTCGTGATTGTCATAAATTTTTTGGAACTTCTCGTTGGTGTCAATGCTTTCGTCTTTCGCCACATAATCAACGGACTTTACCACACGGTCATCAACTGCTTGCCGAA
Source organism: uncultured Candidatus Saccharibacteria bacterium (assembly GCA_964366535.1). GTDB lineage: Bacteria > Patescibacteriota > Minisyncoccia > Phycocordibacterales > UBA10002 > UBA10002. Next base: position 13,824 of record CAYIUC010000008.1, on the reverse strand, counting down.
TTGAGTATCGATAAATCACATCATTAAAATACTCGTCATCTATGTACGCCGTTCCAGTAAAGCCGAGAATGTATTTGAAGCCATAATCAGGATTGAGCAAAAATGCTTTCCATTTCTTTACATCTGTATCTGCTGAAGCATTATAAACATGATGGACTTCATCGCTCAAAACCAAGACGCGGACGCCATTGCCCTTCAAACTATCTTGTATTGATGATCCCGTGCGCTCATAAACAGCGTGTATATTCTCCACCGCAATATCACCGTTCTTGATAGTGCTGTTTGCGTCAATAATACGAGGATTTTTGTAAACCGCGCCATCCGGTAAAGTCGCCTTAATCCGATCATCACCAGAAAGATTTTGAAACTTCTCTTTGAGACCGGCTTCAATGGTAAGTGATGGACAAAGTACAAGAACCTTATCAACTAATCCAAGCCCTAGCGCAATTTGTGCGATTCCATACATCACATAACTTTTGCCCGTACCTGTCGCCAAATCAACCACACCGGACAATTTATGCGGTAATTGCAAATTCTTTTCATACTCGCGCACATCTTTGTACCGCTCTCGCAGTTCAGCGTTTGTGCGCCAATTTTCAGCGATCAAATCTTCGATTGAGCTGTATTCACCGGAAGCAATATAAATAATTGCGGCGTTAATCGATTCCTTTTGATATTCCCTGTCGCCACAAAGCACATCAATAAAATCAACCCATTGTTTGAGTTTCAATTTCGCAGGGTCAAACTTTTCTTTAACCCCTAAAACTAAATCCTGTGTTTTGTAAATCTTGATGTCTGCCATAATTATTTCAAATTAAATACCTCGCGGAATTCGTTGCCGTAGAGATCAACATAAATCGCGACTATCTGTTTCCCACACTTTTTGCGCTCAAAATCTAGCACGATTTCTTTGCGCTTCAGTAATTCCTTTCTAATCTCATCATCTGATTTTTCATCTTCCTCATCTTTTTTTATTCCAAGTAAATCTTGCGCAAAGAAATATTTACTCATCAAAAACTGCTCACCGTTGTATTTCAGATCAACCAAGACCATTGCCAAGCTCTCAAAGTTTTTCAGTTTCTCTCCGGTTTCATCTTGATCATACGCAGATTCAAAGTTTTTGATCTTGAGAGTAACCTTGCCTTTAGTTGTTTTAATTTCCGACTTTACTTCTGGCTGGCGGATAAAGTGAAAACCGATTGCTTCATCCAGTTCGTTAATTTGGCTTTTACTTTGTGGCTGGCGTAATTTTTTGAATTGTACTTTATGAAGCTCTTTTATAATTTGATATGGCACTTTCAGAAAGTAGTAGCGCACATCGCCAATTTGGTGATAGTCGTTAATGAAATGGACATTATTTGCCGGAACAATAATATACACTCTACCATCAACTTTTGCGCCGATATTTTTATGTAATTCTTGTAGATATTTTTCGTCAACACTTGCGTTTGTAACTTCCCAGTAGGGAAAAATTTTTACATAAAACTCTCGGCGCTTTCCATCTAAGTTCACACCACCTATGGTTTTTATTTTCATTTCCTCAACCTCAAAAAGTCGCTTCACAAAAGTAATGTATTCGTCTTTTTTTAGTGCAAAAACTTTTCCGAGATCATATAGTCCAGAAGTAACGATACCGAAAGATTTTGCGCTTTTCCCATATTTCTTCTTTGGATTTACCAAATCCTTGCTCTCTTCAATTTCTAAAAGACGCTTTTGTGTTGTGTAAATAGCAAATTTCCCAATATCACAAGTAATCCAACGGCGACCTAACTTTTCAGCAACAACTGCGGTTGTTCCACTACCTCCAAAACAATCCAACACTAAATCTCCCTCTTTCGTTCCTGTTTGAATAACTCTATTTAGTAAATCTTCTGAATTTTCTGTAGGATATTCTGTAGTTTGTGCGTATCCTGATATATCAGTCCAGTTTGAATCTATAGTTTTGTCATCATCAAATTTGAAACTCGGAACATAATCAACCGGAATTTTTTTGCCATTTTCGATTTTTGTAATTCCAGAGTTCAATCCTTTTTGACTTTTTGCAAGATACATAACTCCTTTTTCATACATCACATCAAGTTTTGATTGTATAAATTTCCAATGCTGGTTCGGTGGAGGTAACAAAACAACTTTCTTTCCATCCGGATCAATAAATGTTCTTTCTGGCGGGTTTCGATGACCCTTCATCAACATATTTGTACCTTTTGCTTCACCCGCATACCTTGTTCGTTTGAAAGAATAAAAATTATACTCTGGATTTTTAGAATATAAGAAAACAGTGTCAGTTGCAGTGCTATATTTATTTTTTCCGCCAAATCTCTGTTTTCCTCTGTTCACAATAATTTCATTGATAAAATTTCCTTTGCCAAATACTTCATCTAAAACGACCTTAATATAGGCACAAAAATTGTAACCTTGGCGCACAAAAATTACTCCGTCATCAGATAGCAATTCGTGTAGAAGTATTAAACGACGGCGAACAAATTCAACATAATCAGCTCCTTTTTTCCTAGCGCTATATGCACTTTGCCCCTTATTTCCATCATATTCATCGCCAGTTCCAAAAGGCGGATCAATATAGATGAGTTTTACCTTACCTTTAACTTTTCCTTTGATAAGCTCCTCCTCATTTTTATAAAAAGTTTTTAGAATTTGTAGATTGTCACCAAATACTAAAAGATTTTGCCAATCTTTAGCGGCGAGAGGATATTTTGTGTCATTAAAAACTTTCTCAATTTGAAGTGGTACTGCTTTTGCTTCTTCGTTGTCCGCCAAAATATCCTCTTTACGCGCTTTTCCGGCATAGACAAGCTCGTACTCTTTTTGCTTGGTCGGAAAAATTGCGTACTTGTATTCGGCGGGGATTTCTTTGCCCGTCTTCAAGCACTCAATCAGAAATTCTATGTCGTTCTTGTTTAAGTTTGGTTTCATATAAGTTTATGTTCACGATAACTATAAAATTCCTTCTGGGCGATAATAACATGGTCCATTACCTTAATATCTAAAAGTCTTCCAGCTTCTATCAATTTTTGTGTCGTTATAGAATCCCCCTCGCTTGGTTCTGGATTACCACTTGGATGATTATGCACCAATATAACGGAAGATGCTTTACTTTTGATCGCTTCGGAAAAGACTTCTCTTGGGTGAACTAAACTTGAATCCAGAGTCCCAACTGAGACTTCGCTAACGGACCAATTATGAGTATTTAAGGCAATCATGTAAAAATGCTCCTTGCTGTAGTCCTTGATTTTGTTTCGCATAAGTTTGAAAACTTTTCTTGGGTCGCTAAGTTCTTTGCTTTTATAAGATGGGGTTTCCGTGGCAATTCTGCGGCCAATTTCAAAAACAGCTTTTATTTGCGTCGCTTTAGCCGGTCCGATTCCTTTAACCGAAGACAGCTCCTCAATACTTGCCTCAGCTAACTTTTGCAAACTGCCGAATTGCGACAGCAGTTTTTGTGCCGTAATGGCAACCGACTCACCAGCAATGCCACGACCTAAAATAACCTGCAATAATTCCTGGACTGATAGTGATTCTTCACCAAATTTAATCAACCGCTCACGCGGACGCTCTTCTTTAGGTAGATCGCGAATGGTAAATGATTTGCTCATAAAATTATTTCAACCACTATCAGTTGAAAGTACCAAAATCCTACCATTTTTTGATGCATAAAAACAGCCCTGCAACGCTCTCGCTACGCATGGCAAGCCGCTCACAGACCGAGATAATTTCGGAACTGCTTTTTGAGAAACTTACGACCCGAACCTCCTTTTAGAAACTTCTCCCGCCCTATTGCATCGCGCTGATTTCTGTAAGCCTCATAGTAGATAAGTTCCCAACCGGTCTTTATCCTTGTCGTTCGGCTACCCTGACCATGTTGGTGCTCATGAGTTCTTCGGTCTATATCGGTGGTATAGCCAATATACCAACTTTTATCTAGCGTATTTTCTAGAACATACACAAAGTACATGTTCTGCATTTTCGCGCAAAGTGAATTGCAAAGCAATTCCCCGCGCGATCCCGCGATGAAAACCCGCGAAGGCCACTAGAGCACTTCGCGGGTTTTCATTTTGCGGGATTGCGGGGCCGGGAATCGCACCCGGAATCTTTAGGTTATGCATACCGCTACGATTTTCATCGCTCCGCCCAAAGGCGGATTTGTGGTCTGGACTATGCCTTCACCCTGCGTAGCTTCACGCGAAGCAGGGGCTCGCCGTCTAGTCTCTACACCTGTTCCGACCGAAATCGGAAATTGGCTCGGTATTATCCTTCCATAAGTACGGAGAGGACTTCGCCGAATTTGACGAGTTGTCAGTAGCACATTACTGCGCTACCAGCCCATAGTTGAGCCTAACGAGTTACTGTTACTCCACCCCGCGATGCGACTAACATTCCAAGTATACCTGCTTGTATTATGTAGCGCAAGACAATATGTGGATAACCAGTGACCCTACCGATACCTGCCTGTGCTATACTTACTTTATGGCAAAAACCGCCGAAAAAGAAAGGGCGTGCGCTATGCGTAAGCAAGGAGGAAGTATAAAAGAAATCGCCCGTCTTCTTAATGTGAGCACCAGCAGTGTTAGTTACTGGTGTAAAGATATTGCGCTTTCTAACGCACAAATAGCGCGATTACAAGAACGCCAACACCGTGCGGCACTACAGGCGGTGCTTAAATACGCAGAAGCAAAAAGAGCTGCGCGAATTGTAAAAGAAAAATCTATTATGCGTGCTGGATGCGAAGAGGTCGGCTTGTTGAGTCGCCGTGAAATGTTTATTGCTGGGCTTGCTTTATATTGGGGAGAAGGTTATAAGAGCGGCAATGGAGAGCTTGGGTTTACCAACAGCGACCCGCGTATGATTGTTTTTATTTTCAAGTGGTTCAAAGATGTCTTTGGTGTACAAGATGAGGATTTCGTTTTGCGTGTAAGTGTCAATAAATTACATGAGTCGCGCATTGCGCGCATAGAGCATTTTTGGTCCGAGACAACCGGCGTTCCCGTTTCGCAATTTACCAAAAGCAGTATGATACAGACAACTTCTCGAAAAGTGTACGCCAATTCAGAAAACTACCAAGGAACCCTGCGCGTTAAAGTCCGCCGCGGCACCGACCTACGCCGCCGTATCCTCGGCGGCATTGAGGGGTTGAAAGAAAGCGTTCCTTTCGTAGAGAGGTGGTTTCGCCCCATGTAAAAATAGATTCCGACCGTAATCTATTTCTACATGATGCAGATTGAAGGATTGAGGAATCGTTTAGCATTTAGATACGATCGTGGCTTAATACTACATGTGGCGAGCTATGCACTCTTATCGCGCGCGTCTTCGCGCGCGGAAACCTCGCCTTCATCCATGCCCATGTGGTGGGCAAACTCGTGCCATAGGGTTTCGCGAATGATGCAGCGGAGCAACACTTCTTCGCCCGCCGCTTCTTCTTCAATTGGTATTTGGAAGAGATGCACTACATCTGGGAGCGTTGCGCCAACTCCATAACTCTCCCCGCGCTCCGTGTGCGGCACGCCGTGGTAGTGCCCGAGTAGCGTCTCGTCTTCTGCAAGATTGTGCAATCGACGCAATTCGGCAGACGGCTCGCTTTCTACCACCACCGCGACATTTTTAAGCGCCGCACGGCAGCGCGGCGGCAAGTTTAGAAACTCCTCCGCCACTATTTTCTCAAAAACCGATTTTTTCATTTTTCATTTCCTGCCCTTAACCTAAGGGGAGGATAAAGGAGGGGTGTTTTTGTATTAGATGTACTGAAACTCCTTAAACACCTCCTCATAGAGCTTCACAACACGCCTCGCTTCGCGCTCGGAGAGTAGGAACTCGCTACCCTCGTGCGCGACTTGATTGCGAATTTTGTGCGCCTCCCATGCCATGTCTAGCGTCGCAAAGTCGCTCGCTTCAATCTTTTTTAATTTCTCGCCGATGGACTCGCCTCGGTATTTTAGCGCATCCAAAAGCTCACCAAGCAAAATGTCTGCCTCCAAAATCGCGAGCCGCCAGTCGCCGGCGTTCGGCGCGTTTATGTGTTCCTGCACCTTCTCCCACTTCTGGTTGCGCGGACCCTCTGTGTCCGAGACCGATGTGGCGGGTGCTATTTCCACAAGCCCTGCGAAGAACGCCTCCTCGCGCTTGCGAATCTGGCGAATGCGTATAATAGAGTAACCTACACCTGTCGCGAGCAAGAGCGATAGCATTGTTGAGATGCCGCTAATGCGCGCAAGAAATTCGCGAAACACCTCCAAAGAGAGCGCGAGTAAAGGTAAAAACGCAACGCCTGTGAAAAAGTCGTAGACCTTTTTAAAAAGATACTCAGGATTTAGAAAATTGATTTGCATAGTTCAAGTAGAGTATCGTCTCCGCCGCTAGGCGCCATAAGCTGAAGTCCGAGTGGAAGCCCCGCTTTTGTCTTTCCCGACGGAATGGAAATCGCCGGAATGCCTGCAAGGTTTGCCGTTACGGTAAATATGTCTGCGAGGTACGCCGACAGCGGATCTGTCTTTTCGCCAATTTTCCACGCAGGTGTTGGTGATGTCGGCACTGCCAGTATATCAATTTTTTCAAACGCTTTCTCAAAGTCCGCGCGAATTTGCGCGCGCGCCGCGAGCGCCTTGCTGTAATATGCATCGTAGTAGCCAGAAGAAAGCACGAAAGTACCAAGAATTATGCGGCGGCGAACCTCCGTACCGAACAGCGCACGCGTCTTGAAGTAGTCGTCTATGCCGTTTGCGCCCTCAATACGCGAGCCGTAGCGCATGCCGTCAAAGCGCGCGAGGTTTGCCGATGCTTCTGCTGGCGCAATAATATAGTACGCCGCAAGCGCGTACTGAAGCGATGGAAGCTCTATATCTATAATTTCCGCGCCTTTTTCTTCCAGTTTCGCAATCGTCTCGTTGAAATTCTTGAGCACTCCGGCATCAATCCCCTTCCCCTCTACAAATTTCCTCGGTACTCCAACTTTTAACTTTTGCTTGCCCGCCGAAGCCTCGGCGGAGGCGGGACTTTTGACTTCTACTGATGTGCTATCAAGAGCGTCTTTGCCGCGAATGCAATCAAAAATAATCTGCGCATCCTCCGCCGTCTTTGCAATAGGCCCAATACAATCAAGCGACGAGCCATATGCAATAAGCCCGTAGCGCGAGACGGCACCGTAGGAGGGCTTAAAACCAATAACGCCGCAAAAACTTGCCGGCTCTCGCACGCTCCCGCCCGTGTCGCTCCCAAGAGCGGCGAGCGCTAGGTCTGCCGCAACTGCCGCCGCAGAGCCGCCCGACGAACCGCCAGCAACCCGCTCAATGTCGTGTGGGTTTTTCGTTACCCCAAACGCAGAATTCTCGGTAGAGCCGCCCATTGCAAACTCATCGCAATTGGTGCGCCCTAGAAACACCGCGCCGGCATCTTTCAATTTTTTAATTGCAGTTGCATTATATGGCGCTACATACCCCTCCAAGATTTTTGATGCAGCAGAAACGCGTTTCCCCTGTATTAAGATATTGTCTTTTATTGCAATAGGAATTCCAGTGAGCGCCTCTGCTTTGCCTGCTTTAATTCGCGCATCCGCATCCTTCGCTTGCGCCCGCACATCATCAAACACTTCCAGATATGCGTTCAGCGTTTTGTTTTTCTTTTCAATTTCTGCAAGGTACGCTTCCGCGAGCGCGAGCGCGGAAAAGTCGCCGCGCAAGAGCGCGTCGTGCGCTTTTGGAATGGTAAGCGTTGTAAGGTTAATTTTCATAAAAGTGCTTTCCGCGCGAGCGCGAGCGCGCCATCTTTCGTCTTCGCCGCAACGGTGAATACTTTATTGTGACAAAATACCGCATCGGCTACGCCCGACAATGCTGCAAGTTCTGCATCGCGCTTACCCGCCCACGCGCTAGGGAAAGGGCGACGCGGCGCAAACGATAGTGGCGACACCGACACCGTATGCGCCCGCCAATGCTTCTCTGGACCTGGGTCGGGGTAGACGACAAAGAGCGGCTCTGGTTTTGCCGTGAGCACACTGCCCCATTCGTATTTGTCGTCCAAGACAATAATCCGTTTGTCTTCTGCCGCATCGTATGCGGCGCGCACGCGCTCCTCTCCGAGAAGCGCCGCGCGCGCGTACGCTATTTCGCGTTTCAATATGTCACTTGCAAACTGGCGTGCGTGCGCAAACCCATCGTCCAAAGAAAATTCTGTTTCGTTCCATGCCGGAGCAAACACAGATATAGCGTTTTGTATAAAGTACGGGAATGGCGGCTTTTCGCCGTACTTTCCGAGCGCCACCCCATTGTCGGCGGCATCTATCGGCTGCACAAGCGATTCGTCTACGCGCGCCGCAATTGCCGCAGAGCCGGATAATGCAGAGCCGAACTCTTTCCAGACCAAGCCAAATGCTGCGTAAGGAATGCCGTTCTCTCGAAAGCCCGCGCCGCCTGTCTGGTGGTGGTCGAAGCGGTTGCGTTTCGCATCGTACACGCCGCCCACATCTACTACAAAGTCGCCTGTTTCAATAATTTTCTCGTCGCGCGTTCGAACAACCTCCCCCTCACCTCCAAGGTGCAGAAGGAGCGCCGCGACGGCAAACGCGTCGTCGGCGTGGAACTTTGCATTATGCGTCACGATGCGCGTCATTTTTTAGCAAGCTCTTCAAGCCGCGCTTCTATGTGAGCAACATGCGCGTGAAGCTCTTTAATTCTCGCCTCTTCTTCTTCAACCTCCTTCTCTGTTTTTTCTGCAAGTTTCTTTTCGTGCTTCAAACCAGTCAAAATGATGCGGTTGCTGATAAAGAACGACACAAGTAGGCCAGTCATAAGAAGGCCGAGCGTAGATACGACAAGCGACACACCTGGGGAAAACAATATAGATAGCCAACCGCCAAAATCGGCGAGCATATCGGCGGTCTCCCACACCGCGCGCCAAAAGAGCACCACGAATATGCCGCCGATAATCGCGTACGCAATAGGGCTGCGCGATAGCCCCGCGCGAGTTTTGTCTTCCAACTTATCAAAAAATTTCACTAAAGGAGTCATATATATATTATATCATACTCCATGGCATTTCTTGTATTTTTTTCCACTGCCACAAGGGCACGGATCGTTTCTTCCTACTTTTGGCGTCCCTATCCCGATATTGCCGTGACCGCCGTGCGGTTCAGGACGAATCGGAGTCGCCACAGGCGTTACAGCCGCATCCGCCCCGATGCCTTGAAGAACGCGCAATAGATGCTCGCTCATCGCGCTCTGCATACCCTTAAACAAACGCAGGCCCTCGGTGCGGTATTCCACAAGGGGGTCGCGCTGGCCGTACGCGCGCAAGTTTACGCTCCCGCGCAAATGGTCCATCGCTTCCAAATGCTCTACCCAGAAGTAGTCAATAGCGCCAAGCGCCAAGCGCCGCACAGCGGGTATAAACTCTTGTCCGAGCGCCGCGCGTTTATCGGCAATCATTTTTTCCGCCGTCTCATCTTCCGACGATATTTCTGAAAGGTATTCCTCTACTTTCGCCTCGTCGCCCAAAAGCATCGCGCGGCGCCTAGAGTAAATGATGTTCCTCTGGTGGTTCAACACATCGTCGTACTGCAAAACATGCTTTCGCGCGTCAAAATTGAAACCTTCAATTTTTGTCTGCGCCGCTTCCAAGGAGCGGTTGATGAGCCCGTTCTCAATCGGCTCGTCTTCCGGAATCTTAAAAGAACCCATCATCTTTTTAATAATGTCGGAAGCGAAGATGCGCATAAGCGAATCCTCCAAGGACACTAGAAATTGCGTCTCGCCCGGATCGCCCTGCCTTCCGCTTCTACCTCGCAATTGGTTGTCTATGCGCCGCGCTTCGTGGCGCTCTGTGCCTACCACGAATAGCCCGCCGAGCGCTTTTACTTTTTCATATTCTTCCTTCGTTGCCGGATTGCCTCCGAGCTTAATGTCTACCCCGCGCCCCGCCATGTTTGTAGCAATAGTTACACTCCCGCGCCTGCCCGCTTGCGCGATAATCTCGCCTTCGCGTTCGTGGTTCTTTGCGTTCAGCATTTCGTGCTTTATTCCGGCGCGCGCGAAGTAGCCAGAAAGCACTTCGTTTTTCTCAATAGACGCAGTACCGACAAGAACCGGTTGCCCCTTCTCTTGAAGCTTCTTAACATGCCGAGCGAGCGCCGTGAACTTGCCTTTTTCTGTCTGGAAAATAAAGTCATTTTTATCGGCGCGCGCAATCGTCTTATGTGTCGGCACCTCTACAACCTCAAGCCCGTAGACATTAAAGAATTCCTCGCTTGATGTTTTGGCTGTGCCCGTCATACCCGACAACTTTTTGTACTGGCGGAAATAATTTTGGAAGGTGATGGATGCGTAAGTGCGCGACTCCCTCTGCACCGACACCCCTTCCTTCGCTTCAATCGCTTGATGCAGCCCTTCGCTCCAACGACGCCCGGGCATCAAGCGCCCAGTAAACTCATCTACAATAATCGCTTCATTATTCTTAACCACATACTCCTTGTCGCGCCGATAGAGCGCCTTCGCTTTCACAGCCGTTTCCAGATGATGAACCAACTTTACTCCGCCTTCGGCGTAAAGGTTTTCAATGCCGAGCATCTTTTCCGCTTTCTCAATTCCTTTTTCAGTAAGTTGTATCGCGCGAAGTTTCTCGTCTACCGTAAAGTCCTCGTCTGCAGTAAGCCGCGCGGCTAACCCCGCAAATGTTTTGTAGAGCGCTTCCGACTCGGCTGCTTGGCCGGAAATAATCAGCGGCGTGCGCGCCTCGTCTATTAAAATAGAGTCGACTTCGTCTACGATTGCAAAATGATAATCGCGCTGGCGGAGGCGCTCGGGCGAGTATTCCAAATTGTCGCGCAGATAATCAAACCCAAACTCGTTGTTGGTGCCGTACGAAATGTCGGCTTCGTACGCTTCGCGCCGCGAGCATGGTTTTAGGAATTCGTGTACGACCTTGAAACCGCCTACCTCATCGCGCTCCTCGTCCAGCTCTTTATGTAGTGGGTCGTAACGGTACGACGCATCGTGATTGATGCACCCTACTGTGAGCCCGAGGAAATGATAAATCTGCCCCATCCATACCGCATCGCGCCTCGAGAGGTAGTCGTTCACCGTTACTATGTGCACCCCCTTTCCTTCCAAAGCGTTTAGGTACGCGGGCAAGGTTGCGACAAGCGTCTTACCTTCGCCCGTGCGCATCTCTGCAATCGCCCCGCGATGCAGTACCGCACCCCCCAAAATTTGCACATCAAAATGCCGCTCGCCGAGCGTGCGCCGCGCGGCTTCGCGCGCAAGCGCAAACGCCTCCGGCAATAGCGCATTGAGCGTCTCTCCATCTGCACGGCGTTTCTTGAGCGCGCGCGTTTCCTCCGGAAACGCGCTATCTGAAAGCGCCTTCACACGCTCCTCCAGCGCGTTTACTTGCTCAACAACCGGCGCGAGCGTACGCAAAACGCGCGCGCCGCCATCTTTAAATATACTCTTAAACCACTTGAGCATGGGGCTATCCTAGCACAAAAATGCCCCAGCTCTCTAGCGGGGGCATTTTTTCGCCGCGTAAGAATCTATCGACGGCGGCTGGAGCTCTTGCGCTTCTTCGTACTCTTGCGCTTCTTTGCAGCCTTTCGTTTTTTCTTTGCCATAGGAGTGAATGAGCGTTACAAAACTTTCAAGGCGTACAACTTCTCTCTCGACCCTCTTAGAAAAATTGCATAGGCATCTATATTATCGCGCGTATATCCGCATTACACAAGAACTTTTTTGTGAAATCTGTGGAAAACTTTTTTACGAAACGCTCTGCACTTCGCGCTCGATTTCAATTCCGGTTTTTTCTTTCACTATTGCCGCAATTTTTTCTGCAAGCGCTTCTACATCGCTCGCAGATGCGCCGCCTTCATTCACCAAAACAAGCGGCTGGTCCTTCCACAACGCGGCGCCGTCGTGCGAATACCCCTTGAGTCCGCACATTTTGTCTAAAATCCAAGCGAGCGAAAGTTTAACCATCTTTTCTGTTGTAAATCCCGACAATTCTGGAAATCTCTTTTTTAGTTCTGCAAACTTTTCTGGAGACACTACCGGATTCTTAAAAAACGAGCCGGCGGTGCCGTGCGTATCCAAGCTAGGAAACTTGCGCGCGCGGATTTCTAAAACGGCGCGCCGAACCTCGGAAAGCGTTGGAGTGGGCTTTCCAGCCCGCCCGCAACGACTACGCTTGCGTGTCGGGCGGGCAAAATGCTCCGCCAAGTCCTTGTATGATAGGTTCGGCGTGCCGTCCGCGCGGAGACAAAATGCAACACGAGTTATAATATAATTTTTCCCTTCCTTCTTCTTAAAAATACTGTCGCGATACCCAAACTCGCATTCCTCCGGCAGCATTTTCCGTGGCGCGCCCGTGCGCATATCCACCGCTTCAACCCACTCAATAACATTTTTCACCTCGCTCCCGTATGCGCCGATATTTTGCACGGGCGCGCCGCCTACTGTGCCCGGAATACCCGACAAGTTTTCCAAGCCCCAAAGTCCGCGCGTAATCGTCTCTGCGACGAACGCATCCCAATTTTCTCCGGCACAGGCACGCACCAGATGTTGATAGGCGGCAAACATCTGGTGCGTCTTTTCTTCCCAAACAATTCCGGATATCTCAATTTTTATCACAAACCCGCGAAAACCATCATCACCCACCAGAACATTTGAGCCGCCGCCCAAAATAAAAATAGGAAGCGAGCGAGCGCTTGCTCCGCCAACGGCGGGGCGCGCAAACGCGAGCGCTTCCTGCAACTCGACGGTGCTTACCACTCGACAAAAATAATCGGCTTTCCCGCCAATTTTGAAAGTCGTAAGTTCTGAAAGATTCTTATCGCGTTCTATGCGCACACGCATGGCCGGCGGGGGCGAGCTCCTAAAACTAATGTCTATGTGAGTGCAACCGCCGGCCGTGCCTGCGCACAATATATCCACATTATAATCGCTTGCACAAAAAAGTACATATGCTATACTTGTCCTTGTGAGTGCGAGTCAACGGACTTGCTCTAACGAATGTCTGCGAAAAACCCCCTCACGGGGGTTTTTCGTCGGGATACCCCCTCTTGGTGGTTCATTTTCTTAAAAAAGAAAAACACCAGATGTTGATTGGCTTCAAACATCTGGTGTTGCTAACACTACTTCACAAGCGCGAGAATCGCGCTCGCCGCCTTCTCGGCATCAAACAGGACAGGGACGAGCAGATCTTCCTGCGCTCTCCGCATTCTCTCGCCGTCCAACCGAACAAATTCGGCAATATCAATCGCCTCGGTCAACTCTTCTGCCGTACCGCCAGTGATAAGCGGGTGATGCTTCATTCCCGATTCTGCTTTCAATTTCTCAGCCAGACGCGGTGTCCAGACGCAAAGCGGAATCTTACCCGCATACGCCGCCGCGCGGAGCGCAGAGCCAGTGGCGGCAAATGTCCCATCCGCAAGTGCCGCCAGATGGTCGGCGTTGTGCCCATCAATTGTTTGCACCGCATCAGGATACTCACGAATGAGTAAACCGACCTTGTCGCGCCATTTGACTTTGTCTTCATCTGACGCACCTGGGTGGAACCGCGGAATGACGACCAGTTTCGCTCCCTGCTCCAAGCTCATCGCACACGACTCAAGCCCGATACGAATGATGTCGTCGCTCTCGGGCCATTTCTGGCTCGCGAGAATGAATGCGTAGTCCGCATCGCCCTTCGCCGCATTGAACGCGTCAATAGTCGCCTGCGGAATCGGCTCGCTTGCCGCCGTTGCCGATAGGTCGCCGATGATGTCCACTTTGTAATCGTCCCCCCGCCACCTTTGAAGTAGGACAGGTTACAATTGCGCGCAATTAGCAATTA
>CAYIUC010000007.1:11728-31213 GCA_964366535.1 uncultured Candidatus Saccharibacteria bacterium | reverse complement strand
ACGAAGACAACAACTGCCTACCACGGGCGTTCTCACTCATCGACCTATCAAGCAAACTCACCACTTTGTGGTTCGCCCAGACACCACAACTACATCCAATTTTCTTTCAATGACTCCGTATAGATTTGAGATGGCTGAAAAATGGCTACGAAGTGCATGAAGCGCCGTGCCCTTTTTCTCGCTGGACACCAAGTTCCACACGCTCATTGTTTGTACATACGCAAGCGCTGCATCTGTAGAAAAGTATTCTGCCGTTGCAAAGTGTTGTTCTCGCACATCTTGCAAACCGTTTGCGTTCAAGATATGCACGGGGTTGTATTCTTTTTTTATATCCGTCATTGCCTTGGAAATGAATCGCTGGAGTATTTCTTTATTTTCTTTCTTAAAGTTTCCCGTTTCATTCTTATTGACAACAAAAAATATTCCATCCGATTTTAGTACCCGTTTCATTTCGATAAGCGTCTCTGTATCCGCAAACCAATGAAATGCGCTGAACGCGGTAACCGCATCAAATGTGTGGTCGGCAAACGGCTGTTTCACGGCTGGGGCAATATGGTATTCTATTTTGTATAGATTTTTTTCGTTTGCGCGTTGTATCATTTTCGCATCAATGTCAGTACCAATTACTCGCGCCCCATTTTCGTACAACTGTGTTGTCGCAATACCCGTCCCGCACCCAATATCCAAGATATGCGGATTCTTTTCTTCTAATATCTTAAAAATATACGCAATGGACTCGTCTGGGAACCCCTTACGTGCTATGCGGTAGTTTTCGCTTAAGACTCCGAAATCGCCGTATCCTTTTTTTGTGCGCAGCGCGGTCGTCATAGCAGTCAGTATAACAAATACGTTTTGTTGACAGAAAATGCGTGCGGGTGTTGTATGGCGTAGGAAAAACCGTAAACAAACAACGAAAGGGTAATTATGCCGAAAGAAGTACCTTGGAAATCACACATTACCGAAGTCGGTAAAAACAAACTCAGTACGCACGGTGTTGATCAAGAGGAAATCATTAGGAATTTCCGCTATGAGGAGATGGTATTCCTGCTACTTTTTGGAAGGAAGCCGACAGACACTGAATCTGACCTGCTTCGCGCAGTGATTGTTTCTCATGTGAGCCACGGGATTACAGGACAGAGCACTATTTCCGTACGGATGGGGGCGGATTGTCGTTCTTCATTTCTTAATGCTGCACTCGGCGGGTTTTTAGTTGGTTCTGGAGGAGTGCATCAGGGTGCGCTGGAGCGTTCAATGGATATGTTGCAGGACGCGGCTGGAGGCGAGAGCATTGAACAGTTTATACAAAACCGTCTCAATGCAAGAAAAGTATTTTACGGCTACGGTCATCGTTTTCATTCCAAAGACCCGCGCGCAATAGTGCTGATGAAAATATGCGATGAGCGCGGTTTTGTTGGAAGGTATGTACATATTGCCCGAGAGATTGAGAAAATTATCGGAGCGAGCCGTGGCAAGTATATGAACATAGAAGCTGCATGCGGCTCTATCTTACTTGATCTCGGTTTCTCGTTGGAAGTTGCTTCGCTCATTATACTTATTGGGCGTGGTCCTATGTATGCGGCAGTGTACTTGGAGCGCCTGCGTTCCGAAAGCAAGCCGTTTCAACGCCTCGCCGTTTACGACATTGTTCCAGGAAAGGAAAAGAAATGAAAAGCACATCCGAAGTATGGGCAATCATTCCTACCCGCGGCGGCTCAACAGGACTATTAGAGAAGAACACACGCATCATTGCTGGGCGACCTCTCTTGCATTACATGCTTGAAGCGGCAACGCGCACTCAATTGCTAAACCGCATTATTTTGACTACGGACAGCGACATTATTGCTCAGTCCGCCAATCAAGTGTCTGGTATTGAAGTACGGATGCATAACCCCACACTTTCGGTTTCGGGACAGCCGTCATTCGGCGTATTTAAACACACGCTGGAGCAACTTATACAAGAAAGCGGGGTTCGACCTCAATCTGTTGCACTGCTGCGCGTAACAACGCCGCTTTGTTTGTCTTCTGATATTGATAACGCAATTGCGCTACTGCTCTCAAAAAGAGATGAAGCTACCGCAGTTATATCCGTCGTCAAATCAGACATTCATCCAAAGCGGGTCTATGCGCTCGGCACAGATGGATTTCTTCATGAACGCGAAGAAACTCCCGAGAAAGATTATCCATTACCAAGGCAATCATTTGACAAGGTGTATATAAGAAATGGGGCAATTTATGCTACTTTCCCAGAAATAGTTTTGGGAGGCAGTTTGTGGGGTGATAAGTTGCGTGCGTATGTAATGCCAAAAGATAGGTCAATCAACATTAACGATGAAATTGATTTTATTTTGGCAGAGGAGATCTTAAAACGCCGACAGTGTTAAGACCAGATTCACAACACCTAGACGATTCATTTCGTCTCGGTGTTTTTTCTAGTTCGCATACAACTCTACAAAAAATGTACTGACTTTGCATTTGCGAGGAGGAGCTTTCTTCACACTGCAATCATACCACAAAAACGCTCCGATTCCAGTGCGGTTCCGGCGCGGCAACGGCTAACCCTGTTTAGCCGTTGGCGGTGATGTGTTTATCCGATAAGTAGTCGTGCATGTTTGCGTATATCAGACAATGCATTCTTTTCCAACTCTCCTAGTTTTTCCGAAAAATATGAAATATCAATTGCGCGTAGATGGAAAATAAGCGCAACAGATGTTTCTTTCAAGCCGTTTCTTTTAGAAGGTTCAATTTGATAAGTAAACGGAAACCGCAATGCGCGTCGGTTTGTTGTGCACGGAATAATGGTTGCAATCGTTTTGGTAACGCGAGCAATCACTACCGCTGGGCGAACGCCGCTTTGTTCGTGTGTGCCTAACTCTGGAATGTTTACGAGCCATAGGTCGCCTGATTTCATTTGGTGTTAAAACGCATGCTTACGCATGGTCTCTGCGGACAAAAAATCCCAAGTGCGTAATTCTCCATGCAAGGAGCGCCACCCGTTCAGTTCCGAAATGTACGCCGAAACGGCCCGACTCACGATGTCGCGCTCTTTCAACCCAAATTTCTTTGCCGCCGTTCGCACACGCGTTTTTAATTTTTTTTCAAGAACGAGCATAACATCTTAATTATACCATTGCGTGATGTTGTAAACAACTTGTGTACTTTTTCAATTCAACTTTTAGCGAATCACACACGGCCAAAAGTAACCCTAGCGATGTTTTGATTGCAATGATTTCATGCTAGGTTGTGCGTATATGGAAATTAAGTCGGCACTCACGAATAGAAAGGGAGAGAAATGCGATGTCGTGTACCGCGACATTAGTTCTGAAAAAGAGCTTGACGGGAGAAAGGTCTCTGGGGTACATGCGTTTTGTTTCCATAAAAACAAGATTGTAGTGGTTTTTTCTGAAACAAAAGGGTATTGGACTCCACCTGGCGGCGCGGTAGAGGCAGGGGAGACGCCAGAAGAAGCCGTCTCACGCGAGGTGCTGGAAGAAACAAATATGAAAGTTGTTTGTCAGCAACTTATAGGTTACCAAGATGTATTTGAGCCGACACGAGTTGTAACACAAACAAGACACATGTGCATAGTTGAGCCGCTCGGAGCGTTTGAGAATGACCCTGACGGAGACGTGACGGAAATAAAATTGATTGACCCAGCGGAGTGCAAAGAATACTTTGATTGGGGGGCGGTGGGTGAACGGCTCATACAACGCGCGCTCGCGTATGTAGCAACGGCTAACCCTATTTAGCCGTTGGCGTTTGCTCCGGTACGGCTTTTGTTGTATTGTTCTCGCCGGAAACAGCCGCTTGTGTGGCGTGCTGTATCAGTAAAACAGAACCTTGAGAAAGTAATATTCCGTATGAAGAAAATGAGAACATCAGCATGGATTGCTGTGGTAACTACAATATGGTTTGCAGAGACAACGCAAATAAGCGCGGCACAAATTCCTGAATACACAATAGTTGATCTCGGTACGCTTGGAGGCGACTGGAGTGAGGCCCATGGAATTAATGTACACGGTCAAGTGGTCGGCTATTCTAGAACTCAATCAGAAAGAAAACATGCCTTCCTCTATTCAAACGGGATCATGCAAGATCTTGGTACATTGGATGGAGAAAGTAGCAGTTACGCAACTGGAATCAATAACAGAGGCGAAGTAGTTGGCTATTCTGAAACACGAATAGGCGATGGGCGCGCATTCTTCTATGCGAACGGCATCATGCGAGACCTAGGTAAATTGGTAGTGAACAGTTACGCTTATGGAATCAACAATCTCGGACAGGTGGTTGGGGACTTTCGTACGCAATCGGGCGACAACCGTAATTTTCTCTACTTCTCTCCAGACGCTTCTGTGAAAGACCTAGGTAAATTGGCAGACAGTGTGAACGGGATCAATGATAAAGGTCAAATAGTAGGAAGTTTTGTTAGTTCACAGTCAGACTTTCTACATCCCCTTCTCTATTCATCACTGGACGACTCTGTGAAAGACCTCGGTACATTGGTAGGAATGGATGGTGCAAAAGGACTCGGAATCAATAATAAAGGGGAAGTTGTTGGCTATTCGTTTGGAAGAGGAATAAACGGTTTTTCCAGTTACCGTGCATTTCTCTACTCAGAAGGCATCATGCATAATATCGGCACACTAGAAGAAAAAGATAGCTACGCCTATGCAATCAATAATCTCGGACAAGTGGTTGGTGCTGTACAGTGGTGGGGAAATTTTGGCAGAGAGGGGCGTGCCTTTCTCTATTCAAATGGCATCATGGTGTATTTGCATGACCTAATTGATATTGAGTCGGGATGGCGATTGTATGAAGCAACGGCCATTAACGACAGAGGGCAGATTGTTGGCCGCGGTAGAAATGCATCAAATGAAAGGCGTGCGTTCTTGCTCAATCCAATTACTCGTGGTTGGCAAAGTGTCATTGAGTCCCAGCCAATTCAGCCAACTTACAGCGAGCCGCCGAAAAAAGAGGCGGTAAAAAATAGTTTGGTGGTGGTTACGCATGGGTGGCAACCTGCATGGAATCCTGTTGATATATCGTGGGTGGGTGCGATGACAAATACCATTAGTCAGTTCTTGATAAGTCAAGGGCTTACGGATTGGCAGGGGCATGCGTATAGGTGGGTGGAAAAAGCTCGACCGGCCGCTTCGTTCTTGGTTGGCGGTGCAAAAATCGCTCTTCAAAACGGGAAGGCAGAGGGAATAATCTTGGGCAGAAATATTGCCAATCAGGGATTTGACCATGTCCACCTTATCGCCCACAGTGCGGGGGCTGGACTGATTCAAGCCACTTCGGAAACGATTAAAGAAATGCGTCCTGACATCGTAGTTCATCTTACCTTTTTGGACGCCTTCGTCGGTTTCAAAAATGAGGAAAGAGAAAATTACGGAAAAGGGGCAAATTGGGCGGATAACTACTTCTCTCGCGACACAAACACCGGAGGCGAGTTTTACCAACTTACCGAGGGTCCGTTAGTTCACGCCTACAATGTAGATGTCACATTGCTTGATACGAACAAAGAGTCAATTCAGGTATACTCCTCTACGCTGTTGGGCGAAGTGTCACAAACTTGTTATCAAACAGTCACTTCGCACGGCTGGCCGTATCAGTTCTACACAGGCACAATCTTACCAAACGCTGTATCCGACTCAAAAGGTTTCGGTTTTCCTTTAAGCAGAGAAGGAGGAAATTGGAACTTTGCGACAAATGGTTACAGAGCTGGAGCAAGCACAATGGAGACACTTGGAAGCGGAGAGATGTTCTGTACGTCGAATCCTTCCCGCACGCAACTTCACACCGAACTGCCTCTGGATTTCTCAAAACTCCCGGGAGCGTCGGTGATTATCAATGCTCCAGAAAAAGTTATTATCCGAGGCGTTGACTTCACGCTTAAAACATCGTCGCCAGCTTGGCTGGCTTCAACTATCTCGATTACAAACAAAGTCAACCTCGTTTCGTTTGAAGCTGTATTTACCAGCGCGAACGCATCAGAGGGGCTTTTGTCGGTGTATTGGGAAACAAATGTCGTCGGTTCTCTAGATGAGCGGGTAACCCTGTCGGGAATGCACAAGTATTCATTTCCGATTCCAGAAACGGCAACAAACGGAGTACGAGCGCTCGGGTTTCGTCTTGATGCGTTCTCTGCTATTCAGTCCAGCGTCATTATCACTAATGTTGCGCTTGGATTTGCGGGAGTGAAAGAACCTTTTTCACTCTCGTTTGCAGGTATAAACGCAAACGGAATGCCGCTCTTGGAACTTATTGGACCCTCTGGGTTCAACTACGCCGTAGAGACATCCACCAATTTAGTTGGTTGGACTACGGTGGCACTTCTCGTCAATACGAACGGAGTTGTCCGCTTCGTTGACACAAGTACAAACAACGCAACAGCAAGATTTTATCGCGCTGTTGCGCATTAGTTCTTTTCGGTATTCACAGAGCTTCCGTCTTAGGCGGGAGCTCTTTTTATTGGGAAATAATAATTCCTTTATCGTCTATTAACTCACTGGATTTTCCAGGCATTAAATATGAAGTAAACAACATAAAAATAGTAGATATGAACATTAACAAGAAGATTATCACTGTTCTCTGTAGCCAATGTGGCCAGTGGATATAGTATGTATTTTTAATGTAATTCCACAAAGCGCCAATCAACGAACCTATAATAAACCAAACAGCAGTCACGAGGATTCCGTAGTTCGTGGTCGATAGCGAGGAGAGGTCAGGCACAAACCAGAAAGGAATCCATGGGGTTGCAAAAAACAGACATCCCAGTCCCCATGAACCAGGAGAGGTTAATAAGTATAAACAGGAAAGACCTAACACATAACTCAACAAAACGATTCCTACCGCAATCACCCCGCCTTTAAGCCAATACGGCCATTTGTTCCAAGATTTCATAAGAGAAATTATATCACAACAATTTTGTAGTATACTGGCGCAATGGACTTACTGGACGCTCTTGTGCTCGGGGCGGTAGAAGGGGTTACCGAGTTTTTGCCTATTTCGTCTACGGGGCACCTTATGGTCGCATCGCAACTACTTGCGCTTCCGCCAACTGAGTTTCTGAAAAGCTTTGAGATTGCAATACAACTGGGCGCCATACTCGCTGTGGCACTGCTTTTCTGGCGTAAACTTTTGCGTGATAAACGCACCCTTGCGCGCGTAGCGCTAGCGTTTGTACCAACAGCTGTCGTGGGCGCACTCCTGTATCCGTTTATCAAGGGGTACTTGCTGGAAAACACGCTCGTTCCGCTAGTGGCGCTTTTTCTAGGCGGCGCGTTCCTAATTATTTTTGAGCGGTGGTACAAGAAGTATACAAACGCAGAAGCGCCCGCGCGCGACATTGGCGAGATGCGCGTGGGGCACGCGCTCGCCATTGGGCTAGCGCAATCGGTATCCATTATTCCCGGCGTATCGCGCGCGGGCGCGACGATTGTCGGTGGTATGTTTGCAGGTCTTTCGCGCGAGGCGGCGGTGGAGTTTTCGTTCCTTCTCGCAATACCCACAATGCTCGCCGCAACCGCGCTCGACCTATCGCAGAGCGCATTCTCTTTTTCCGGCGAGGAGTGGCGCGCGCTCGCGCTCGGCTTCGCGGCGGCGTTTGCGCTCGCGCTCGCGGCAGTGAAGTTTCTTCTCGCTTTTGTCCGCGCGCACTCGTTCGCGCCTTTCGGAGTGTACCGCATATTTGCCGCGCTCGCGTTTTATTTCTTACTGTTTTAATTTTTACGCGCGTGCGCGCCGTGCTATAATCGCCGTATGATCTCTACCGACCCATACAAGGGCGTGCGCGACTTTTACCCCGAGGATATGCGGGTGCAGAATTATATTTTCTCCGTATGGAGGAAGGTTGTTGAGCAATTTAAATACGAAGAATACAGCGCGTCGCTTTTGGAATATGCCGATTTGTATCGGAGCAAAGGGAATGATGAGATTATAAACGAGCAGACCTATTCCTTCGCCGACCGCGGTGGGAGGGAAGTAACGCTTCGCCCCGAAATGACGCCAACGCTCGCGCGCCTAGTGGCGGCGCGCCGCAAATCGCTCAAGTTTCCGCTTCGGTGGTACTCCATTCCAAATGTGTTTCGATACGAGCGGCCGCAGCGCGGGCGTAGGCGCGAGCACTGGCAACTAAATTGCGATCTTGTGGGCCTAGGCGACCTTGTGAGTATAGGTCTTAGACAGGGCGTTGATGTTTCGAGTATTCGCGACGACTTGGTGGCAGAGGTAGAGATTATTTCTCTCGCGCACAAAATTATGCGCGCCTTCGGCGCGAAAGACGAAGATTTTGAGATAAAAGTAAATGTAAGACCGAAACTTGATACAGCGACATTATCAAGGTGGGATAAACAAGGTGTTCCTGATGCGGACAAGATTTCGTGCCCGCCCCAAGTTGCTGAATTCCTCAAACGGCTCAATCTTCCGAATGCGAAGTTTGATGCGAATATTGTGCGCGGGTTTGACTACTACACAGGTATGGTGTTTGAAGTGTTTGATACAAGCCCCGAAAATCGCCGCTCGCTTTTTGGAGGAGGGCGGTATGACAACCTATTAGAGATTTTCGGCGTGGAGCCGGTGCCGTGCGTGGGCTTCGGAATGGGGGATATTACGATGCGCGACTTCCTAGAAACCCACAAGTTGCCTCTTTCGTAGATTTTTCTTGTGATACAATAAGCGCATTGTGAGAAGCAAGATTTTGCTCATGCTTCCGTTCCTCGTCGGCGTTGCTTTAAGCGCGGCGCTCCTTGCTCGCGCAGAGGTAAGCAACCCTGTGCAAATTTTCGTACGACCGAGCGTCGTGTGTACCGTCCAACCAACACAACCAATTAGTAACGATACAATTACTTGGACAGCAATTGTCGCGCCAAATCTTTCCAATGCGTACAACTTCCAGTGGACTTTTGATGGCGCGGTAGATACGGTGCAAATTGAAGCGCAAGCCACCAAACGATATACATCGGCGGGCGGGCCGCACACGGCGCGAATTAAAGTAACTCCGAAAATTTCTGCGCCCGCCGATATTTCAAATACAAAAGATTGCCCGTCAGTCACGGTTGGCGAGCCGCCCAAGCCCGACCTCACTGCAAGCGCACCCGTGCCGTCTTTGGAATCAACTGGAGTTGCGAACGAATACTACGAAAGTTCCAACGCCACCGTATCAGGAAGCGTGAACAACATCGGCACGGCAGACGCGCCACCCTCATTCACCAGCAAGTATTACTTCAAGTTTTCCAGTTTGAGCAGTTGGAGCGAAATCGGTGGAGCAAAAGGTCTCACAAGTACGGCAACTCCAGTTGCCGCATTCGCGCAGAATCGCGCTGTCAGTCCCTCCGACCCTCTTGCCTTCAACGGGAGCGTGGAGGGCAAACATATTGACTTGAGACTTTGCGCCAACCGCCCCATCTCCGCCGCTTTCATCGAGAGTAACGCAACAGATGCGAGCAACTGTACGACGAAGACGATTGTGGTGAAGAAGCGCCCCATCGCTACGCTTGATCTTACCGTTGACGCAACTCCAGTTGCAGGAGACGATTCTCAGTCGGACACCATTTCCGTTCCTTACAACACAGCGCACACGCTTCGCTGGAAGGGCGCCAACCTCATTGCAGGCTCGTGCCGCTCCACAGGCCCCAATGTGTTCACGGCCGGCGGCGCAACCGAGAATGCAAACGGCATTTCAACAGGAGCACTCACTGCCGCACGCTACGAATACACGATTACTTGCGACAAAACAGCAGAATCACTCGGCGCAAACTCGCTCTCCGACACCGTAGTAGTCAATGTCGGCGAACCCGGCACAGGAGGCGACACCACTTTCTCGCAGATGCAGTGCGCCGTTTCTCCGTCTTCTCCACACTTTCTGAATCAAACAGAAGTGGTGTGGAGCATCTCTGGCGCTCCATCGGGCACTTCGTATCAGTGGAGCGGCACCAACTCGCTTTCTGGCACGAACTTCTCCGTCAAGAAAATCTACGACACGCTCGGCGCAAAAACCGCTTCCGTTCTCTTGACTCTCCCCGGCAACCGCACGGGAACGATCAACTGCCCGACTATTACGGTAATGGCGCCAGACCTCACGGCGGGTGCGTCCGTTCCTTCGTTGGAATTGATTGCCGGAACAACGAACGAATATTACGAAAGTTCCAACGCCACCGTATCAGGAAGCGTGAACAACATCGGCACGGCAGACGCGCCACCCTCATTCACCAGCAAGTATTACTTCAAGTTTTCCAGTTTGAGCAGTTGGAGCGAAATCGGTGGAGCAAAAGGTCTCACAAGTACGGCAACTCCAGTTGCCGCATTCGCGCAGAATCGCGCTGTCAGTCCCTCCGACCCTCTTGCCTTCAACGGGAGCGTGGAGGGCAAACATATTGACATCAAGCTATGCGCCGATGCGCCCGCCTCGTCCATTACAGAGAGCAACGAAGCAAACAACTGCGCAGAGCGAACGATTGTGGTGAAAAAACTGCCGTCACCGGTTTTGAATACGCCAACTCCAGTTGTTGCGGCGTGTACGCCGCGTGTTGGCGGAAACGGCTTACTCGTGTCGTGGTCGTCAGTGTCTGCAACGAGTCACAAACTTATTGCAATAAACAGCCAAACACTTGAGACGCGTACGATTTCAGGCATCACTGGAACGAGCTACACCGACAGCGGCCTTACTCCTGGCATTGAATATCGATACGCAGTTGCAGGCGTGGTTGGTTCAAAAGAAGGACCTTTGTCGGCAACGAAAACCGCCGTAGTTCCTGCCGCGTGTTTTGATTACGACCTTTCGGCAAACAACACTACGGTAGAGCGCGGCAGAAGCGTTACCACTTCCTCGACGCGTACGCTCCTCTTCGGCACGACGCGCTCGGTAACGCTTTCCCTCACTAGTATAGTGGCACCCGACGGCCCATCAGTAACCGGTAGTGGTAGGGACTTGACCATCGGCTCCGGCTCGCGTGCGTTTGATGTGCGCATTTCAAATCCCGTTTCTGCGAACCCGACTGCGACAAGCAACATCGTCGTTGATACGGGCAACTCTACGCCGCTCGGTTCGTACACTGTCGGTGTGCGGGGCATAGGTACCGAAACGCTTGCAGACGGAAGCAACCGCGAAGTTATACGCGATACGCAATTTAGCGTGAGCGTATCTGACCGCGGGGACCCGAATGTCGCATGTTCATTAAACGCCGCACCAGATAGCGTCTTCTCTGGCGGCTCGGCAACGCTTTCGTGGAGTTCGCAAAATGCATCGGTGTGCACCGGTACCAATTTCTCAACAGGAAACACAACAAACGGAAGCGTAGGGACAGGCGCACTCACCGCCAATCAAAACTATTCGCTCTCGTGCCGCAACGCGAGCGGTAGCAAGACCTGTAGCGCAAGCGCATCGGTAACGGTAGCGCCACCGGGAGGCGGAGGCAATAATCCGCCACAACCGCCCCCACCACCGCCAGACCAAGGACCAGGAACTGGAGAGGAAACGACACTGCAGGCGGTTTGTTTTGCAACACTGCAAGATCCAGATGATTTAAATGGCGATAATATTCCGAATCCAGATGAAACCGTAACATGGACTGCCATTGTGTCGTGTAGTCAAGATTCCGGTTCTTGTACTAATCCAGCGTACAATTACCTTTGGAGCGGAACATCGCCGCTTGCAGGCAAACAGAGCAATAACGACACTTCTAGTTCGGATGTGCAGAGAGTATCGTACCGCACGACTGGCCTAAAAACTGGCGGTGTTACCGTTACGGAAATACGAAGCGGAGAAACAGAAACCATTACCTGCGAGGGGGTAGACGGTGGGATAACCATAGCAAATGAAGCGCCGAGGGATTTCAGCGTGAACGCTACCCCCTCTACTATATATATAGAGCGATTCCGAGACGATGAATTGCCGCCATCGTCGCAAGCGGCAATCACCGTCTCGCCGCAAGGTGGGTTTGACAGTACTGTATCGCTCACTGCATCCCCGACATCACTCTCGGTCAGAGTTGGAAATGACACCATTAGAACGAATGTTACCTTTATTGGCTGGGATGGAAACAGAACGACACTATCAAGCGGCAATTTCATTACAGGCAAACCGTTCTCGGTTTCTCTTTCGAATCCAGATTTTCCGAACGGAAATTACGAATTTACCATAACCGGTACTTCAGGCGGGAGGAGACGCGATGCGACGGTGCTTTTGCAGGTGGTAACAGTTAAGCCGACATTTGAGGAATTCTAAAATATATGTTGATTGACGACAAACAGCTGGAGAAATTTATTTTGGACTCGGGGCTTGTGCCGCGCGGCGACATTGACGCCGCGCGGCGAGAATCCGAGAAGAGCGGCGAGAAACTCGCCGCAGTACTCGTGCGCCTCGGCAAAATATCCGAAGACGACTTGCGCCGCACAGAGGCATATGTGCTCGGCATCCCGTTCGTAAATCTTAAGAATCAGAAAATTGATTACGCAGTTCTCGTACTTATTCCCGAACCGATTGCTCGCTCGCACAACATAGTCGCGTTTAAAAAGAGCGAAGGCACGCTTGAAGTGGCGATGCTCAATACCGACGACCTGGCGGCAATTGATTTCATTAAAAAGAAAACTGGGCTCAAAATTCTTCCGCGTTTGACCGACGACCTGTCTATAAAGTCCGCCCTGCTTTTATATCAAAAATCTCTCCGTGCGGAGTTCGGCGAGATTATTCAAAAAGAGTCGGCGGCGCTTACGACTCTTCCCGACTCTGGCGCTGATGCGGCGGAATTAAAGAAAATAGCCGAGGACTTGCCTGTCGTGCGAATCGTGGACACACTCTTGAAGCACGCGGTAATTCAGAACGCTTCCGACATACACATTGAGCCGCAGGAAGGGGAGGTAGCCGTGCGCTACCGTATAGACGGGATTCTCCGTGACGCGATGACATTGCCGCGCGCCGCAGCCGCAGGCATAGCGGCGCGCGTGAAGGTGCTAGCTTCTCTTAAGTTGGATGAAAAACGCCTCCCGCAAGACGGACGATTTAAAGTGGTTATGGAGGGGGAAAAAGTGTCGCTCCGTGTGTCGGTTCTTCCAGTGTACTTCGGCGAGAAGATTGTTATGCGGCTACTTCACGAAGGCGCGTCTGGGTTTTCGTTGGAAGGTTTAGGTTTCCACGGCGAGGCGCTTGAGCAAGTGCACAGAGCGCTTCGACAGACGACTGGAATGCTCCTAACGACTGGACCGACCGGAAGCGGTAAGACGACAACGCTCTATACGATGATTGATATTCTAAACACGCCAGAAGTAAATATTTCTACTGTGGAAGATCCGATTGAATATCAGATTCCGCGCGTGAACCAGACGCAAGTGAAGCCGGAAATAGGGCTTTCGTTTGCGCACGGGCTACGAACACTAGTGCGTCAAGACCCCGACATAATTATGGTCGGCGAAATACGCGACAACGAAACCGCCTCGCTCGCAATTAATGCCGCGCTTACCGGACATCTAGTGCTTTCTACTTTGCACACAAACTCTGCGGCGGGCGCGGTGCCGCGCCTACTCGATATGAAAGTGGAGCCGTTTCTACTTGTCTCTACAGTGAACCTAGTCATCGCACAACGCCTGGTGCGCAAACTTTCCGAAAACAAAGAAAAGTATTTTCTAACGAAAGCAGGACTCGCGGCGCTGGGCAAAAGTATCAATTTGGACAAGACACTTGCGGCGCTCGTTGAAAATCGCGTCGTTCCGAAAGGAACGCATTGGGAAAAGGTGCCGTTTTACAAGCCGCGCTCTGGAGAAAACGGTGACGGATACGAGGGGCGCATAGGCATTTACGAAGTGATGGGTGTTTCCTCTGCTATACGCGACCTAGTGATGCGTGGCACTACAACCTCCGACCTTGAGAAGCAGGCGCGCTCGGAGGGCATGCTTACTATGTTGGAAGACGGCATAATGAAGTGCGCGCAGAGCGTCACAACCATAGAAGAAGTGATGCGCGTCGTGTCAGAATAGTACGAACCTTCGTATTCGAGGTAGTTGACGTTGTACTTACATTGTCTATACTACCTACATTATGAATACTACCGTACAAGTGCGGACAAGCAAGGAACGTAAAGAGCGCGCGCGGAAAGTGTTTGAGCGCGTCGGGCTTGACTTGTCTTCGGGCGTGAATTTGTACTTGGAACAAGTGGCGACGACACAGAGCGTACCGTTTGTACCCGTTACTACCGCAGGTCTAAAGTTAAGACATTGGGCAGAATACAAGCGCGACATTGCATGGGCGAAAAAGCACGGAAAACGATACACCTCAGCGGAGGAAATGCATGCAGATATTCTGAAAGATGTTTAACGGTGTATTTACATGTATTCCGTACAATCAACGCGGCGATATCAAAAATCTTTAAAACGGCTAATAAAATCGGGCCGCTTTCACATTGTGGATGTAGATGTCGTCATTAACGCTCTTCGAGAAGGCAAGCCGTTAGATGCCTCGTATCAGAATCATCCACTACACGGAGAATATACTGAATGTCTTGAGTGTCACATTCAGAGCGACTTACTTTTGATTTACAAAATTAATGAGAAGGCGCACATGCTCACGATTATTGACATCGGTTCGCACAGCGAACTGTTCGGGTAACGCGATGTGGATTTTCGTGAGATAATACTGATGTGAAGATTTATTTCTCACCCCTTCTTTCTTTTTCGTTTGTGCCTTTGCGCGAGAAGGTGGCGTTTGCGCGGAACTTGGGCGCAATGATTTCTGCCGGCCTGCCACTTCCGCGCGCGCTTGAAGTCCTCGTGCGCCAGAGCGGAAGCAAGGCGTTCCGTCAAACGCTTACTTCGCTCGGCGACGAGGTGAGGAAGGGTAAGGCGCTTTCGGCGGCGCTTCGGGAATTTCCGCGCATCTTCCCCCCGCTCTTTCCTGCCGTGGTTGCCGCAGGAGAAGAGAGCGGGGGGCTTGCGCAGTCGTTTGCTTCTCTTGCGGAACAATTGGAGCGCGTGTACGCGCTTGGTCGGAAATTGCGCGGCGCGCTGATTTACCCCGCTATTATTATCATAGTTATGGTGGCAATCGCGATTTTAATGCTTATGTATGTCGTTCCTGAACTCTCGTCTACCTTTGCCGAGTTTGGCGTTGCGCTTCCTCTATCTACGCGAGTACTTGTAGTTACGAGTGATCTACTGCAAAGCCATTCTGTTTTGTTTCTTTCATCTATCTTGTTTTTTGTCTTGCTCTGCGTAGGATTTCTCCGTACAAAATTAGGAATGCGAATTACAGATTTCACAATGCTTCATACGCCCAGCTTCCGCACTATTGCGGTAGAGCTCAATTCTGCGCGCACGGCGCGCACGCTTGGCTCGCTCACCGCGGCGGGCGTGCCGATTGTGTCGTCGCTCGGCGTCGTTGCCGATGTGGTGCAGAACGGCTATTACCGTCGCGCGCTTCTCTCCGCGCGCGCGTCTGTGGAGAAAGGCGAAACGCTCTCGTCGGCGTTTGCGACGGCGGGTAAGCTATACCAACCGTACTTTTCTGAAATGGTTGCGTCCGGCGAGGAGACTGGAAAGCTCGGCGAGATGCTTAAAGAAACGGCGCTTTTTTATGAAGCGGAAGTGGAGCAGAAAACGAAAAACCTTTCCGCAATCGTTGAGCCGGCTCTTATGGTTGCGGTTGGCGTTGCGGCGGGCTTTTTCGCCTACGCAATGATATTGCCTATGTATACGCTTATGAATAATGTGTAAACAATATGAAGCATTCGGGTTTTACATTGTTGGAGTTGGTCGTGAGTGTTGCGGTATCGGCGCTTATATTGGGTGCGGGATGGTTTTCGTTCTCTTCTTACGCGGCACGGCAGGAATTAAAATCTGGAAGCGCGCGCGTCGCGGCGCTTATTGTAGAAGCACGGAGCAAGACGCTTTCGGGAGAGGGTGCGAGTGCATGGGGCGTGCACTTTGAGTCCGACAAAGCGGTGCTCTTCAAGGCGCCTTCGTATAGCTCGACAGGTGCGGACAACAAAACAGAGACGATGCCGCGCCGTATTATTATTTCCTCGAACACTTTTTCCAGCAATGAAGTCGTGTTTGCGCGCCTGACCGCTTCTGCAAATGCAGGCTCTGTAACCCTTTCGGTGCGCGGTAACTCTTCCATTTCCAAAATCATTTCCGTGAACACACTCGGCGTAGTGGAGGGCGAATAGGGTATAATAAGAAGATGCGAGGATTTTCTTTGGTAGAGATTTTGGTCGCCGTAGCGGTGCTTCTTGTGTCGTTTGTGTCGGTGCTCACTGCGTTTCAGGTGGCAACGCGTCAAGGTCGGGCAAGCGTGCTTGAGGTACAAGCGGCGGCACTTGCTGAGGAAGGGGTGGAAGCGGTTACCACTATTCGCGATGCGGGGTGGGCCAATCTTTCATCGCTCGCAGTTGGTACTCCTTACGATCTGATTTTTACTGGAACGCAGTGGGCGACTACACTATCGCCGCAAACGATTGACGGCTCATTTCGGCGCTCGGTAACTGTTGGTGAGGTGTATCGCCGCAATTCTGACAAAGACATAGTGGTTGCGGACTCGCCAGACCCAAAGGCGATTGATACTGGCACCAAAAAAATTACCGTGCGAGTCGCGTGGGCTACTTCCACTCCAAACGCTCGCGAGCGCGTTATGGAAGCATACCTCACCAACTTATTTGAATAATCTTTTTATGCGCCGCGGATTTTCTACAATAGAACTTTTGGTATACCTTGCGATTGTCGCAACTGCGCTCACGCTTATTGTCGGCACGGCGCTCGGGCTTTCGCGCGCGTACGGAGGCGCGGCAAATCTGGCGCGAATTGAGCGTGATGCGGTAGCTATACTGGAGCGCATTACGCGCGAAACGCGCGCGGGCGCGTCGGTGGACGGGGCGGGGAGCGAGCTTGTCTTGAATATGGATGACGGCGGGACTAGAGAGTTTTTCGTCAGTGACGGTGCGCTCCATATGAAAGAGAATGGCGTAGACCAAGGTGCGCTTACCGGAAGCACCATCGCCGTGTCGTCGTTTGTAGTGCGGCCTATTACTACAGGTAGAAGCGAAGCGGTGAAGATAGAACTGGCGCTCCAGTCGGGGAGCGGCACGGCATCTACTACCAAAAGATTTTATGCAACCACCATCTTACGCAATTCGTACTAACGGCGGGCAGGTGATGCTTATCGCCTGCCTCCTATTTCTCGCCGGAGCCGCCGCCGTCTCCGCGGCGGCGGCAGGTCCCGCGCTTCGGCGCGCATCTGCGGCGCGCGCGTTTGCGGACGCTAGGCAAGGATTGTTTGCCGCGTCGTCCGTTTCCGAAGATGTTGCGTATAGGAAAATAAAAGGACTCGCGGTAGACAATGCGGAAACGCTCGTAGTCGGTTCCGTAACAGCGAGCGCATCACTTACCGATGTTTCTGGAGGAAAGGAAATATCAGCGGAATCTTTCGGCGCGCGCTTCGCGCGCGCGAGCACAATGCGTCTTGCCGAAGGCACTGGAGTCGCGGTTGATTTTGGGGTGGAGGGTGGGGCCGGCGGGGGTTCTTTTGATAATTCATCGTCGGTGTGTTGGTATTTCTTTTGCACCGGCCCAGGTGCGGGTTCCGGGAGTAATGTGTTTTGTGGTGATGTGATTTCTGCGGGCGCCGGCGGACTTATTGAAGCGGTGCATGCGACTGGCACTGCGCGTGCGCATACAATCCGCGATTCCGATATAGACGGCGATGCATATTACCAAACGATATCAGGTACGACAGTTGGCGGTACGCTCTACCCGGGGAGTACTGACCAGACACCTTCCTCACTTCCTATTTCTAACGAACAGATTGAGGAATGGAAAGCGGATGCGCTCGCGGGAGGTACGCACACCACACCCTGTTCGTATACTATTTCTTCAAATATAACACTTGGTCCGAAGAAAATAAATTGCAATATGAAAATCAGCGGCTCACCGACAATAACGCTCGCTGGACCTCTTTGGGTTGCGGGAACTCTAGAGATTGAAAACTCCGTCGTAGTTCGGATCAGCGGTGCAATGTCTGGGCAGAGTGTCGCGGTGGTCGCCGACGATAAAATAACGTTGCAAAATACCGCCTCGTTTGAGGGGACGGGAGCGAATTCATACATTCTCTTGATTTCCCAGAGGACCAGCGGCGAAGGGATTATTGCAAAAAACAACAGCGTTGGCGGCGCCTTGCTTTTGTATGCGCCGGAGAGTGAGATTTCTCTAGAAAACTCTATGGTCGTAAAAGAAGCGTCGGCGTACCGGATTCGCCTGAAAAACAGCGTCGAGGTCGTATACGAAACCGGCCTCGCCAACCTCCTCTTTACCGCAGGTCCCTCGGGCGGCTATACGCTCGGC
Source organism: uncultured Candidatus Saccharibacteria bacterium (assembly GCA_964366535.1). GTDB lineage: Bacteria > Patescibacteriota > Minisyncoccia > Phycocordibacterales > UBA10002 > UBA10002. The sequence goes on along the minus strand of CAYIUC010000007.1, from coordinate 12,892 downwards.
AGTTGGAAAGAGGTGGAATAAGGGAGTATAATGCGAAGATAATGTCGTTTAAAAAAGGAAAGAAGATTATTATTGCAAACTGGAAGATGAACCCAGGGAGCGTGGAAGATGCGCGCTCCCTATTCCTAGCAACGCGCCGTGCGGCGGCGGAGGCAAAGCGGCGCGTTTCGGTAGTAGTTTGTCCGCCATTCCCATTCCTCTCGCTCTTTTCCCGTCTTGCAAATGGCGTAATTTCGCTCGGCGCACAGGACTCGTTTTGGCGCAACGGCGGACCTTATACTGGAGAAGTGTCGCCAGAAATGCTCAAAGGTGTAGGCGCAACGCTCGCAATCGTGGGTCATTCCGAGCGGCGCGCCCGTGGGGAAACAGACGACACCGTGTCGCGCAAGGCGAGCGCCATCGTGCGCGAGGGTGTAACGGCGCTTGTGTGTATAGGCGAGAAGACGCGCGATGAGAATGGCGATTTTTACGCTTCTCTTCGCGAACAGATTAAAAGTTCGTTTGCGCGCGTACAGCGCCGCTTCATTTCTGACATCGCAGTTGCCTATGAGCCGGTGTGGGCAATCGGCAAAAATTGGCGCGTTGCGCCAATGCCGGAGCAAGTGCGCGAGGCGGCAATTTTTATACGCAAAACGCTTGCCGATATGTTTGGAGAGCCAGGCGCGGAAGTCCCTGTACTCTACGGTGGGAGTGTGGAGCCGGACAACGCAAGCGCTCTCTTGAAAGATGGCGACATCGCGGGTTTTCTGATAGGCCACGAGAGCTTGGATGCCGAAGCATTTTCATGGATTATACGAATTGTTAATGAAACATAAGTTTAAAACCCTAGACGAATGCGGAGCAGTGCGCGGTAAGCGCGTATTTTTGGCGATTGATCTCAATGTTCCTGTGCGAGGCGGGGAGGTGATAGACGATTATCGCATTACGCGGAGCAAAAAGACGCTTGATTTCTTGAAAACAAATGGCGCGAAGACGCTTCTCGTGTCGCATCGTACCGATAAGGACGAATCGCTTGCGCCAGTGTGCTCGTACCTGCAGAAAGAATATTCTGTTGTATTTGCAAAAACGATCGCCGAGGCGCGGGGGGGGGGGGGGGGGGGGGGGGGGGGCGGGGGGGGGGGGGGGGGGGGGTGGGGGGGGGGGGGGGGGGGGGGGGGGGGGGGG
>CAYIUC010000007.1:0-11718 GCA_964366535.1 uncultured Candidatus Saccharibacteria bacterium | reverse complement strand
TGGTTTCTTTATTTATTTTTTTTTTTTTTTTTTTTTATCCCCGCCCCGCGGCCCGGGCGCGGCGCCCCGGCCCCCCCCCCCCCGGCCCCGACGGAGCGTTTGTGCTTTTAGAAAATATTCGCGCAGTTGGCGGTGAAAAAGAAACGGAAAATGACGACGCGTTTGCGCGCGAGCTCGCAGGGCTCGCCGACTTGTATGTGAATGAAGCATTCTCGCGTTCGCATCGCGCCCATGCATCTATTGTTGGCGTGCCACAGCATTTGCCGCACTACGCAGGGTTTTTGTTTGCGGAAGAGGTACGGAATCTATCTAAAGCATTTTCGCCAAAGCGTCCATCGCTTTCTATTCTTGGTGGCGCCAAGTTTGAAACAAAACTGCCGCTCGTACAGAAGTTTCTGGAAACGATGGATGAGGTATATGTATGCGGCGCGCTAGCGAACGATATATTTAAAGCGCGCGGCAAGATGGTTGGCGATTCTCTAATTTCTTCGGTACCGTTACCGGAGCCAGTTTATCGCAATCCGAAATTGCATGTACCGCTTGATGTAGTATGGCATGAAAACAAAATAGTAGATGCGGGCGATAAGTCGCTTGCAGAACTGACGGGGTTAATTAAACAATCCGCATTTGTGCTGTGGAATGGACCTCTTGGGCAATACGAAAGCGGCTACGAAAAGACGACTGAACAAATTGCCAAGACGCTCGCCGTAAGCAACGCAGAAACCATTGTCGGAGGCGGCGACACGCTCGCCGCCATTTCCAAACTTGGTTTGCTCCAGAAATTCTCGTTTGTATCCACCGGCGGCGGCGCGATGCTCCAGTTTCTCGCAAACGAGACCCTGCCTGGACTTGAAGCGCTGAGCGCGTAAAAATGGCTCTGTTAAGCCATATTTTCGCCCATTGACAACCGCGCCTGATTTTGCTATACTGTACTTAGAGTTCAAAGTATCTTGATAGGATGCGGAGGACCAAAAAAGAAACAACAAACAAAGAAAGGAAGGGTCACATGAGTGACAAGGCCTTAACATCAGCAGAGTTGGAAGTAACACAGAAGATTCAAACACACTTTCCACGCGGACTCGCGACGGAAGTGCTGAAGTATGCAAACGAGTGCTCGGTGGAGCGTCTTACCGCGGCGGTGCGGGAGATGTTGGAAGGGCTCATGTGCAAAGTGTTTTGCGTCACCCGCGGCGGCAAACGAACGACTGAAGAAATGATCGCGGCGACGAAACATACCTTCGTCAATGAGTGCATCACCTCGGCAAACTTCCCGCTCGTGAGCGGGCCGGATGAGGCACGGGAACTGGTCGCTTTTCAGGTTGACTACGACCCGACTTCGGAGCAGGTGTTCGTGGAACTGGAAAAACGCGGACTGGAGCGTCCGACCCACGAGGACGCGCTCAAGTTTGACGAAGCGTACCCGGAAGAAAAAGGTTTCTTCGTCTTTTTGCACAAGCCGTGGCTGAGCTCCGGCGGCGGTCCGCGGGTTCTCGTTGTGTATCGCGTCGGTGCGTACCGTGAGCTCGACCTCCACTGGTTTGACGTCAGGTGGTCTCGGTACGATTGGGTCGTTGGGGTTCGTCCCCGCAAGTAGCCCTTGGTATCTTGGAATGCAGGTCCTCACACTTGCATTCCTTAAACCTTTGCCCTGTCCACATTGCGTGGATGGGGCAATTTTGTATACTGCATGCGGATAGTAGGACCATATCGGCGCACGACCATAGGTTTTGCGCGTCCGAATTCCAGTATCACCCAACCGAGAGTCGCGCCGACCATGTGTTTGCGCGAGAGTGGTTGTGTGGACTTTTAAAAAATGAATATACTTGGCGTGAAGCGCTACGGCATTACGATGCCGAAAAATTTCACTCCGGCTCGTTCAGGAATGAACGGGTGACGGTATAGACGGCGCTCCGCGCATAGTGGCTGAACTCCGACGGCAATCCGCAGGTTCTCGTTGTGAATCGCAACGGTGCGAACCGTAAGCTCAACCTCAACTGGTTTGACAACAGGTGGAATCGGAACTATTGGTTCGTTGGTGTTCGTCCCCGCAAATTTCTTCATTTCTTCTCCGTCTCTTTCGGCGGGGAAGTTTGTTTAATAATTTGATTACGCCATCCACCGAGCATCTTTCCTGCTTCATGGATTGGCGCGGAGAGTAGGAGAAAGTGTTTTTGCTCCAGTGCGCCATTATCGCATGCGGTTTCCAGAAAGAACGCTAATATATCCAATTTTACCGATGCTCTTTTTATGAAAGGAAGTTTCTCTGTTTTTCCAAGAAAACTAGCAATGACTATTTGTTCCAGCGTTTCTACAAACAAGGAGTCAATTTTCGCGCCAAGGGTATAGCGGCTTGTTTTAGGGAACCGTCGCAAAAAATTATGCCACAACTTATACACATGCCGCAGTTTGTACAAAACTGTCAGGTTGGTTCGGAAAATGCCGTGGGGGGGGGGCGTCCATAGTTCCTTTTTTAAACAAATTGCTACTGTTGAGAATTTACTTGCAGGGTGGTACGAGTTTGTATGCGACAAGCGATGCAAAAAAGACATTCAGATCTTTCAACTGCGGTTAATGGCCCATATCTTAACCCTCTATACAGATTTATGCAATAAAACTTATCGCCATGGCCCATATCAACACCTTACCATCGCCGACCCTAAACCCCGCGACATCCACAAGGCAACCGTGCGCGACCGTCTCCTCCACCATGCAGTGTACCGGGTACTGTACCCGTTTTTTGAGAAGAGATTTATAGCTGATTCATTTTCATGTCGGCTGGGAAAAGGGACACATCGCGCGCTCAATCGGTTTCTGGATTTTGGAAAGCGAGTTAGTTTTTCTCACACCAAAACCTGCTGGGTTCTGAAATGCGACATTCGCAAGTTTTTCGCAAGCATTGACCACAGTATTCTACTCCAGATTCTCTCCCGTTTTATCTCCGACCCCGATGTCATATTGCTTCTCGGCGCAATCATCGGCAGTTTCAATTCAGGTACAAAAGGCGTCGGTCTTCCACTCGGCAACCTCACCTCCCAACTCTTCGTCAACATATACATGGACGAGTTTGACCAATTCGTAAAGCATGCCCTTAACATCAAACACTACATCCGCTACGCAGACGACTTTGTTATACTATCGCAAAACCGAGAGAATCTCGTTTCTCTTATTCCTCCTATCTCCGATTTTCTTTCCAAAAAACTCTACCTAGAACTGCACCCAGACAAGGTTTCAATCATAACTTTTTCCTCCGGCGTTGACTTCCTAGGATGGGTGCACTTTCCGACGCACCGGGTGTTGCGGACAAGTACGAAGCGGAGGATGTTCTCGAGGGTGAATGAGCGGAATCTATCTTCGTATACAGGATTACTGAAGCATGGAAACACTTTCTTTTTACAAGAGGAGATACAAGCGCTTACAACACGCTTTTAATTTTTATGGCGGTTTCTGCCTTCTCGTTTTCGTCGCGGTAGCCGCGGCGGCCCTGCCAGTGGCGGAAGCCGTCGTTGCCGTAGCGTGGGATGATGTGTATATGCGCGTGGGGCACCACTTGCCCCGCCGCGGTGCCGTTGTTCATGGATATATTAATTCCGTCTGCTCGCATCGCTTTCTTGACGGCGGCGGCAACTTTCTTCACCCGCGCTCCCAGAATACCGAGCTCCGCATCCGGAATGTCAAAAAGATTCTCATAATGCTTTTTTGGTACTACAAGCGTGTGCCCTAGGTTTGTTGGATTAATGTCTAAAAAGGCGTACACCGTATCGTCCTCATACACCTCGGTCGACGGGATTTCCCCTCTCGTAATTATTTTGCAGAATATACATTCAGCCATGCGGATATATAGTATATGCTAAACTACCCGAATGCAAAAATATGCGGTGCGGGAGCGAGTGAGGGAAGATCTGTTGGAACATCTGCTCGCGGCGCGCGGCATCACTGACGCAAGCGTTGCAAAACGGTTTTTGACCCCCGACTACGACGCGCACACGCACGACCCGTTTCTGATGAAAGATATGGAGCGTGCGGCGGAGCGGATTGTGCGCGCGATTGAGAAAAAAGAGCGCATCGCCATTTTTAGCGATTACGATGCGGATGGTATTCCTGGCGCGGTTGTCCTGCATGATTTCTTTAAGAAGCTCGGTTATGCCAATTTTGAAAACTATATTCCCGACAGGCACCAAGAAGGATTTGGGTTGAATACGAAAGCGATTGAAGCAATTGCGGAACGGGGCGCGAGACTTCTAATTACTATTGATTGCGGGATTACTGATATAGAAGAGATAGTGCGTGCAAATGAGCTCGGCATGGAAGTAATTATCACCGACCACCACTTGCCGTCGGCGGAAGGGCTTCCTCCGGCATATGCGATTTTGAATCCAAAACAGGATGGCTGTTCGTATCCGGAGAAAATGCTTTGTGGCTCCGGTGTAGTGTTTAAATTGGTGCAAGCGCTCGTGAAAAAGATAGTTGGAAGCCCCTCGACTTCGCTCGGGGCAACCTCGCTATCGCTCGGTTGGGAGAAGTGGCTACTGGACATGGTCGGCATTGCCACTCTGTCCGATATGGTACCGCTCACAGGAGAAAACCGCGTGTTTGCGTACTATGGGCTTAAGGTTCTCCGCAAATCGCCGAGGTTGGGATTCGGGCAATTATTGCAGGAGTTGCGATTGAACCGCCGCGAACTTACCGAAGACGATATAGGTTTTATGATTACCCCGCGCATCAACGCCGCGTCGCGTATGGGGGTGCCGATGGATGCATTTCGTCTATTTGCAGAAGAAGATGCTACGAAGGCGGGTGCGCTTGCGCGGCATTTGAATAAAATAAATGATGAACGGAAAGGGAAGGTTGCGGCGCTTGTGAAGGAGGTGCATAAGATAGTTGCCGAGCGGCATGCGGTCAGTGTTCCTACTGTAGTTGTTGCCGGCAGTCCAAATTGGCGTCCTGCACTCTTGGGGCTAGTTGCAAACGCTCTCGCCGAGGATTACGGAAAGCCAGTCTTCTTGTGGGGGAGAGAGGGCGGAGAAAACTTAAAAGGGTCATGCCGTTCCGATGGCCACACTGACTTGTCGTTGCTTATGCAAGAAGCATCTGGTGTGTTTTCTGATTTTGGCGGGCATAAAGAGGCGGGTGGGTTTTCCATAGCGCTTGATAAAGTGCATCTGCTGGAAAGCACGCTCGAGAGTGCATACGAGGAGGTGCGCGTGGAGCATGCATCTTCTCCCGAGTATTTAGTAGATGCAGTACTTTCTATAGATGAAATAAACGGCGATTTGTGGCGTGATATTGCTAAACTCGCGCCGTTTGGGGTTGGGAACTCAAAGCCGCTTTTTTTATTTTCACAGATCACACCCTTAGCAGTCGAACCATTTGGTAAAGAGCGTCAGCACCTGAAGCTTGTTTTTGAGAACAGCGTCGGCGAGCGCATCTCTGCGGTAAAGTTTTACTCAAAACAAGAGGACTTTGGTGGTATTGCTAAGGGGCAGACTATCAATCTACTTGCGAATCTGGAACGCTCCATTTTTCGCGACACGCCGGAATTACGACTACGGATTGTAGATGTTGTATAGGTCTTTCTTTTTGCCCTGTTTTTGGTATTATTACGATATGGCTACCGTAACCATTCCAAAGAATTATACTGACTCTGAAGACCTCATTGCGATTTCCCGCTCCGACTATGAGGAGTTTTTGGTGTTGCAAAGACCAACCAAGAAAGTAAAAACATTTAGACCAACCGCTCGTGATTTGCGGGTCGTAGCTCGGGGGCGGAGAGAATTTGCGGCAGGTAGATTTGTCCCTGTCTCCGAACTCTAAGGTATGTCGCGGCGCGTGTTTGTTGCGTCAAGTGCGGCGAAGTTTGTTCGGCGGTTTCCGAACAAGGATGCGGCTCGGATTAAATGTGTATTGGAAAAAGAGTTTCCTCATGACCCGTATACCGGTGATATAAAAAAGCTGGGAGGTGAAGAAAATGTGTGGCGACGAAGAATTGGTTCATACCGAGTTTCCTTTGAAATATGCCCCGCATCCCACGAGGTCCATGTATTTGACATTGACCGTCGCGGCTCGAATACTTACTAAATTTCTTAATTATGCTTTCTAAATCCATTACCATCTACACCGACGGCTCATCGCGCGGGAACCCGGGTCCTGGCGGGTGGGGGGTTGTGATAACCGCAGAGGGCAAAACAACTGAACTTGGTGGGCGCGAGGCGCATACTACAAACAACCGTATGGAACTTACTGCCGCCATAAAGGCGCTGCAGTTTTTTGGGAACGATAAACTTGTTGTTTATTCCGACTCATCTTATGTTATAAAAAGTATAACGGAATGGATACATAACTGGCAAAAGAGGGGATGGAAGACGGCGGCGAAGAAGCCAGTGGAGAATCAGGATTTGTGGCAAGAACTTCTCGCGGCGTCGGCGGGCAAAGATATATCGTGGGTGCAAGTAGCAGGGCACGCCGATAATCGCGGCAACAATCGCGCAGATGAAATAGCAACCGCATTTGCGGACGGTATTACGATACAACTTAGACGGGAATATGTCCGATAAGATTTTTTACGCCTGCATTGCTGGTTTTGTTGCGGGTATTTTTGCGCGGTCGTTCGTATCGCTCGGAGCAAGTTTCGCGCCGTTTCTTCTGTTGCTCGTTGGCGTACTCTTTCTCGTGAATCGAAAGACGATTATTTTTTCCGTTTTTCTTTTGTGCGTTGCGCTTGGGATATTCCGTTACGACCTTGCTGATCGGAATGGAACGCACATGGATCTTGACTCATCTATAGGGCACTCGGTAATGCTTACGGGTCTGATTGCAGATGAGCCGGACGAACGCGAGAAGGTAACTCGTCTTGTGGTGCAAACAGAAAAAACAAAGGTGCTTGTAACGACCAGCCGAGAGCCGCAGTATGTCTACGGCGATAGCGTGTCGGTGCGCGGCGTATTGGAACGGCCAGAAAACTTTACTGACGAGACGACGCTTCGAGAAGTTGATTATCGCACGTATCTTGAGAAAGACGGGATTTACTACGAGATGTTTCTGCCGAGCATAGAGGTTCTCGCGCGCGGGAAGGGGAATTTTATAGTTGATAAATTATTTGCGCTTAAGCACGCGTTCATTGGCAATATCAATCGCCTAATCCCGCAACCGCACGCCGGTCTTCTCGCGGGACTTGTGGTCGGCGCAAAGCAGTCGCTCGGTAAGAAACTTCTAGACGATTTCCGTACCGTTGGCGTGATACATATCGTAGTGCTTTCGGGTTACAACATTACAATTATTGCTCGATTCATAGAGCGTTTATTTAGTGCGTTATCGCGTCGCAAGCGGCTCGTGCTCGCGGCTGGCGCGATGCTTCTCTTTGCAATAACGGTAGGTGCTTCTGCTACTGTGGTGCGCGCTACCGTGATGGCTCTTTTGGCGCTTCTCGCGCGCGGTACGGGGCGTCTCTACGCGGTAACGCGTGCGCTTCTTATTGCTGGCACTCTAATGCTCATACACAATCCAAAGATTCTCGTTTTTGACACTTCATTTCAACTTTCCTTTCTCGCAACCGTTGGAATTATTTACCTGTCTCCGCTTATTTCTAACTATGCGCGATGGATTACCGAACGGTTTGGTATGCGAGAGATAGCGGTTGCAACACTTGCGACGCAACTTTTCGTGCTCCCGTTTTTGCTATACAAAACAGGACTCCTATCGCTCGTGTCGCTTCCAGCAAATCTTCTCGTGCTCGCGGCAGTCCCATTTACGATGTTTTTTGGATTTCTCGCTGGGTTTTTCGAGTTTGTATGGAGCGTTATTGCGATGCCGTTTGCATACGCGGCGTACGCGCTCCTTGCGTACGAGCTCGCCGTAGTGGAATGGTTTGCGCGACTGCCGTTTGCGGCAGTCGCGCTATCCTCTTTCCCGCTTTGGTTGATGCTTTTATGGTACGCCGGGTATGGAGTGCTTATATGGAAGATGCAGCCGCAAAGTTCTTCTCAATTGCCGTCCAATTAAGATTTGCAAAAAAATCTTCTATATATTGTTTCTTGCCGCTAGGGCTGTAGTCGGCTACGAAGGAATGCTCCCACATATCTAACGCTAGAATTGTTTTGCATCCGTTTAGTTGTCCGAAGTGCTGTTCGTCTACCCAAGCATTTAGCAAGTGCTTCGTCATCGGGTCGTAGTATAGCATTGCCCAACCTATGCCGCGCGTTGCGGCGACTTGTTTGAACCTAGCAACCCAAGCGTCAAACGAACCCCACTCTTCGATGACTGCTTTTTGAAAAGCGCCACTCGCGGTGAACGGAGCCGAACCGCCTATGAATGATTCAAAATAGTATTCATGATTGACCATCCCGTTAAACTCAAACGAAAACCGCCTTTGCATCTCGGCGATTGCATAATCTCCCGCAGTGCCTTTCTTGATTTCATCCAGAATAAGGTTGGCGTTCTTCACATAGCCAGCATAGAGCTTCAAATGTTCCCCAATGTTTTTCGCGGAGACGCCCTTAAGCGGAGGGATATTAAACTTTTGTTCAGTGAATTGCATAGGAGTATTATAGCAGATATGCAAAAGATTCGGGCGCAACTGCACTGGTGGATATTTGGAATATTCGCGGCGGCAACTCTTTTCATTTGGTATTCCGTTGCGGCGGAAGATAGGGGCGGGTTGCTCACGGTTGCGTTTATGGATGTTGGGCAAGGAGATGCAATATATATAGAGTCGCCGACGGGTACGCAGGTGGTGGTGGATGGCGGACCCGATAGAAGTGTTGTGCTCGAACTTGGGAAGATGATGCCGTTTTACGATCGCACTATTGATGTGCTGGTCGTAACGAACCCAGACAAAGACCACTTTGCCGGATTTCTGGATGTTTTACGCTCGTACAAAGTTAGCGCGGTAATTGAGCCGGGTACTACAGGCGCCGCCGCCGAGTATAGAGCGCTTGAACAGTTGATTGAGGAAAAGAAGGTGCAGAAGATTTTGGCGCGGCGGGGGCAGGTAGTACAACTCGGCGGCGGCGCGTTTCTCGAAATTCTTTTTCCCGACCGCGATGTATCGGGGTTAAACCCGAATGAGGGGTCTATCGTCACTAAGCTTGTCTACGGCGCAACTTCTTTTCTTCTTACGGGCGATACGACAAGCGCAGTAGAAGGATACCTCACACACTTAGACGGCGCGCATCTCGATGTGGATGTCTTAAAGACAGGGCATCATGGCTCATACACTTCTACCTCCGATGCGCTCCTAGGTTTCGCTTCTCCAGCGTTCGCCGTCATATCCGCCGGTATGGACAATCGTTACGGCCACCCGCACAAAGAAGTATTAGACCGTCTTGATCGTTTTGAGGTTCCGGTGCTCGGTACTTACGACCGTGGCACGATTATATTTACATCCGACGGAGAAACCATTCGTCTTAAAAAGTAACACCAGTAGCATCTGTGCCACTATTTTTGGCATGTTAAAATAGATTGCGGTCGCAAACTAATTTTACATTTGTTTTTTAGAGATTATGAGGAAAAAACCAGAGAAAGAACTGCGCATTACGAAGGTTGTGCTCGCGGTACTAAGAGTTGTTGCAGGAGCGGGGCTACTTGCTATGGCGCTGTGCGCTCCAAATGCCCTGCAAGCACTTGAAATGTTTGATAAACGGTATCGTCGTCCGTCATACGTCAATCGTGTGGTAGAGCGTCTTATGCGTCGCGGCTTCATAAAGTATGAAAAGCGTAATGGTAAGCGGTGTCTTGCGCTCACCGATAAAGGAGAACGCGAATTGGCGCGATACGAGGAAGGGCAATTAACGCTTTCTGTGCCAAAGAAGTGGGATGGGAAGTGGCACATTCTTGTCTTTGATATTTGGGAGAAACGAAAACGGGTTCGAGACGAACTGAGAGAGTTTCTGCGACATCTAGGTTTTATGCGTTTGCAGGACAGCGTCTGGGTATATCCGTACGATTGTGAAGAAATAACAGCACTGCTCAAGACCCGTTTTCGCCTAGGCGGCGGACTTTTGTATATCGTTGCTGAGTCAATAGAAAATGACCGATGGTTACGAAAAGAATTTGACCTCGAGTAGTTTCTGGCCGCATGTCTTTTGTGGTATAATTTTCTGTGAAATACAATGTAGAAATAGATCGCGGTCGCAATCTATTTCTACATAGCGGTTTTTAGTTAGAGTTCTAATGACGAGTGAAGTACAAAAGCACGGCGTGCGTTGGAAAAGAAAGATGAAAAAATAAAAAAACAGGAGCGACGGCGCTCCTGTATGACGATCGGCTTAATTGAATGGGCGGATGGTGATCCACTCCACTTCTTTTTTCCACGGACTGTAATACACATCGGCTTCAAAAGAGAATGTGTGGAAGTCGCCAGCAAGAATGAGCGGAAGTATATAGCGGTCAGCAGGTAGCATTTCTTTGTAGGGTATGCTATCAAAACTAAACCACTCTGGTATGCCCATCTCATCTGTTTCTTTTGGTTCTTTCCCAAATTCAGATTGGCCGATAAAGATGTGAACTTCCCATTGCGCGTCGTAGTGTGCTAAGTCGCGATATGGTGTTGCTGGCGCGCGTTCAAAAAAAGTAACGCACGCCACTTTGTTTCTACGCACGAGCGTTACCATTGCTTCTTCGCGCAATTCTCGACGCGCTGCGTTCAACGGCGATTCTCCTTTTTCAATATGACCGCCGTAGCCATTCAATAATCCTGCGCCGATTTTTTTCTTTTTGCGTGCAAGGCATATGAGATTTCTTCCGCCAAGATGAATAGTGCCTCTTGTCAAATAACAAAGCGCTGCTAGTTTCATAAGTATCCTTTCTAACAATTCTGCGCTGAAAGGTACTACAAACCATTGCTGAAATCAAGCTCGCCGTGCCGTAATACACACCCTAGTTGACAGGATTTTTGGTTCGGCTATACTTGGAACATTCTGAATATGTTGAATGTAAAACAACTTTTTCTAGAGCGGCGAGGACGGCACTCAGCTTTTTAAGTTGTTGTACCGAAAACCCCCCGCTCTGGAGCGGGGGGTTTTCATTTCCGTATGACTGCTATTTGACAAAAGCAATCCGTCGCACTGAGGGGTCTTAGTGCAGGCGGGAAGTTGGAAAAATCGCTCGCCGGATTGTATGGCGGACGATAGTCAATGGTAAAAAGCAGAACTAAAGTGGTTACCTGTCTCCCGAAGGGAGACAAGGGCGTACGGTGGATGCCTTGGCTTGAAAGAGCGATGAAGGACGCAGCGTAGCGGCGATACGCTTCGGGGAGGTGCCGAGCAACCTTTGATCCGAAGATGTCCGAATGGGGAAACCCGTCCCGATGAATAATTGGGACACCTCGTCGAAAGGCGAGGAGCGCACCCTGGGAAGTAAAACATTTCAGTACCAGGAGGAATAGAAACCAATCGGTATTGCGCAAGTAGCGGCGAGCGAAAACGCAACAGCCCAGATTGCCCCGCAGCAATGCGGGGTGAAGTTGTAAGGCGGAGATTTCGTATTTATACGAGGAAAGTTATAAACAAATTTGTTAGCGTAAGCTTCTGGAAAGAAGCGCCGCAGAGGGTGATAGCCCCGTGCGCGAAAACAAATTCGCTTTCTTGTTTCCGTCCTTGAGTACCTCAAGACACGAATACCTTGGGGGAATCCGCCGGAACTAACCGGCAAGGCTAAATATCTTTCAAGACCGATAGTGAACAAGTACCGCGAGGGAAAGGTGAAAAGCAGCCCGGTGAGGGCGAT